>NZ_QHCT01000003.1:0-300000 GCF_003545885.1 Leptospira stimsonii
TTTCCTCCTTTGCCAGCATTTTGAGTGTTACCTATGTTCCCGGTCTATTTTGTTACCCATGTCTCCGGTTTGTACCTTGGGTGGGGCGCGCGACTTTTACGGAAAAACCGTCGGACCTACGACAAAGCAGATTCTCAAGGTAAAGTGCTGGAAAGGACCTTTCGAATTTGATCGTGAAAGTGAAAAAAAATCGTGCATCCAGCCAAACGGAAAATCAATTTCACAAGGCCCATTTTTTATTTTTAAACGAACCTGTCTTTTTTTTATAATTTAGCTTCTTTTTCGATTTTCAGAATCGAATTCAAAAGTAGTTTGAGAAATTAAAATTCGATCCTAATTCGAAAGGTCCTACAATGAAAAAAAACATTCTCGCGTTCGTATCTTTGATCACTATCTTTTCTTTATATTCAGAAGAAGCCACGACCAAGAGTGGGAAAAAGGTAATTTTAAATCCGGATTTTACTTGGAAATTCGCGAATGAAAATTCTGAGAAGAATAAAAATCCAAAAAGCGGATCCATCGTAACTTTGACACGATCGGAAGAGCAGGACACGGAACTCAAAAGCGAAACGGGCGAATTTAGCCTTTGGTTCAATTCAAAAAAGTGGAATCGCTCCGGGCAGAAATCCAATAAGGTTTCGGAATTTGAATTTGAAAATAAAAAGAGGACCGGTTATGCGATGGTCATCTTTGAAGGTTTGGAAATTCCCATGGAATCCTTTCCTGAACTCTTGGTTGTCAATGCACGAGCCATCGATCCCAATGCAAGTTTGATCGACGTTGTGGATTGTAAGATCAACGGCAAACCCGGTAAGTTCGTAAAATATACGGCCTTATTTAGCGGAATGAAATTTATTTTCTATAGTTTCGTTGCCAGTAGTCCAAAGGGTTCGATCCAATTCACAACCTATACACTTGAAAATCGTTTTGATCTCGAAAAAGAAGAATTTGAAAAATTACTTTCCGGTTTGGTTTTTCCGTAAGAAAAAGAATGAATATTTTTTCCCTGAGAATTTCTACCAAGCCGAACGGTCTCGGTAGAATGGCAGTTGTGTTCAATATTTTCACGAATGATCAACTCTCTCGTCTCATGAAAGCCGATCTAAGTCGATGAAAACCTCGTAGCAAAGGAAGATAAATTTTAGTTAAATTCATCGAGCCATTCTTATGCAAAGAATCAGTTTCAAATTTTCTAATTTACTTTCGTCATTTCAAAATACGTTTCGGTGTAAAAATTGTCTCGTTTTCTTTCTTCATCTTTGTTTTCCCATTCTTACTTTGAATGTTTGCTCCGCAACCGTTGGAGAACTGATACAAAAAGGCAAAACGGAAGAAGTCATCGTATTTCTGGATAAAGATTCCGATTGGAATCAAAGGGAAGAATGTGAATCTCCTCTTTCCATCGCATCACGTTACCAAAAAACGGAAATCCTAAAAATTCTTCTTCAGAAAGGCGCCGATCCCAATTACCGCTCGAAAGGATGTCCCCAAGAATCACTATTGATTATAGATGGCGTTTTGATTTCAAAGGACTATTTTTTTACGGCAACCCATACACCACTCAGTCACTCCCCGAACAAGGAAGTCGCGGAAATCTTAATAGACGCCGGTGCAAAACCGAATATCGGCGGCTATAGACAGGACCAACCCTCCGGCCAGGGTCTTGCGTACTATCAATCTCCGCTTCTCATCGCGATTCTCGAAAGAAAATATGAACTCGCAAAATACTTGATTCAAAAAGGAGCATCGACCGAGATTTTCAATCCGCTAACAGGGGAGAATGAACTTGAACTTTGGTTTTCAAGCGTGGGAATCCGTTCTCAAAAAGATCGCAAATTCTATCAATATCTAAGATCACTTGGTCTTAAAAAAATAAAACTCCCTTCTCGGATTAAGCCCGAAAACGATGATCAAACGTTATCTTACGTTCATCTCGTTACAAAAAGCGAAACAAAAAGATCCATCGCAAGCCTTCGAGAGAACGAAACGTTCGAAACGGACCTTGTCTACTCCGACCCGGACCAAAAATACTTTCACAGTTCCGAATTTACCAGGAAGGAAACTGGTCAAAATCTCTACGAATGGATCCTGCAAAGAAGACTTCTCTCCAAGAAACGTTAGGAATCCTTTACCCTCATTCTCCTGTCATATTATATCCTTTGAATTTACTTTACTAAGGGTTTCAGCGTATCAATATATAATTTGCAAGTTTTTGCTTTTCTTTTTAGTCACCCCCCTTAGGATGAACTTCTTCAAAGGAGAATTCTCATGGGGACTGAGTCTCAATCCAAAAAATCTTCGATTCATCAGATCTGGAACGATGGGGCAGTCGTAATCAATCGGATTCGACTTGGTCTGGTGATTCTTTTCAGTCTCACTCTCATCAGCGTTTCAAAAACAAATCATCCTACACAAGTAATCGCGCACATTATCGGTACGGCGCTTATGGCGAGTTATTGTATCTTGGAATTCATTCTTCATCGATCCGGCAAAGTAGGAGTTCGATTTCAAAAAACGTTGGTTCTTTTGGATGTCAATATTCTTACCCTTACGCTCATAGCAGATTGTTCGATCGAGCCGGCCGTATCTTCCGGGATTTTAGCGAATATGCTGATCTTCTTTATTTACTTTTATGTAATGATTTATTCTTCATTTTTAGGTCAGAGGGGCTTTGTTCTTTTGGTAGGAGTTTTCTCTGCTCTTGGAATTGCGGCTTCCATCTTTGTCGCATGGAAGGGAGGAATGGTCCTGACGGAAAATCCGGAACTCGCAAAAATTCCGGGTCATATGATTTTTTCGGTTCAGATCGTAAAGATAACCTTTGTCTTTACTGCAAGTGTGATCTTAGCACAATTGATGAGCTTATTTGCAAAGCTTACAGACGAAGGATCCAGACTGTACGAAGATTCTCAAATCATTCTTTCCAATCTCAAAGAGGATCGGATGAAACTGGAAAACTCCGCCGAAAGTTTGGAGAATTCCATTCGAAAGTTCGCGGACTTTATCAATCGTACCGGTCAAAAGATGGAATCCCAAGCGGCCGCACTGGAAGAAGTGAATGCTGTTCTCGAGGAATTATCCGCGTCTTCGACTAACACCGCGCATTCGATCGAAACTCAAAACAAAAGCCTCTTAGAACTCGCAAACGATTCCGAAAAATTAGGAGAAATTCTAAAAAACAGCGCTTCCCTGAGCGAGGCGCTCGCCGTATTCGCTAAAGAAAATAAAGTCGATATGGAAAACGTGATGATCGCCGCCGAAAAAACGAAATCCTACCTTGTAGACATCACGAATTCTTTCAACAGAGTCGACGAAATCAATCGGATCATGAGCGAGATTGCGGATAAAACCAATCTTTTGGCGCTCAACGCCTCGATCGAGGCGGCTCGCGCGGGAGCGGCAGGACGTGGATTTGCAGTCGTGGCGAACGAGGTAAGCAAACTCGCAGAGTTTACTTCCGGAAACGCGAAGTCCATTTCTGAAATCGTAAACCAGTCGCGCAAATTTATCGAAGAAGCGCGGATCGCGTCTACGGAAACGGGCGATATGACCGAAAATCAAAAAATGAAAATTTTGGATACGGTCGAAAGAATCGATAAAATGAATGTCTTTTATCTGGAACAAAAATCGATCATTCAAAAATTCGTTTCCGAAGTGAATCGAATCAAAACGACTTCGGAAGAGATTCTACGCTCTACAAAGGAACAGATGTTGGGTCAGGAAGAAATGGTCCAAACGATGGGGCATCTCGGAACGGAAATCAATGCTATCAACGACGATTCCGGAATGTTGCAAGAGGAAATCTCTAAAATTAAGATGCAAGCTTCCGAGTTGAGAGTATTGAGCGTACAAAATGCAGATGGTTAAAGGCAAGAGAAAAAAGGGGAGGGGGAATCGATAGTATTCCCCCGAATTTTCCGATGCTTTACTTATGCTGAATTTTCACGTTGGATTTGAGAGTAGGACTTAAAACCGTATATTCAGTTTTTAGAATCAATGAGTTCCCTACTTTATCCGTCGCTCTAAATTCAAATTTGTGCGTTCCAGGATCTAAAACAAGCCCTTCCGCATAATTCCTGAATTCATTTCCATTCTGCTGAAACGTTATGGTTCTCATCCCCGAAATCAAATCTTCACATTGAATTTGAATCTCGGATTGAATCGGCAATAAATTTCCAGAAAGTGGCCGCGGATTCATTCTACAAATCGGCGGACTTGCATCTATGATTCCAAAAATCGTTTCCTCCGCCTGATTTCCGGCGAAATCCTTGGCGCGAATTTGAATTCCAAAACTTCCATCTTCTAAACTTTGAGGAATTTGAAATCGATATAGATTCTTTTCTTGAAACGTCGGATTGACCGGAACTTTTTTTCCATTTTGTAAGAAGAGAAATTCCGCTTCCGCTACGCCGGAAACGAGATCGACGACTTCCACTTGTAGATCCTGATCCTTTCTTGTTACGGGAATCGATTCCAATCGAAATCCTTTTCCTATTTCAGCCCGTATCTCCGGTTTTCTCGTATCTTGAACGACTTCCATCAAACGTGTTGTTTCCTTTACTCCGGACGCGGTTTCGGAATAAAACTCCACGTCATTCTTGCCTTCTTGAAGACCGGAAATGGTTCCCTGGTATTCTTTCCATTCGCCTTCATTGACACGAAAGAAAACCTTCACGCCGTTTTTACCTGTGCTTGGATTGTCTAAGACCAATTTTTCATTTTGGGTTGGAGATAGTATGATGGCCTTTGTTAACGGAGGAGCCTTTCTTTCCAGTCGGACGAAGGGACGCAAGGAATCGATCGATACGGAATCGGAGGGTTCACCTTTGGAATTCATTCTTCCTATTCCAACGATTCTCACATAACGTTCGTTAGCTTCCGGGAAAAATCGAATCCGTCTATCCTTTACGTTTAAGGTTCGAAGAACGATTCGAAAATCAATAGTATCCGAAAATTCTACGTTATACGATTCGGAAGAAGAATCCGCTTTCCATGAAAGTTCGAATTCGTTCACACCTTGCGCATTCAAGATCCCGATAGATAAAAAAAGGAGTCCGATCCAAAGAATTTGTATCGATTTCATTTGGACTGAAATTCCTTATCAATCTGAATCTTATTTGGAATTGGAAACGGCTCCACCGGTGGTTTTCCTTTTTCCACGTACGTTCCAAAACCTGCTTTGACATCCACGCCTTTACCGGCGCCTTCCACATTGACAACCCCTTCGAAACAACCGACATCGGTTCGTTGGTCTTCTTCGCTTCCTACATAGAACTTCGTTCCTCTTACACCGACGACAGCAACGGGAGTATTGATTACAAGTTTTTGCGCGGTCGCATTCTTCTTATTTTTTAGGAGCGACGATTTCACGTCCGCTTGAAGTTGACCTCTTTCTAAAAAGATTTCAGGAGATCCCTTTTTCGATACGGAGAAGCTGGATTTCTCATAAATTTTCACTTTCGTTTCATTTTCCAAAAATGCTAAAGAAGCACCGGATTTGTTTCCCGTTTTCAACGTTTCTCCTTCCCTAAGAATTTGATTTTTGGATACGGATTTCCAAATCGAAGGACCGTCTTCTTTTGTCTTCATCGCGTATTCCACAACTCCGAAAAATATTTCCAAAGAAGCGATCGGTTGTGCTTCCGGCTCCACGATTTTTCTCAGGTGGGAGGGAACTTTCAAAACCATTCCTTCTTTGATTAAGGAAGGATTTTGTATCTGATTGTATTTTAAGAATTCTTTCCACTTTCCCGGATCATTCAGGACTTCTTTTGCAATCTTTGTTAGAGAATCATTTTTTTTGACCTTGTATTCTTCCAGAGTTTTGTCGTCCGAAGTCGACGGCAGAGTCTGCGTAAAAAGGGGAAAGGCGAACAAGAGAGAGAAAACACAAATGAAGAATCCGGTGTTCCGAAAAGTCATAGTTCTTTGATTTCCTATATTATTTTAAGCGAAAATTTAGTCCGTAGATTTGTTGATAAATCGAAATTTCAGGAAATAATATCTTGAAAATTTAGACGAGAGTTTTATCTATTTTCAGTTCAATATAGCGGGGGAATTTCAGTGTTTCAAAAGTGGTTACAAACGGCGTTTTTTTTAACTCTTATTTTATTAGGTTTCTTAGTTCCGGGAAAGATTTCCTCACAAGCAAGTGACGCGGCGGCGGCAATCCAAGAAGCTTGCGGACGTTTGGTGAATGAGGGACTCTATAAGAGCTGTAAGGCGGCACCAGGCTTTTCGGCATCCCAGGGTTACTATAGTCAATCTGCACAGATCAAGTGTGAATGCATCAACAAAAAAGATAACGGAAAAACCATCGTTACCATCACCTTAGGTCAATATTACTAAAAGAACTGTAGTCTCTCATTTTTGGTTTTGATCGAGAATGGGAGTTCTCCTTATCGAAGATCATTTTTTCTTTCGCAACGTCATCCGAATCCGCCCAAATGCGATATTGAATTTTTTTGATCTCCACGAAGATTCTCACGCGTTTAAATATTTACGTTTCATTTTGTAAAGCATGTATTGAGTACGATGTGTAAAGGATGAATGGGTAAGTTTAATCGTAAACTCCATTTTATGAGACATAATATGTATTATCGGAAGTTGTGGATATGTCTCGTTCGGCGAAAGTTACCACGCACTCTCTCGATCTTTTAATATTCCTGAAAACGAAAACGAGGTTCCAGACTTGTATTGGCAGAGAGCGAATCTTCCCGTTTCTCGGGCTTGATGAAACGAGTTGGATGCGCTTCGGATTTTCTTCAAAAAAAATTAAAATTTGGTCGGGATACTTAAGCGCAAATCCGTATTCTCTTTTCCGATTTTCGACCTTTGGCTCGGCTTGTTCTGATTCAAAGAAAACTTCTATATTTTCTAAAAAAAGTCCCGTTTATACGATTGAGATACGTCTTTAAAGTTTCCATTCTAACTTTGAGGAAAAAAAAAGAAGAACCTCCGGTTTTACGACAACAAGAGGTTCTTCTTCTCAAGAAAAGATCAAGAAGTTTCCGATCAATTCAGCTGAAAAGTTCCCTTACCATTATCCGCAGTATTCACGATTATCGTGTAAGAGCCAGGAACATTAAACTGGATCTGAGCCGAATTTGTAATCGTAGCCGCTCCTGAAACAAATATAAAATCCGTTCCGGCTCCGGCGAGATTGACTCCCCTTGTAATTGGACAACCGCCTTTGTAGACCGCTACTCCGAGAGTTCCCGCGCTTACCTGAAACGTTCCCATCGTGCCAGCTGTCGCCACTGGAATTTGGATCGCGCTATACCCCTTATCAATTTGAGTGAACGAGAGCGAATAAGGTGTTCCATTTGCAATCGCGGTCATCGAAGCAATCGGAACGGAAGTTCCCGCAGGGGAAAACGAGCAAGTGTTGTAACCACCGGCTAAAAGGACCAAGGCTAAATAAGAAGAATCGTCGTCTTCCTTGGATTTGCACGCAGAAAGAAGTCCGATCAAAACGATACAGACTCCGATTTTTTTCACTAAGTTCATTTGTAATACTCCGAAGAATTTTTCCCATCTAGGTTCTAAGAATTCCAGAGAGTCAAGTTTATCACGAACGTTATCTTCTTCTATCTTAGTTAGTTATTCCTTTTACGGAACTTGAAATCTCATTTTTTTATAATATTCAGTTTTTATAATTTATTTTTTACATTTATAAATCCAATTATTCACCGGTTCAAACGTCAATAAAACGGGAATGAAAATCATTAAACCCTCTAAACGGAGAGAAAGAAAGCATGATACGGAGGAAATTTTCCTGTTAAGAACAACGTTAGAATATACTTCATTCCCAAATACGTTTCACGGGTTTCTTTTTCTTGGAAACTTACGTATAAATGAAAAATCATCTTGGTTTTCCATAAATCCGATTCGGTAAACGGTAAACGTTTATTCCGTTTTAAAGAACATTCATTCCAATTCGAATTTCAAAAACTGCGTTTTTTAGAAATCTTTCTTCGATTCCTTCATTTAAGAGTTGTTAAACGAATTATTTTTCGAAATCCAATTTGTTTGTTTCTTGTTCATGAAACTTTGTGTTCGATTGCAATTGGATCAAAATTGGACGGAACAGCATCGTCACAACTTCTCTAATTTCCTATTCTTTGTTTTAATATAGCGATTCAAAGGACTTTCAAAACAAGGAGTGCTCGAAAAAACCGTTTTGCATCAAATCGTTGCGAGGACAGTCCCGAGAGCAAAGGAGCGAAAAAAGAGCAAAGTTGTGGATCGAAAAAATTCAGTTGGACTCAAAACGATACGCAAAGAATTGAGGAGGATCGCCTGAAAATCGAAGAAGCCGAGCGATTGGCCTGTTTTTATTTCTGTCTTACGATCAGAGATTTGTATTTTACTTTTTCTTCCCTTCTTCTGGAGAGATTACTCGGAAAAACGGATTGGAGAACAGATAACCGGACGGAAAAGTCGCCTTCAGGATTACATATTCGTCTTTCGAATCGAAAACGTAATCCCCGCGTATGGCCTGGAATTCTTCTTTTAAAACTCTTCCACCTTTCCCGATGAATTCCAGTTTTAAGAATTTTTCAGGAAACTCCGCGACAATTTTTTCGCCTTCCAATCTTAGGTCGGAAATTTTCGGATCATCCATGTATTCCACAAGCTTTATTACGGAAATGTAATTTCCAATCTTAAGATTCTGGATGATTTCTTTCGGTTCAGTGGAATCGGTATTCAAAAGAATATAGCGAGTGAATGCATCTCCTTCGTTTTGATTGGAAAAAGTCAACTCATGAAAGATCCTTTCATACAAGGGAAGTTTCATAGCACGAATCAGCTCACCCGGAAAGTAATGAAGGTCGTCTCCACTCGTCGCTAAAATCGGATATCCTTGATCGAGAAGACGAATCCATTCCGAGAAAGAATCTCCAAACGGGGAAAATACTTCGACCGCGTCTACGTTTCTGAGTCGTTCAATATCCCGGTAGGAGATCGAACCCTCGAGAACGGGATGAGAAACGACCACAAACGATCCTTCCTTTTGCATTTGCTCGATCGTCCATTGAAGATTTCCGATCGTTGCGTAAATCGGGAAGTAATCGAAAATCGCCGCCTCCGCGCCTAACGCAAGTAAATGCTTTCGATTAAAATCCCGGCCCCATTCGTAACCGGGAAGAAATTTTTTGTCGCCGGATTCCACTCCGCTTACTTTGAGATAATCTGTGATTGCGATCAGATCGTATTTCTTTTCAAGATAACGGTCCTGAATCTCCTTCGGACTACTTCGAAACGGAGAGAATCCGTCTCGATCGGAATGAAGATGAATCGCCGTTTTCAACCACCGTTGTTCTGTTTTTGAATAGGGAGAATGAATGAAATTTCCTTGAAAGGGAATCATCCTTTCGGACCTCAGTGGACTACGTAAGATCCAAGAAATGAAAAAATGCCCGACGCCTAGGAACAAAAGGAATCCAAGAATTCGAAACCAGACCTTAGGATCCATTCTTTTTTTGAAAACCATCTGCATTCCATTTCAAAAGGATCGCTTAGAATGAAAAAAGTTTTTCCGTTTCGGATGGTTTTTTTACGTTCTTCTTTTTTATCTTCTTTTTTAAAATGTCAGGGATTTGTAATTTTTGAATGGAACGTTTTTTTGCCACGCTCGGAGCTTTTGGACGCGACTTTTTAAGATCTGCGGCCAAGTAAGTGCGCACTTAATTAATCGATTTACAGAATTTCCCAAGTTATAAATTCTAAACTTTAATGACAGTCCCTGAAATTTCCGTCATCCTACCGACCTACAACGAGAAAGAGAATATTCCGGTTCTTCTTCCAAAAATTGCCCATGCTCTTCGGAAGTTTTCGTATGAGATCCTACTTGTGGATGACAATAGTCCGGACCGTACCTGGGAAGTGGCAGAAAATCTAAAAAAGAATCACAAGGAACTTTTCGTTCTCCGAAGGATGGAAGGACGGGGTCTTTCCTCAGCGGTTCTTGCGGGAATGTCGATCGCAAAAGGGAACGTTTTTGTCGTAATGGACGCGGATTTACAACACGACGAATCGATTCTTCCAAATTTAGTGGAACCGATTCTCACAAAAAAATCGGAGATTTCTATCGGAACGAGATATACGGACGGTGGATCGACTTCGAATTGGTCCTGGATCCGAAAAAGTCTAAGCTTTATCGCGACCACACTCGCGAATTTTTTTTTACCGATTCCTGTTTCCGATCCGATGAGCGGTTTTTTTGCGATTTCAAAAGAATACTTTGAAAAGACCGCAGATTTCATCAACCCGAGAGGATTTAAGATTCTATTAGAATTTCTGCATAGGTCGGAAATAAAGCCGAGAATTTCGGAAGTTCCTTTCACCTTTCAAAGCAGACGATTCGGCAAAACAAAGTTGGACGGTTCCGTGATCCGAAATTATTTAGTCGCGCTTTTGGATCTTCGTTTTGGAAAACGAATCTCCCCTACTTTTCTTCTCTATTCTTTGGTCGGATCCTCCGGCGTTATTGTAAATCTATTCGGACTCTTGATCGCGGAATCCCTTCATTTTCCCGAGTTGAGGACCCCTTTTCAGTTTCTGAATCCGTTCCACAGTTCGGTCTTGTTCGGAATCGAAATCTCTATTCTTTCCAATTTTTTTCTGAATAACTATCTCACATTTTATGAAAAAAGATACGATGGAATTCGAATCGTTCAAGGTTTGATTCTTTTTCATCTCGTCAGCCTGATTGGACTTCTGATCCAAATCAGCGTTTTTCAATTTCTATATCATAGAATCTTTATATCCGAATTCAATTCTTCCGGACTTCGCATTAAATTCTTCTCAGATTCGCTTGCTATTTTAGCCGCGATGATTACAAATTACTTCTTAAACCTAAACGTTACATGGAAAGGTTCGAGAGACGAATCCCGTTTCTAAAGGAGTTTTATGCCTAAAGTGTTAGTTCCTTTCGCGGAAGGAATGGAAGAAATGGAGGCAGTCATCATTGTGGACGTCCTCCGAAGAGCGAAGATCGAAGTGACGAGCGCATCGCTCCAGGAAGGCTTCGTTACCGCATCCCGAGGAGTTCGCCTTTTGGCGGACACGTCTCTCGATCATATCGATTTCAAAACGTTTGATATGATCGTTCTTCCAGGAGGGAACGGTGGCACCAAAGCTCTCGCTTCGGATAAAAGAATCTCCGATTTTCTAATCGAAGCGAAAAGGAACGGGCAATGGATCGCGGCCATTTGCGCCGCTCCCAGTATTTTAGTACATCAGAATATTCTCACAAACCAGGACCGTTTTACGTCTTTTCCCGGTGTTGTTTCGGAGGCTCCCGGTTATACCGGATCGAGGCTCGAAATTTCCGGCAAGATCGTGACGAGCGTCGGCCCGGGATCCGCTTTCGAATTCTCCTTAGAGCTTGTAAGAATTCTTCGTGACGAAAAGACGATGTTGGAAGTAAAAGAAGCCCTGCAATTGCCTAAATGAAGAATTTTTTTAAGATCGCTTCCAGAAACTTTCAGAGAATCACGGCGATCACAGGGGCTGGAATATCCGCAGAAAGCGGAATCCCAACCTTTCGAGGTACGGATGGGCTATGGAAAAACTTTCGCGCGGAAGAATTGGCGACTCCGCAGGCGTTTCAAAAAGATCCACAACTGGTCTGGGAATGGTATCTCTGGAGAAGAAGCGTCATTGAAAGTAAAGATCCGAATCCAGGACACTTCGCTCTCGCAGAATTAGAACAACGTAATGTGAATTTTTTTCTCATCACACAGAATGTGGACGGACTTCATACGAGAGCCGGCTCCAAAAATCTCGTTGAAATCCACGGTAATATTTTCGTCAACCGTTGCACTTCCTGCACAAACGAAATCAAAACTTCGATAGTCGATCAGAACGAGACCCTTCCACAGTGCAATGTCTGCGGTTCTCTCTTTCGTCCGGGTGTCGTTTGGTTTGGAGAATCCTATGATCGATCGAAACTCAACGAGTCGATTCTGAGAATGCAGAACACAGATCTTTTATTGATCATCGGTACATCCGGTGCAGTGAGTATGCCGGTTTATTTGGCTGAAATTGCAAAAGAAAGCGGAGCGATTCTTATTGAAATCAATCCGGAGAGAAGCTCTTTTTCATCTTCCGTAGATCTTTTCGTACAAGGTAAAGCCGGAGAAATTCTTCCCGAACTCGTAGCAGAAATGTTCTCGCCTTAATTCCAAACGAGCGACTCTCGTTCCTTCCTACTCTTCTACAAAGTCAAGGCCTTCATTCATTTCATCCTTGTATTTTTTTGTAATGAATCCGAAAGTGAAAAAACAGTCATTTCTATTTGTTAGAATCTATATAAAAAACGCACTTGAAAGATGAATTTATTCTTCACGCAAAGATTCATCCGGAAAGAAAAGGAACGGAAAAGCTTGCATATTTTTTCAAAAATTTTTAAACGAAAAAAAAACCGAAACGAATCACAAGAAAGCGGTTATGAATCGGAAAATTCCGGATGGACGGCAATCGACGAAATTACCAACCGAATCTATCCAACTCAAAGACTGGACTCGGTAATTTCTCCTAAAATCATGCCGATCCATGATCGCACTGGTAAAACAATACTATTTCAATTGGCGGTGTTCGATTTTGAGGACCACTGGCTTTACGTTAGTTATGGTTGTAGCGAACTTTTTGAAAAAACTTGGGAAGACTCTGAATGGAGCGGCTTAGGTTACGAATTGACGTTGAGACTAAAGAAGAATCGACTCGCTGTTCCCCCTATGTGGCCAATGCCTGTAATGAACGATCTGGCATTTTATGCTTTACAGGGCCATGAACTTAGACCAGGACAAAGCATCAACTTCGGTGGTCCTATCGATGGAGAAGAGGAAACGAAATTGACCGGCTTCCTTTTTCTAAAAGATCGTGAATTGCCTTCGATTGACACTCCGAACGGGAAATTACAGTTTTTGCAACTCTATGGACTCGACAAAAATACTTTGGAGAAGATAAAATCGGAAGGCACTCATAAACTCATTGCCTCTTTGGAACAGGATACAAGTAATTTGTTAACGGACATAGACTGATTCTTATTGGTTGATTTCCGAATCTTGAAGAATCTCTTCGATAACAAAATTAGGTAGAAACGATCCGATTAGGAATCCGATTTGCTCGATTCCCCTTTTTGCAATTCGATGCCGGGCATCGATACATATCCCGGCAAGTCTTCTATTCGTTTCAACCAATCGCATACATTCGGGAAAGGTCGTACATCTATCTTTCCCTCGCTGGCCAAAGCGATATATGGATACATTGCTAAATCGGCGATCGTCACTTTTTCTGCGGCGAGCCATGGATGTTTTTTTAGATGATCTTCCAGGAGGGACAAGAGTTGATTTGTGATGTAAACGGCTTCTTCTACCGGAATCGATCTTCCAAATCGATAATGAGCGCGTAACGCCGCCGGACCTCTGGTCACTTCGTTTGCAGACGTCGAAAGCCATTCCACTACTTTTGCGCTCCCGATTCCGGACCGAGGAAACCATTCTCCGTTTCCGTATTCCACTGCGAGGTAAACGAGAATGGCATGACTATCTCGAATAAACACACCTTTGTCTTTCAAAACCGGCACTTGTCCCAAAGGATTTATTTTGAGAAATTCTTCTGACTTTTGTTCTCGTTCGGCGCTGTTTAGGGAACGACTCGTATATTCCAAATTCAACATAGACAAGAGCATTCTGACCTTGTGACAATTTCCGGATACGGCGAATTCAAATAGTTCCAAAACTCCTCCCTTCCCTTAGAAAAAAAATCTTCCTGATTTCATCCTTATTCTTCTTTTCCTCGTTTCCGAAAGATTCTTACTTCGGAAGTCGAGTAAAGATAAAATCGGCGTAGTCATTAAAACAACTCGGCGACATATGACCTGGGTCGCTAAAATCGTCGCAGTGATACAACGGATCTTCGTTCATATTCCAGAACGCAGTTCCAGTCGATTGATGCAAACGGTTCAAAATCGGGATCATTATATCATACGGAGTTCTTTCGTCTTTTTCGTTCGTTAAGACTTTTTTTGTTTTATAGAGTTCAAAATAAGGACGAGAAACCCGCACCCAAATCGTTGCGTAAGGAACTCCCAATCCTTTCGCGATAGAAATCGCATCCTCTTGATTGGACATCATTTTTGGATTGAACGTAAACGGAGTGAGATAGGATTTAAAATCCGTGTTCGATCTTTTTTTGAGTAGCTCCGGAGAAAGGACGATCTTGGGACTCGAGTCGGAGGTCGCGCTTCCCCTTTGTTTTTTTAGATTCTCCGTAATCTCGTCCCGGAGTTTGCTATACCCCTTTGCCATCGCTCCTCCGTCCTTGACTCGAGCTCGAATCACATTCCAGCGAGGCCGATTTTTTAGAGTATGGAATAATTTTTTTCCAATAAACCCGGTAAGATCGGAAGAAGAATATCGATCCGCGTGACGGAAAACAAACGACGGGCTGAGTCCGTAAAACAGAACCTCGTCCAAAGTCAAAACGGAGGAAGAATTGAAAATCTCGATCGATTCGTCCATTAGTATAAAATCCGGTTTGACTCCGTCGGATTGAAACCGCTCCAACCAATAAAGATAATAATCGGGAGAACCGCCGGGAACCGAAAAGTTGAACAGAATCCAATTCGGATATTTTTTTTCTATATAATCGTTTCTAAAAAGGAGAGCCCTCGAATTTCCAAAATAGACAAGAACCTTCTTTCTTTCCTTCTCTTGCAGATAACCTTTCAATTCTTCAAACAAAAATTCCTTGTGACGAAAGTTAAGATCGGAAAGCGTAAGCGAGTAATACGGTTCCAAGGTCGTGGAACTCACAATCTTATCGATACTAAAGGCGATGAGAAAGATGACAAAAGGAACGATTAGAAATCGGTTTCGAAACATTCTATTTTCCTAAAACTTATAATAGATAAACGCGCCCGAGTCTTCCGAAAACAAAGCGAGCAAGAATAGGGTGACAACGCCTACAATGGTAAGAAGCCAAGGATCGTATTTTCGGAAGCGTTTCCAAAATTCGGGAACATACTGGACCCAATTGAATAAGACAAGCGCCAGGAATAAATAGAAGAATTTTTCCACATTCTCCATTTGATTGAGTAGAAAAAAAGAATTTCCGTCGATCAATCGCCCCGCTTCCCCGATCCAAGCCGTTCCTGAAGAACTTGAAAGTTCCGATTCGATCGAGGTAGGAGAATTCTTGAATATTCCCAAAACATGTTGTACCATCGTTTTTGCGTTATCCGCTCGAAACAATACGGCGCTAAATGAAAATAAAAGAAAAACGGTCGTTGCCTTGAGAACTTTTAGGATTGTACTTTTTTCCGGTGTGAGTTTCCAACCGAGCGTATTCTCCATATAACGTTCTCCAGCGAGCAATACTCCCCAATAAAATCCCCAAGCGATAAAGGTATAATCCGCTCCGTGCCAAAAACCTCCAATCGTCATCGTAAGAATCAGATTGAGATGAGTTCTCCACTGCGAAGCGCGACTTCCTCCTAACGAGAAATAGATGTAATCGCGTAACCAAAAAGACAACGTTATGTGCCATCTCTGCCAGAGTTCCCTTCCGCTGAGAGAAAAGAACGGCGCTTTGAAATTTTCGGGAAGATAAAAGCCGAGTAACGCGCCCACTCCTCTCGCCATGTCCGTAAGGCCCGAAAAATCACAGAAGACCTGAATCGAATAACCGATTCCGGCAAGAATCAAGGAAGTTGAATCGTAAACTTCCGGATTCGAATAGATCGGAGAAATCAAACCGGAAGCTGGATCCGCTATCAAGACCTTTTTAATAAGACCGCTGATCATCAGATAACTTCCGTTATAGATTTTATCTCGATCCGGTTCCAGATTCTTTAAGTTCGGAAAAAAATCCCCCGTTCTCATAATCGGACCTGCGATCAAAACCGGAAAAAATAAAACAAAAAGAAAGTATCCTTGGATTGAGATGAGTTCGCTTTCAGGATTTCGTTTGGCATCCACGGCCGCGGCGATCATCTGAAAGCTGTAAAAGCTGATCGCTAAGGGAAGAATGATATGAACGATTCCCTGAATCTCTTGAAAGAACGGATAACCCGTAAGATCCGCAAGAACTCTGGAAAAGAAATAAAAGTATTTGAAAAATCCAAGATTGATACAGTTGAAAAGAACCGCCGCGATCATCCACTTTTTGGAATTCTCACGATCGAGCTTGATTCTCTTATAAAGAATGTAGTTGAGAAGAATTACGAAAACAAAATGAAAGAAAAAAATCCAGGAAAACCAAATATAAAAAAAGGCGCTGGAAAGAATCAAAAAGTCGGGACGATTCTTTTTTGGAATCAACCAATAGATCGTGTAAACGAAGGCGAAAAAAATCGCAAAAGTAACGGAGTTGAACAGCACTGTTTATCTGCCCTTCCTAAATAAATTTTTCCAATATTCGAGTTCGTCCGAGTTTAGTTTTTTGTCTTTGTATTCTTCGCTGTCCGGCTCCGGCTTTTTCGGAGTGGTTTCCGCGAGAACCAAGGTCGCAAATTCTTCGGAAGAGATCGGATGAGCCCCCCATTTTTTTGCGTGAAAAAAAATCTCTTTATCCGAACTGACTACTTGTACATCCGAAGGCCGAGCTTGTGTACGAACAAACTCTTTGATTAAGTCGTCCGCTTTTCTTTCTCGACTAAAATACACGTGCAGTTTTCCAAACGTCTCTTGATAAACTTCACTCGCTATTTCTTTTTTGCCGTCGAAGAAAACGTGAAACGTCAGGTTTTTCTTTTTTTTAGAATAGAACTCGATCAACTCCAAAACTACCGCTCTGGCTTTATTCAGTTGATTTTGATACATCAATTCTTCCGTTTCCGGAAACTTATAAATCAGATTGAAACCGTCAATCGCCACTTGTGAATACATGGAATTGTAGTGACCAGAATCCCATTCTCGTAAATACTGTAAACCAACCTTTCCAGGGAGATAATGAGTAAAATGGCTGATTCCGAACGTAATCCGGTCCGGGTCAACAAATTTAACGTCTGGCATTTTTATCTTTGGCTCCGCGCGTTACCGGGATCCGGGAGAGATCTGTTTCTTCTTTCTCTTGCCACCTTCGACGTCCTTCTTCTTTTGATCTATAATTCTTATAAAGAATTTCTACCCAAAGAACTCTATGCCTACGTCATCGGTTTTGACTTTTTTGTTCTCGTGATTTGGGGTGTGGAACTCATCACAAAATTTAGAAAATCCAAAGACCCGGGAACTTACTTCTCGATGAATTGGTACGAAGTCGTGGGCGTGATTCCCTTTTACTTTCTTCGTCCCTTTTTACTTTTGAGAGGAATCAAGATCCTGATCGCATTCTACAAGTTGGGTCAGTCCGGACAAAACCTAAGCGATATCGTAACGAGAGAAATCACGTTTCGTTTTCGCGACGTCATCGTGGATACGATCGCGGACGCCGTCTTTTTACATTCTTTGGAAAGAGTAGAAGAGGTGATGATTCGTCTCGACTACAGTCAACTCGCCAAACGCGCGTTTGAACTCCACCAAACTCAGTTTAACGCAAAGGTAAACGAATCTCTGCAATCCAAATTCTTATTGGGAGAATTGTCCCGCATTCCCTTTATGGGTGAAATTTCGAAACGACTCGGAGAGGACATCAGCACGATGATCACGGACGTTCTTGAAAATGAAGTGACCGGGGAAATCATGAAGCAGATCACCGAAGCGATTCTCAAAGAAATGGCGAATCACGTAAAAAAACTTCCGATCGAAAGAATCACACGTCCTCTCGAAGTCGAAAGCTCGTTACAGGAAACACCAACGATTCTCAAAAAAGAAGAAGAATCTCCTGAGACTTCGACCGAACCCGAATCGTAATCCGTCTATTCTTCATGAGTTCGATCTTTAACCGCCTTTCTTTTCCTTGGAATTCCACTTCCTTTTCTTTGGCTATCGCCGGCGGAGGTTGTAAGGCCTTTTACGGTCTTGGGGCGGGACTTTCTTTTCGAAAATGGGGTTTGAACCTCTCTGAAATTTCCGGAGTTAGCGCCGGTGCCGCCATGGCGCTTTGTATTCTTTCCGAAAGAGAAGAAGAGAGCATAACGTATTTCGAAGAACTCGCCAGAAGAAATTCTAAAAATTTTCGTTTCCTAAATCTTTTCAAAGGATTGTCTCCGTTTCCTCATGAGAATATTACGAGAAGATCGATTCGTTACAGCCTCGATCTTAAAAAGATCAAAGAATCTTCTGTGAAAGTTTTTATCGGAGCGGTTAAGGCAAAACCGATCCACAAACTCAACGGAAACAAAACTTCCGTTTCTCGTTTGATATCCAGAACGATGCAGGCTTATATCCAAGACGAAAGAGATAAACAAAAAGGAAGAATACCGAACCGCGTTCAGTCGATCTTTGACGAATGGAATCTGGAGAACATCGTCTATTCTGAAAAAGATCTCGTTGAGTCGAAAACGGTAGAACAGATTCTACTCAATTCTTCTTCGGTCCCTCCGGTCGTTTCGCTTCAAAGAAAGAATGATGAATTCTTTTTGGACGGAGGTCTTACCAACAACTTACTTCTGGAATACTTCTCCCCATCTCAGCCAAAAATCGGAATCTACTACGAGGACAACACGATCGTGGGAAAGTCGGAATCCGTATTAAAGAATACCTTTCTTTTTAAACCCTCTCGCCCTCTTTCGATCAGCGCCTTTGATTATACGAATCCGATCGGAGTGCGAGCGACTTTCGAATTAGGAAAGCAAGACGCGGAAGAACGAAAGGATGAGATTTTGGATTTTATTCAGAAGGTTCGATAAAAAACACTTGCGATTCTTTTTCGAACGTTTAAAATTTTTTAACTGAGAGGAGTGTTTGCTTTATGAAATCCGTAGAAACTTGGTTCGGCGAATATGCCGACAGTCACAGAAATCCGATCAATAAAAATATCCATTGGATCTGCGTTCCGTTGATTTACTTTACCGTCATCGGTCTTCTTTGGTCGATTCCGGTTCCTTCCGTTTTTGCCTCCATCCCCTATCTGAACTTCGCGACCATCTCACTGGTGTTAGCTCTTGCGTTTTACATTCGGCTTTCTCCTGCGCTGGCTTTTGGAATGTTGGTTCTGACTTCGCTGATGATCTATTTGATCATTCTCTTACAAGCAACTGTACTTCCAGTAATGATCGGGGCTTACGCATACGGACTCGTGGATCTTTCCGTGACCATTTTCGTTCTCGCCTGGATCGGACAGTTTATTGGTCACAAGATCGAAGGTAAAAAACCTTCCTTCTTCAAAGACGTTCAATTTTTGATGATCGGCCCAATATGGCTTTTAGGCTTCGTATATCAAAAATTGAAAATCGCATACTAAACGTTACGGCTGAAGTCTCATGGGAACCGTTTCCGCCCAATCTTCTTGACCGGTAGAAGCGGTTCCATCATCAAGTTATACGAGTTCTGGAAAAATATAGATCGAGGGTTTCCGATGCCAAAGATAGTCAATCATGAGAAATACAAAATAGAAATTCTATCCAAGTGTGTGGATATCCTTGCAAGAAGGGGATATTCTGCGGTATCGATGAGAGAGATCGCCACCGAGTTGGACGTATCCACAGGAACTCTCTATCACTATTTCGCTACCAAAGAGGATATATTTAAGGAATTGGTGAAGTTCGTCCTCAACAAGGACATAGAAGAATTACAACTTTATTCCAAAGGTAATCCCGGACAAACCCTCGAAACAAGAGTAGAGTCTTTGTTTCAGATGATCCAAGCGCGGGAATCTTATTTTCAAAATCTTCTGTATATCATCTGCGATGTTTCGAGACTCAAAAACCACGAAGAGGAAAAGGTTCTGATCGCGGATGCGATGAAGGAATACGTCAATATCATCACGAAACACCTGGGAGTAACAAACCCGACCTTAAATCGGATTTTGATTAGTGTCATTTTAGGAACCGTCGTTCAGAGGATCGTAGACGGGGATGCGATCAGCCTGGGAGACACTTCGGAGGTGATCAAAGATTTTATGGCGGTGATCCTTTCCAACTCCTTCACATTCTAAATTCAAAAAATCTTAAAACGATCGAGGACCGCCTTCGTTTCTTTCTGAATTCTCGTCGAATTCCATTTTAGATGTTTTCCTAAGGAACGAAGCAATCGATTCAACTCTTTTTCCTCAGGAAGCCCGGGTACCCCGACGCCGGATCGATGAAAGAAGAAGTCGGTCGCAAAACGGATGTCTTCCCTTCCCGCGATAAATCTCAACTCGCTTTCAAAAAACTTTTCCCCGTTCTGCAAAGTATAAAATTCTTCCTGACCACCGCTCTTAGAAAGAATGGAATACGCTTGCGATCCGTATCGATTGGCGACGATCTCGACCAATTCACCTCTGAGCTTTGGAAATTTTCGACTCAAATCCTGAATCAAAGAAGGAAGATCGGAATAATCCCCTGTCGCGGGAGGAATCACTTCCGTTTCACATTCTCGAAAGTTTCCGGGAAGATAGTCCACTACCTTATCGACGACGGCTTCTCCTACCGCTCGACTCGTCGTATATTTTCCTCCCATCGCGGTAAAGAAGCCCGGAAAGCCTGCGTCTTTATGATCGAATATTTCAGTCTTGCGGGAAGCGTTGTATGTGGAAGTGGTTTCACTAGGATCCTCCACCAAAGGTCTCAATCCACCGTAATAGAAGTCCACATCTTGAAGAGTGAGATCCGTAAAACCGAACGAATAATTCACTTCGCTTAACAATTCCTCGATATCTTTTTTCGTTACTCGAAAAGCGTCCGGGTTATCCGGATATTCCGTATCGGTCGTTCCGATAATCGTTTTATTTCTCCATGGAATGATAAAAATATGAGTTCCATCTTTTTTCTTAGTTACGATCGTTTTATCGCCGCAGATTTTTCTCGTAACGACGTGGATTCCTTTCGATCGGACCAAATTTTTATCAGCAGGAACTCCGGCGAGAGATTCCACAAAATCCGCCCAGGGTCCCGCGGCGTTTACTACGGATTTCGCCTGAAAAACGATTTCTTTTCCGTTTAACTTGTCTTTGGCGACGACCTGATAGGTAGAATCGGAATTTCGACGAATCGAAATGACTTCCGTATAATTTTTGGCGACAGCGCCCTTTTCCCTCGAGGAAAAGATGAACTCGGAAGTATGACGTTCCGGATTTAAATTAAGATAATCATAATAAAGATAAGAGCCCTTTAATTTTTGCCTTTCTAGGCTCGGAGATTCCATGATCGTTTGCTCCTTTGAAAGAAAACTATACTTAGGGATCAAACGATCTTCCGAGATGTTTCGGTTTCTATCAAAGGACAATGCGTTGTACATCTCCATTCCGAGTTTTAAAACGATTCTTTCGGATTGCGAATACACGGGCACGAGAAATCCCATCGTCTGAACCGCATTCGGAGTGATTCTTGCAAGAGTCGCTCTTTCTCTTAGAGATTCCCGAACGAGACCCAATTCAAAATTTTTGAGATAACGCAACCCGCCATGGATGAGTTTGGAAGTCGCTTGACTTGTTCCCGACGCATAATCGTTTTTTTCCAACAGAATCGACTTCAGACCTCGTAGTGTAGAATCCCAAAGCACGTTCGCGCCTGTAATACCTCCGCCCACGATCAGTAAATCGTAGATCGAAGACGTGGATTGTTTGGAAGAAATCGTTTTGATAGAAGCTGACTTTGTTTTTTTTGCCATACCAGTATTTATTTTTTTAAAAATGCCAAGGTCAACCGCTTTTAACTCAAATGAGAAAAATCAAGAATTTTATAATTTGATATCATTGTATATAAATCCGAAAACTCTGATTGAAAAATTTAGAATTCCAATAACCTTAGGAATACGATGACCTTTCCCAATACTCTGAAAAAATACTTCCGTCTCTTCTTTGACATACAGGAAGATAGAATCCGTTTTGCAGAGGAATATGTGGAAGATCTCCATAGACAGGCAAGATTACTTCATTATCCAGGATCGATCATCGGGACCTTTGTTTGGTTGGGTTTTGCGTTAGACACCGATCGAAAACTACATCCTGAGTTTCCGGAACTCTTTTATTTTAGAATCGGTTTGAGCTTACTCAGTTCCTTTTTCTTAATTGCGATCGCAATTGATAAATTTGTAGGTACAAAACTGAGAGGAAAGGGTTTAGAATGGGCTTATATTCTTTTTTTGTATCTTCTGAACGTAACCGCTTTTTTTACCGGAAAAATCGCCGACGATCCCAACTACGTTTCTGGACTTCAGATCGTCGTTATGTCGATGGTCTTTATGCCGTTCCCAAGAAAGGCGTTGATTCTTCTTTATTCTCTTTCGATTTTCAGCTTTTTGATCGCCGTTCTTTTGTATCATCCGAATCTCTCCACAAACCAAGCATCGTATTCGATGCAAAATCTTGCGATCAGCTATCTTCTCGCTTTTTTCAGCGGGTTTATTGTGGAGCGATATCGATTCTCCAACTTCGTCAGTCATTTTAAAATTTTAGAAAAGAATCGTGAGATCTCCGAGAACATGGAACTGATCCAAGGATTAAAGGAAAAACAAGACGGAGATTACTTTCTTACCTCTCTTCTTTTAGATCCGCTCATTGCCAAAAAGACCGAAAACGGTCCGATTCGAATCAACTTCGCGCTGAACCAGTTTAAGAAGTTCTCCTTTCGTGAAAAAGAATACGAATTAGGCGGAGATTATCTCAGCGCTTACGACCTGACCCTGCAAGATAAAAAATTCAAGGCATTTATCAACGGGGATGCGATGGGAAAATCCATTCAGGGTGCGGGCGGAGCGCTCGTATTGGGAGCAGTCTACAACTCGGTGATCATTCGGTCCAGGATGGACCCGGATTCCGCAAACCGTTCTCCGGAACGCTGGCTCAAGGATTGTTTTACGGATCTTCAAAAAGTATTCGAAACTTTCGACGGAAGTATGCTCGTTTCGGCCGTCTTAGGTCTTGTGGAAGAAAATACGGGAACATTATATTATTTGAATATAGAACATCCCTGGTTGG
Organism: Leptospira stimsonii; assembly: GCF_003545885.1. Lineage (NCBI taxonomy): Bacteria > Pseudomonadati > Spirochaetota > Leptospiria > Leptospirales > Leptospiraceae > Leptospira > Leptospira stimsonii. Next base: position 23,011 of record NZ_QHCT01000003.1, read on the forward strand.
TTCTGTATCGGGATGGAAAAGCTTCCTTTATAGACCCTGAAACGCATTTTTTTAAATTGGGAGTACAAGGAATCAGCGGTCAGGTATTCGTAAAACTCTTTCAGATGAAACCGGGGGATAAAATTTTCTGCGGTTCCGACGGAAAAGACGACCTAGTTCTGGGTGAAAACTTCGAGGGTAAAAGAAAAATCAACGAGGATGAAACCGAATTCTTGCGCAGAGTAGAAGAAGCCAAAGGAGATTTGTCCAAAATCGAGGAGCTTCTTTTGAAGGTCGGAAATTTTTCGGACGATTATAGCCTTTTATCGATCGAGTTCACGGAAGCGGTTTCTCGTCCGATCCAACTCGATCGATTCTCAAAAGCCAAAAAGGCGGCTCTGTCGAAAGACTTTGTAGGAGCTCTTACGATCTACGAAGCGAACGATGGAAAGAATGATTTTTCTTCGGAAGAACTCAAACTTTTAGCCAGGCTTTTGGATAAAACCGGAAATCTCTCGGAGGCGCTTCAAAAAGCAGTGCTGGCGTTGAACTTAGATCCGGCGGATCACGAACTTCTTCTTTATACTTCCCTTCTTTCCAAAAGAAGTTATTCGCAGACTAAGGATCTTTCCCTCCTCAAAAAATCGGAGGAGTTGGGAGAACGATTTCGACTTCGTTTTCCGGACCATATCAAGAATCTAATTCATCTTTCCGACGTATATCGACTCCAAGGAAATTTAAATCGCGCTTCTTTTCTCATCGAGAGGGCCGGTGAATTGGATCCCGAAAACGAGCGAGTCAAAGAATTCAAGGATCTTCTTCGTTCCTAATTCTTTCGGAATTCTGTTGCGAAATTCGATCGAATCCAGATTCTTGTGCTTCGGACAGTTTTATCCTTCCTTCGGAGAATGAGAGAGATATGTTTTATACGGAACTCAATACAAAGATAGATTATTCAAGAGATAACTTGAGATGGAACGCTTGGGGCGCTTATGGGCAGGACTTTTTTAGAGTAGGTCAAATGCAGGAGATTCTTGCGTTTCTTTCCGACGAATTCAATGTCACCGAAATTCGTAAAACTCCTCCCGTCGCCTTGGAAGAAGTAACTCTTCCGAAATCAGCATTGAGTCCGGCGCAAATTCGTGAACTGAGTAAAATCAGCGGAACCAAACATTTTTCCACGGAACGCAGAGAGAGAATCTTTCATTCCGCTGGAAAAAGTTACTACGACGTCCTTCGCCTTTCCTTCGATTCACTCAAACATTTTGTAGACGGAGTCATCTATCCTGCAAAGGAATCGGAAATCGTTAAAATTTTAGAATATTGCTCCAAAAATCAAATCACCGTCATTCCCTTTGGAGGTGGTTCGTCCGTGGTCGGCGGTTTGGAAGTCATCAAAGGAAAGGGACAAAAGGCGGTTCTTTCCCTGGATACAACCCGAATGGATTCACTCGTTCGACTGGATAAGGAAAGTTTCCTCGCTACCTTTCAGGCTGGAATCTACGGTCCAAAATTGGAAAAAATCTTGAACGATCAAGGATTCACTCTGGGACACTTTCCACAGTCCTTTGAATATTCTACTCTTGGAGGTTGGATCGCGGCGAGAAGCGCGGGACAACAATCGAATCGTTACGGAAAGATAGAAGAAATTCTCACCTGCTTGAAGGTTGTAACTCCATCCGGCGTTGTGGAAACCTTGAGAGACCCCGCGTCTTCCACCGGACCAGACTTAAATCAAATCTTCGCGGGAAGCGAAGGACTTCTTGGTGTCATCACTGAGGTTACGATCAAAGTTCATAAACTTCCCGAGACAAGAAAGTATTTCGGAATCGTTTTTCCGAATTTTGAATCGGGTTTAAACTTCATCAAAGAAATCAATCATAGAGAAATTCCGACTTCGATGATTCGACTTTCAGACGCGAACGAAACCCGTTTGTATCAAACGTTAGGCACGCTTGGCAAAAAGAATACACCGGTCCGCTGGTTAAAGAATAAAATCCAGGATGCGGTTCTGAATTTCAAGTCGATCGGAGAAGATAAGTGCGTGATACTACTCGGGATGGACGGAACCAAACTCGACGTTTCCCAGAACTTTGCCAAAATCAAAAAAGTGATTCCTTTGTTTGGAGGATTGTACGCGGGGACTCACCTGGGTGAACAATGGATTCATTCCCGATACAACATGCCCTTCTTAAGAAATCACGTGATGGAAAACGGAATTGGCGTTGATACGATGGAAACTTCCACGACCTATGACAGAGTTCTTCTTCTTCACAAAGAAGGAGTGAATGCTTTGGAAAAATCGATTCCTGGTTCGATCGCGATGTGTCATATCTCTCATAGTTATCACGAAGGCGCTTGTCTCTATTATACGATCATCTTCCCGATGGATCCTAAAAAACCGGAGGATCAGTGGTTTAGAATGAAACGAACCGTGTCGGATTGTTTTATCCAAAACGGGGCCCCGATTTCGCACCACCACGGGGTCGGATTCGATCATAAATCCTGGTATGAAAAATCAACCTCCAAACCGGCTCTGCTCGGTTTGAGAGCGTTTAAGAAAGAAATCGATAAGAAAGAAATCTTAAACCCCGGCAAAGTTTTTTACTAAGAATAGAAATCCTTTTACAAAAAGGGGGTTTCTACAAACTATAAAATCCCTTTTTGTAAACCGTATATCCTAAACCGGCAAGGGAACTGAATCTTCCGAAAAACTGTCGGAACAACGACCTCGCCGTGAAAGCGCGACCGCCCCACCCTGATTGGGTGGAGGTGGAGAGGTGGCGGGAAAAAATCAGGGAAGTTCTCCATACCAGAAAATGAACCTTTTCACAAGCGCAAAAACGTAACTCCGCCGGTAGGAACTCCTAGAAAAATTCAAATTGGGATCTTTCTTGATTCTAAAAACCTTTCCGACTTGGGATGAGGTTTGCGCGTAAAACCAAAAGAATTTGAAATCCGCTCTCAATTGATTTTCATTTCGATAATCTATCGAAACCACTTTCTTCCGCGATCAAACGATTTTGATTTTTTAAAGATAGGCTCTTAACCCAAAAAAAAGCCGGCGAATTTCACCGGCTAACTATATTTATTTTTTCTAAATTAGAATTTACTGAAACACTGGTCTTCTTCTTTCGAGAATGGATTTCATTCCCTCCTGACCGTTCCGGGAAAAAACCGCATTCGATAAAAGGGTAATATCTCTTTCGGCGTTTTTTTCTGCAAACATCCGAACCGGATCCCGAAGAGAGACCTTGATTCCGATCACCGATTCGATCGCCATATCCTTGAATTGTTCGCAGTATTTTCTTGCTTTCGTCATCATCTCTTCGGTGGAAGTCGCAACGTCGTCGATCAACCCGATCTCTTTTGCTTCTTCGGCTTTCAGACCCTTTCCCGAATAAAGAAGATCACGCGCCGCGGTGATTCCGACTGTTTCTTTCAACATAAAGCCGGCTACCGATGGAAAATTGATACCGATCTGCGATTCCGGAAAACCGAGACGGCCTTTCTTTTCCACCATCATTCTATAATCGCAAAAGATCGCGTAAACCGCACCTAAACCCATGGAATGACCGTTCATTGCGCAAACGATCGGCCTTTCAAAAAAAAGAAGTTTCGAAGCCGTATCCAGCGCAAGACGAAGCACTTCTTGAATTTGTTCCAAGGTCTTTCCCACGAAAATTTCCGGATTAAACCCGTTGGAAAAAAATTTCTCATTTTTGGAAGTAAGAATCACCGCTTTAATGGAAGGATCCTTCGATATCGAATCGAGTTTTGCGGAGATCGTCTTAAAAAAATCACCGTTCAAAGAATTGACCTCGTTTGTTTCGATATAGAGTTCCAGAATATGATTGTTTCTAATTTCAGAAAGCATGTTTTCGCTCCTAATACTACGATTGTGAATGAGTGTATGATACGATTTCGATTCTATCCGTTATCGTATCGTTCGTTAAGCTTGATCCAAAATGACGAACCGAGGAATGTTGTAAACTCGATCTTTTTCTCTTAAAACTGAAATTTAGAATCGGGAATCGTTTCCGAGAGTGCGATCTTTTTCATTTTGATTTCAATCTTGTTCTGATCCAGATTCGTTTTCGGCTCTACAATTCTTGTGATCGTAGTCTTTGGCGGAAAGGAAACGATTCCCTGAACTTTCGTGATCGCCTTGAGATTGCTCTTTTTGGAAAGGAGCTCGACGGAACCGATCCCGAAATCGGTCATCCAAAATGTGATATCTTCCCCCGGTTTTTTTACGAGAATCGCTCGTTCCGAAAGATTGACGAAGATCGGATCCGCACCCGCGAGTCCCGAACTATTATTGGAAAGAAGGGAATACAAAACCGGGAACGGAATCGTGGATTGTTTTTTCCCAGTTGGATCCTTAAAAACGATATCCCCCATCGGAAGAGTTTGTGTATTCGAATTTGCGGTTTTGATCTGAATCGAAACCCCATCCGTAAAAACGCGGGAGACGATCATTCCGAAAAAAGGATCCGAAAGTTCGATATACATTTTGCCGGAAGGACGGTCGTAGTAGATCTTACCGTCCGCGGAAAAACTTTCCTTCTTAGGAACGAAGTTTTCGATTCTCATGGAGAATTCACCGGAGTAAGATGTATTCTTATTTTCTAATTCTTTGATCGACTTTAGGATCCGCACTGCTTCCGGATTTTTGGAGGATAAGAATTTTAAATTCCCTTTGTCTGGAAAGGAAATTTCTTCGATCTGCGGCGTGGTGCAATTGTAAAACATCGCCAAGAATAGGAAATAAATAGAATGTAGTTTCAGGTTCATTAGAATACCGATTTTTTATTTTGGATTTTTATTCACGGAATTTTCGTTCGTTCCGCTCTGCAGTTTTTTATGAAGCCTTGTGACGTCTTCCTTCTTCTTAAAAAGTTTGAGACTTTTTTCCCAGTATGCGATCGCGTTTCGGAACTCGTTCTTTTCTTTGTAAACGTCTCCGATATGTTCTAAAATAACGGGATCTTCTTCTCCCTTATCCTTGAGAATTTGATACGCGAGCTGGAGGTGTAAAAGCGCCTCGTCGTGATTTCCCATCTTAAAGAAAATCCACCCAAGACTATCCTGATAGGCTTCGTTATCCGGAGCGAGTTCGACCGCCTTTTGAACAAGCGCTAAAGATTCTTCCAGTCGGATTCCTTTTTCGGAAAGATAATAACCCAGATAGTTGTAACCCATCGGATTCGTAGGATCGATCTCCATGGATTTTTTTAGATCGAATTCCATCGCTTCCGGATTTTCTAATTTCTCGTGTACGGACGCACGATAAAAATAATAGATTCCGTTACCGGGTTCTTTTTCGATCGCGGCGTTGAACTCATCCAACGCTTCTTTGAATTTATCTTTGGAAGCGAGAACGATTCCCAAAAGATATCTTGCGTAAGACATCTCCGGCTCCGATTTCAAAACGTCCCGGATCAACGTTTCAGCTTCCTCTTTTTTATTCGGAGGATCCGCACGCAGTAAATAAGCAAGATGAAGTTGGAACTTGAGTTTATCGGAATTCTTCTCTGCCTTTTCCACCGCCTTACGAGATTCTAAAATCGCACGATAGACGAAACCGGATTGTTCGTGACAGGACGCTAAAAAATCGTAAATTTCTGCGTCATTCCATTCTGAGGTTTTGTTCGGAATCACACTCGCTCTCTGAGCGGTTCTTTCCGCGAGTTCGAACTGTTGCATCCCGAAAACGATCTCGGAAACTTCTCGAAGTTCCTTCAAATATTGGGGTAGATTTTTTTCTCTTTCATAGACGTCCAACATCGCGAGTCGAACTGCAAGGCGTCCGGGAAATTTTTCCTTGATCGGAAGAAGGATCTTTTTTGCTTCGATGTATTTCCCAAGTAAAACGAGATACAAACCTTCGAGGACACTTCCCCTCGGAATTCTGGATTGTTGATTGAGAATATTAAAGTATTCGAATGCGTAAGAACGACTTTCTATAAAATACATTTCCGCGAGAAGGTGTTCGACCGAGGAAAGATTTTTCTTTACTTTGAGAATCCGATTCAGTTCTTTCCTCGCGGAAGCGAACTTTCCGAGCTGATTCCAGATTTTCGCGAGCGTGAGCCTTGTAGAAATGTCCGATGGATTTTGTTGGAGATACGAACTCAAAAAGTATAAGGCTTTTTTGGTTTGTCCGTTTGCGAAATACATTTCACCGAGAGACTTATCCACATACGATCGATACTTCGGATTTCCTTCTCGGTTTCGAATCGAATCACTGAGAGAAGTTAAATACAGGATCGCTCTGGGAAAATTTTTGAGTTCCTGATTTAAGGAACCTAAAAGATAAAGAAGATCGGAATCATCCGCGAAACGACTTAGGTTCGCTTCCAAATAATCGCTCGCCTTCTGATATTCTCCCATCCGAATCAAAACCCTTGCCTTGAGAAGATAAGCGTCTCGAAATTGAGGATCAGCTTGGATCGCAAAATCGGCTTCCTTTTCAGCGGCCTCAAACTGCCCTAAGGCAAAATGGCCGTTCGCCTTGCCCACTCTGGAAACGGGAGAAACGGGTCGATTGAGAATTTCGGAACAACGAACGTATTTCTCATAAAAACCTACGGATTCTTCGTAAGCCTTCTTTGATTTTTCTTGAGAAGGAACCTTAGAGGCCTCGGTCTGTTTTTCAAAAGCCAGGGATAAAAAGAATTCGGGCGCCACCTTGGATTCGGAATATTCGCACTCGCCTTCCGAATAAAGGGAAAACGGAAGAACCGCAAAACCGAAAACGAAAAACCAAAAGCGAAAAGAAGAGAAACCGGAAAGTCCGGAGAGGACGTTTTTTTTATTTGCTTGATTCATTCAGGTAACGGGACAGATTTGAGAAGAATGTTCCCTACGTCAGGAACCATCCCGTCAATAGGTCCGGAATTTCATTCTGCACACAATCCGTCTAGGAGTCGAATCAATTTTCCCAACGATCGGAGCGGTCAAATTTGTTAACATACATCCGAGAAAATAAAAAATTCATTCTTCTCCTACTTTTGGTTTGGACCGTCGCGATCGCCTGGATTCTTCCCAACCGCTATAAATTATTGAGTAAAGTTGCATTGATGGTACAACCACCCGGTTACGATCGGAAAACTGCGGAGGAATTTATCGAAAAGGGAGATTCCATTCTTCAAAAAGAAGTCACTTATCAAGATCAAGGAGAAAGAATTCCGGATCTTGACCTGATGCGAGAGGCCTGTCTTTATTACTATTCTTTGAGTGAACGAGATTCCGTTCTTTACAAACCTTCTTGGACCGATTCGATGCATATCTGGAGATTTAAGAATTCCGGAATGAAAGAAGAATCCTCCGGTGAAAAAAAGATTTCATCCAAAACGAGATCGAGGGATCCGCTTACGGGCGGACTCAATCCGGGAGAATATTGGAGAATCACTTCTCCGGTCGTCTTAGAAGCGTTAGACTATTATAAGAGAGCCTTGAACTTTTCGGGACCCGATTTCTCCGTTCCCAAAAAAATCGAACGTACGGCTCTCGCGGTTTGCCGCCCCGAAGAAGTATTGCTCGCCTACGCCGATTACGTTCGCAACACGGAAGAATCGGTTCGAGTCGCAATCGAAAATGCAAAACCCAAAAGACCGTTTTTCTCCTGCAATCAGGATTCGAATCTTCCGAATGTGCTTACGGAAAAACAAAATCAAATGCGCGTTTGGTCTCAGATCAAATCCAATTCTTTTCTGATCGATCCGGATCGCAACATCCGAGTGAACGCGAACGATTTTAAAAAAGCCCTCAATCTACTCGCGTTCGGAATTTACAAAACCGGACTCAATTCGATTTCACCCCTGGAAGCGGACGGAATCTTAGAGAAACTCCTTTTTTTCGCAGATCCGGGAACCGTTGAATATGACGAACTTCTTTTCAAAAGAGGAATGCTCAACTATCAACTCGGAAAACGAGATCCGCTTTTCTGGAACAAAGCGATCTTCTACTTTCGGGAAGCCGCGCAGTCGAATCTTTTGGATAAGGGATCCGTTTTCGAATCGAGGTTGATGACCGTACGATCCGAGATCAGAAAAGGAGAATTGGATCTCGCCTTACGAGAGTTACAGTCTCTGGAAGCCGAACTCTATTCTATCGATAAGGCCTATAGAACGACCGGCGCCGGAAGAAGCGACCTCGTGGAGGATCGAAAAAAACTCTTACGATACATTCTCCGTAAAAAAGGAAGATACGAAGAAGCGGACGAACTCTATGTCGAAGAAGATTCATTATTTTGATTACAACGCGACACATCCGCCTTTTGCGGACGTTCTCGTTGCAATACAAAACGACTATCTTTCCGACTTCTACAATCCTTCCGGTGCGACGCGCTTTTCGCTAGGAAGACAGGGAAAAATCGAAGAAGCAAGAAAAACTTTAGAAGAATACACCGGAAAACCCGCAAAAGAATTCGTCTTCTCTTCCACAGGAACCGAAGCCAATCACCTCCTAACGCAGGCGATCGCCGGAAAATTCTCCGGTTCCGCGATCGTATCCTCGCTCGAACACGCTTCGATGTATTCCGCTTTGGAATTCGCGGGTTTCGAAATAAGAAAAATTCGTACCCTTTCAAACGGAAGGATCGACCTTTCCCATCTAAGAATCTTACTCGAAGAAAATTCTGCACCGGTCTTTGTATTGCACGTAGCAAACGAATCCGGAGTCATCCAACCTCTTGAAGAAATCGCTTCAATCACCGCGGAATTCGGCGAACCTTTGTTTTCCGATCTGATGCAATCCTTTGGAAAGATCGACATTCCTTTTTCTATCTTGAGCGGATTTACGTTTTCCGGTCATAAGATCGGAGCCGGAATGGGCGCCTCCGCAACCTGGATTCGATCCGATCTCGTTTCCGAAAAAGAATTTGGGATCTTTCGGGGCGGAAATCAGGAAAACAATCACAGAGCAGGAACGGAAAATTCTCCCGCAATATTAGCTCTTTCGAATATTCTAAAAATAAGAATTCCGGAGATCGAGAAAAAAAGCGAGATTCTAATAACCTTTCAAAGAAAAATCGAAACGACCTTGGAAGAATGCGGCTGTCAAATCATCGGGAAAGAATCTCCTCGTATAGTGAGTACTTCCTTTTGCCTTTTACCCACGGACGACGTCGATTTTTTTATGATGGGAATGGAAGAATCCGGATTTGTAGTTTCGACGGGCTCTTCCTGTAAATCCAGATCAAGAGATCCTGCCTCTTCCCTTTTATCCATGGGATTTCAGGAAGAGGAAGCCCTGCGCGCGATCCGAATTTCGACCGGTTGGTTTACGACCGAAGAAGAAGTAGACGCACTTTGTATTCGGATCCGAGAAGTGTTGCAGGCCTTAACAAACGGTCTCTAAAAATATCAACCTCATTGTCCCCGTTCGACACATCGCTATCGTAAAGATACGGAATTGAAATTCATTTTATTTTCGTACTTCAAGAAAAGAATTCAAGACCTCAATTCCGCTTTGACCATTTGGGAAGAATCGCTTTCTATCTCTGATTTTTTATAAAATTAAGCATTCTGCGCCATTGGAATGACTTGGAAAAATGGGTCGAAAGAAATTGCGACCCAGTCCCTCCTAAGTGGAAAAAAGAAATTTTTTGACTGACCACTATTGATTTTCTATACGAATAAATATTGACAATCGATTTTCCCGACTTCTAATTGCCACTCACACAATCAGTGTAAACTATGAAAATCAAATTCAAACGTCTCTCCTACCTATTCATTCTTTTTTCGTGGTTTGGCGCATCGAACTGCGGCCTCGCGCTCACACCCCGCATAACAACCAAAATACCACCGAAGACGGAGACCGAAGTTTTTCGACTCAATCTGATTTATGGCGAAGTAAAGACCCTCGCAGGAATCAACTTAGGATTGTTAAACGAAGTTCAAGAGAATCTCTACGGCGCCCAACTCGGAATCGTTAACTTTTCCGATGGAAAGACATACGGTTTTCAAGTCGCGGTCGTCAACGCGGCAAAGAACAAAGGATTCGGGATTCAGGCAGGACTCATAAATTCAACTAACGGAGATTCTAAAGGAATCCAAGCCGGTATTATCAACTTAGGAAGTGACAAACGAGGTTATGACCTTACGATCGGGGTCGGAAATTATAAGACGAGCGGTCTTATGATCGGAGTCACGAATCTTTCCTCACAAGGAATCAATCTCGGCGCCTTGAACGAAAATTCGAGTGGAGTCAACTTGGGAGTTTTGAATATCCAAGGTAGCGGTGTCAGCATCGGAGTTTTTAACGGAGGTTCGGGAGTTCATATCGGCCTTTTCAACTCGGCCGGAGAAGACGAAACCGAGCCGCCTACGATGCAATTCGGTCTTCTTAATTTTTGCGGTAAGGGACGTTTTCCGGTCATGATCGGATTCAACTATTGTAAATAACTATGAAACATAAGAACTCTCTAAAATACTTTTCTATTCTTTCTTTCGCTTTCACTTTCACTCTTAACTGTGGAGTTGGCGGATTGCGCGGCGAAAAATCCTTTGTAAGAGCTCCGGTAAAAACGGAAACGGAACTGGTAAGGGTCAATCTTCTTTATGGAGAAGTGAAAAATCTATACGGAGTAAACCTCGGCATAATCAACTCGGTCAAAGATCGCCTAATCGGTGTTCAAGTCGGTGGGGTCAATTTTTCCGACGGAAAAACATATGGCGCTCAACTTTCCCTCTACAACGAGGCGAAAAACGGAGGTTTCACAGTACAGGCAGGCGGGGTGAATAAAGTCGAAAACACCGGTGCGGGACTCCAGGTCGGACTTTATAACGCCGCCTCGAACAGCGGAGTTTATCTTACGGCGGGCATTTACAACAAAGGAAGTAGCGGAGCGACGATCGGTCTGATCAACAACGAAGGATTGGGCATCAACGTAGGCGGTTTTAATTACGGATATGGTGTCAACCTCGGACTCATCAACTCCGGAAAGGGTTTGAGCATCGGCGCGATCAACGTGGGCGAAGACGGAAATTTTCAGATCGGAGTTTTGAATTTCTGTTCGGACGGACCATTTCCGATCATGATCGGAATCAACTATTGTATTAAATCATCGACGCCGGTCCAAGAAAAAGCCGAGGCCAAGACGACCCCGATCCAATAACCGTCTAAAAGAGAAAATGACAGATTCAAATTTTTGAATATGAAAAGAATTCTGATTTCTTTCCGGCGAGGTTTTCCTTTTTAAACCTTTCTCGGAAAGAAATAATTTTCTTCCCTTCCCTCTTCATGGATCGTCTCGATCTGATTCTCTCTCCGGATTCAAATCCAATCCCAATGTGAATCTCGTTTTTATCCGAGACTGTTTATTCCTTTCTCATTTCTTTATCGTTTGTCAATCGCGGGGTTGTTTTGATCTATAGGCTGACGGTAAAAATGCCTCCTAAAACGGAAACAGAGACTTCAGTGGAGCAATAACAGAAAATTCTAAATGGAAATTCTAAGGTAATGACTGGTAGATTTTTTCAGCGTATCGGTCGGTCATTCCCGCGACGTAGTCGCTGATCACACGATATAAGGATTCTTCCTCGATTCTTTCCTTGTATGTCTCCGGAATTTTTTCGGGATGTTTGAGAAAATAATCAAATAAGGATTCGATCACTTTTTTTCCGTAATCGCTCATTCTTACGAGATCCTCGTGACGATACAATCTTTCATACAAAAAGGATTTGAGTTCCCGGAACTTCGCATCGACGTCTTCGGAAAAATTAGCGATTCTCACACCTTGTTTCCAAATTTTTCCTAGATCTTCTCTGGAGCGAACCTGATTCGTTTCCAATTGAGAGGATATATTTCGAATGAGATCCGATACCATCGCGTTCGTTAGATTTCGAATCGAAGTTCGGATGAGGATTTTTTCGGCCGCTTCCGGATAACGTGTTTTACAGTCTTGATAGACCTCGTTCCAAAATGGATTTTCGGATAAGTCTCCGAGATGGAGATAACCCATCTCCCAACCGTCTTCGATATCGTGACTCGTATATGCGATTTCATCGGAAAGATCTGCGATCATCCCTTCGAGAGAAGGTCCGTCTTCCTGTCTGGACAAGAGCATTCCGGAAGTTTCGTATTCCGCTCCGTGTTTCATAAGTCCTTTCAACGTTTCTCTACAAAGATTCAAACCGGGAAAGCCGGGATATTTTTTTTCAATGCCCGTTACGATCCGTAAGGACTGTTTGTTGTGTTCGAATCCTCCGTGGTCTTTCATCAAACCGGAAAGGACGTCTTGACCTGCGTGTCCAAACGGAGTATGACCGAGATCGTGAGCGAGCGCGATCGTTTCGGAAAGATGAGAATTGAGACCCAAGGCGGAAGCGATCGTACGAGAAAGACCCGCCACTTCCAAAGTATGAGTCATTCGATTTCTATAATTTTCTCCCACCGAAAAGATAAAAACCTGGGTTTTGTATTGGAGACGTTTGAAGGCGCTGGAGTGAAGGACCCGATCTCGGTCTCTCTGGAACGGAAGTCGGTAGGAATGTTCTTCTTCCTCGTAGATTCTTCCTCCGTTTTTGGCGCTGGAAACCGCATACGGAGCGAGACCCGTTTCTTCTTTTTGAATCAATTCGTTTCTGGAATAATACACTAATCCCCAAAATCGGGAACTTTTCTCAAAAGTCTCCTTACTTTTTTTGTTTGTTTACTGCTATTTTAAAGGAGCCAGATTTTACTGTCTCTGAAATCCTAACCCAAGGCGTTACAAGTAGGAATGGAATTCTTAAATCTTCTCGTTCATATCTTCTCCGAATACGGATACATCGCCGTTTTTTTAGTACTCATCCTCTGCGGTTTCGGACTTCCGGTTCCGGAAGATATTTCCTTGGTTTCCGGCGGTGTCATCGCGGGACTCGGAAAAGCGGATCCACACTTTATGTTTTTGGTTGGAATGGCGGGAGTTCTCATCGGAGACGCATCCGTTTTTTTACTCGGAAGAATCTACGGAATTCGAGTTTTACAGATTCCTATGATTTCAAGAATCGTAACACCGGAGCGGTTCGCCAAAGTCCAGGACAAGATCGGAAAATACGGAAATTGGGTCACGTTTATGGCTCGTTTTATGCCTGGGCTTCGAATGCCGATTTATCTCACTGCGGGAACCTCGGATCGAATCTCCTTTTATCGTTTTGTCGCGCTCGATTTTATGGCCGCGATCATTTCGGTTCCGGTCTGGGTCTATCTTGGTTATTTCGGGGCTCACAACTTCGACACCCTTCTTTCCTGGGTTCACCAAGGTCAACTAACGGTCTTCGGACTTTTGGGAGCGGCCATCCTCATCTTTGGAACCACATATTGGATTCGAAAGAAACGATCATCGGCTCTATAAGAATTTCTTTACATCTTTTTGCATTCGGCTATTGTTTGACCAGTTATGGACATTCTTGCGCAGCCGGTGCTTGTGCTGAATGCCGGTTACGTCCCCATCGGGATCCGGTCGGTCAAGGACGCCCTCATCCTTATCATTCTTGAAAAAGCCCAGCTGATCAAGGACGATGAAAGTCTTCTCATTCGTTCCGAAAAACTCAAATTCACGGCGCCTCGAATCATTCTTCTCAGAGATTATTTCAAAGTTCCACCCAGAAAGGACCGAGTTTCCCGGGAAAATATCTTTCAAAGAGACAACTATCACTGTGTCTATTGTGGAAAAAAATTTCCTAGCTCGAAGCTGACCCTGGACCACGTGATTCCGAGAAGTCGCTGGGACGGAGTTCCCAAAAAAGAGAAGCCGAAGGATTTTAATTCTTGGGAGAATCTGGTGGCCGCTTGTAAACACTGCAACACTCGAAAAGGAAATAAACTTCTCTCCGAATTGAAGTGGAACTTGCCGGAAGAAAATCGGGTGACACCCAAGCTACGCTTTCCACTCTTCTCAATATCGGATCAGCAGGCGGAGAAGTTCGGCTGGCGGGAGTATATTTCTTTTTGAAACGTCTTTCTATTCTATTTCTTCTTCCAGTAATTTCTTTTCTTTTCGGATGTCCTCACTATTCCACGACTAGATTGATTTCCACACCTCCGACTCTGATCAGTATCGTTCCGATCGCAACCGGATACGAACTCAGAATGAGAGCGGGAAACCCGGAACTTCTCTTTAGCGGCTATCGCCTTTTTGTGGGAAACACGGAAAACGAATCTCGATTTCCGGCGGATTTGAATGCAGGGATTGACTGCGTCGGCGGAGTTTTAAATCTGATACCGAACCAACCTCTGGAGTATTCCATTGAACTCAGCCCGAACAGTGGTCCTCTTGCGACGCCCGCAACGGGGGAAAACGCAAATCGAATCTGCAAAATGAACGTGACCGTGACTTCGGGACAATATCTAACGTTGCGTTCTCAGGTTCTTGTGATCAGCATTACGAATGGAAGCACTTCCGGGTTCGTATTTTCGATGCCATCCAACTCCCTCAAGGTTCCTTAAACCAAATCTCTATCTTTTGCAAAGTATCTTTTGCGTCCGCAATCCAGATACTTTCCGGAAACGACTGAATCAATTTTTCAAACCCGTTCTTTGCGCTTAACAAGGAATTCCTTAATTTCCGTAGCGCCGGATTCTCCTCACCCTTTAAGTAGATGGGATTGCCGTCGGTCGTCTTATAATACTCGTGAATTGCGGAATCGTAATTTTCCCGTGCGAGTTTGTAAAGGTCATAATCCGTTTTTTGAAGATGCGAATGAGAAGCTCGGGAAATTATATTCTCCTTTTGGAATGTTTCTTTTTCGAGATAAGAATAGAGAACGTCCCTATATTCGATCAACTCCTTGAATAGAGAATCGCTTGAAAATTCGCCCGTATCGGGATGGTATTTTTTCGAGAGGAGATAAAAACGACTTTTGAGTTCTTCTTCCGTAAACCCCGGGTCCAAACCCAAAAACTCCAGGGCTCGTTCTAACAGGTCCCCGTTTTCCAAAAGTCTTGTCTGAGATGGAGGTGACGTTTGAGTTGGATTTGAACCTGAGCTACGTTCAATTCTTTCTGATATTCTTTTAGAATATTCTTCATTCTTTCTTCCACTTGAGAATGGAGAAGTCTGGATTCTTCCAATTTCTGAAACAGGGTTTCCGTTATTTCGATGAGCTCTAAATTCTGCGGAACGCCCTCTTCCAGTTTTTCAATCTTACGATCGATGGAACAGAGTTTGTCCACGAGTTTGAGATTGGAGTCTTCGATCTTTGCGCCCGCCTCGCCGTCTCCAAAGCCGAAAACTTCGATTTGGCGTTTTTGATTTCGAATCAGCTCGTCCAAAAGAAGAATTTTTTCTTCAATGAGGACGACAAGGTTCGGTGCGTTTTGTTTCCGATCGACTGAAGACAAATTCTATCCCTGGATGGACAATCCGCTTCCGCGGCTTCCCTGGAAAGGTGCGGAAACTACGTTGGACTTTTCTTTTTTCTCGATTTCTTCCCAAGCCGATTTTAGATCTTCCATATACTTGATAATTTCTTGAATGATCTCGGAATCTTTTTTCATGTTCGCTTCGAGCAGACGTTTTTTGATGTAAACGTAGATTCCTAAAAGGTTGTTCGCCACTTCCCCGCCTTGTTCCAAATTGAGAGCAAGCATGAGTTCGGTTACGATTTCCCCCGCTTTGAGGATATGATTGTTAACCACATCGTATTTTCTAGGAGTGTTGTTCTCCAGAGCGATATTGAGAAAACGGATCGCCCCGTCATAAAGCATGACGATGAGTTTTCCCTGGCTGACAGTCGAGATTTCGTTGGATTTATATTGTTCAACGGTCGCTGTGGATTTTCTGGCAAGTGACATGTATCTCTCCTGAAATACTCTTCGACAAAAACGGTTGCCTCCTTAATGCTGGGTCAGAACATTCTTACGGTTTCTCCCAAAACTTTCGTGCATTTTTGAGACTTTCAAACCGTCCGAATTTTCGAATTCGAACTCCAACTAGGCCTTTTGCCGAGCTATGTCCGATCACCGGTCAAATCCGAGAGGTTTGACTCTCTTCGGACAAGACCTTGGTAACAAGGAATTCTTTTTTGGATTTTGAAGAACCCAAAGTCAATGCCCTACCAAAGGGTGAAAAGACGAACAACTCTGATTTTACCCGGATAGAATTTCCTTGGCAAGTCTGTTTACAAAACCCAAAAAAAAGATCGTATTTTTAGCGTCCGGAAGAGGCTCCAATTTGAAGGCCGTTCTCGAGAATTTGAAGAAAGGAAAGATCGCGGGAACGGGAATATCCCTTCTCACGGACAATCCTGCATGTAAGGCCTTGGAAGTTTCAAAAGAATTCGGTCTTCCCTCTCAAGTTCTGGATTTTAAATCCTTTACAGACAAATCGGCCTATCACAAAGCCCTTCTCGATCGACTCTTGGAACTCCAACCCGATCTCATCGTCACTGCCGGATATATGAAGATTCTTAAACCCGAAATCATCCGTGCCTTTACGAATCGGATCATCAATATTCATCCTTCTCTTTTACCCGCGTTTCCCGGACTGAGCGCCCAAAAACAAGCCTTTGAATACGGAGTCAAAATCGCCGGATGTACGGCTCATTTTGTGGACGAGGGAGTCGATTCCGGTCCCGTGATTTTGCAGGGAGTGGTGAAAATCAAGGAAGGAATGTCGGAAAGAGATTTGACTCTAGAGATTCTTAAAGAGGAACATAAAATCCTGCCACTCGCGGTTCAGTATTTTTGCGAGGGTCGACTTCAGATCCAAAATAGAAAGGTCAGCATTCAATAAACAAATGATACAAATCAAAAGAGCCCTGATTTCGGTCAGCGATAAATCCGGTTTAGTCGAGTTCGCACAATTCTTAAATCAAAACGGAGTGGAAATTATTTCCACAGGCGGAACGCTCAAACTTCTCAAAGAAAAAGGAATCAACGCGATTGCCATCGACGACTATACGGGTTTTCCGGAGATCTTAGACGGGAGAGTCAAAACCTTACATCCGAAAGTTCACGGAGGACTTTTAGGAGTGATCTCGAATCCGGCACACAAACAAAAGATGGACGAGTTGAAAATTCCGAAGATCGATCTTGTCGTCGTGAATTTATATCCCTTCTTAAAAACCGTTTCCAAGCCGGGTGTTCTTTTGGAAGAAACGATCGAAAATATCGATATCGGCGGGCCCTCGATGATTCGTAGCGGCGCGAAGAATTACAAACATACGTTGGTTCTCACGGATCCGAACGACTATGCGGAAGCCCAGTCCTTGATTTCTTCCGGAGGAATTTCCGAAGAAGTGTCTGCGAAGTTTATGAGAAAGGCGTTCTCTCATACCGCGATGTATGACACCGCGATCTCTTCCTGGTTTAACAAACAAGCCGGAGACACTTTCCCGGACGTTCTCAATCTTTCTTTCTTAAAAAAACAAAAACTCAGATACGGAGAAAATCCGCACCAAGCCGCAGCCTTTTACGAACCTCTGTTTACAAAGAGCGATTTCTCCCCTTTACAAGGAAAGGAGTTGTCGTTTAACAATATGTTGGACTTCGACGCGGCGTTTCACATTTCAAGTCTTCTTCCGGAAAACACCGTTTGTATCATCAAACACCTCAACCCTTGTGGGATCGCGTATGCGGACGATCCTTTGGAAGCCTATCAACTCGCGAGAAGAACGGATCCGATCTCTGCGTTCGGCGGCGTGATCGGAATCAAGGGACTCGTAAACGGGGAACTCGCGACCGTAATCACTGAAAACTTTGTGGAAGGCGTGATTGCTCAGAAGTTTACTCCGGAAGCTCTTGAGATTTTTTCCAAGAAGCCGAACATTCGTCTCATCGAGATCGAAGACTTCAAAGAAGCATTGGACGAATTGGATCTCAGACCGATTCATCACGGACTTCTGATTCAAGATAGGGATTATACAACGATCACCGAAAAAGATTTAAAAATCGTAAGTAAAAAACAACCGACTCCGGAAGACATACGAGGTTTGATGTTTGCCTGGTCCTGCGTTCGATTTATCAAATCCAATGCGATCGTTTATACGGAAGAAAATGCGACCCTTGGAATCGGAGCGGGTCAGATGTCGAGAGTCGACTCGGTCCAGTTAGGCGCCAACAAAGCGTTAAACGTTGGACTTTCCGTCGTGGGTTCTTATGTTGCCAGCGACGCATTCTTTCCGTTTCGAGATGGAATCGATGCACTCGCAAAAGCGGGAGCCAAGGCGATCATTCAACCCGGAGGCTCCGTGCGAGATCCGGAAGTGATCCAGGCCGCGGACGAACACGGATTGATTATGGTTTTTACAGGTATGAGGCACTTCAGACACTGATATGGAATTCCTACTCTATCTCATCTTCTTCGGATTCGTTACGAGTGTTTTGGTTCTTGTGAGCTATTACTTCAAACTTCTGTTTCTTTCCGGAAGAGATTCCTTTGAAAGACCCGAACTCGTGGACTGGATCCGAATTCTTCCGGAAGAATTGCTCAAACTTTTGGAATCCGGGGGAAGTCTTCAGTACGGGGCGATCGCATTCTCCATCTCCGCTTTCATTTCGTATCTTTGGACTTTGATGGGAGGAATCATCGGAGCTCCTCATTACGCGGACGCATTTGGAAATTATTTCTTTCTTTCTTTTTTACTTCCGGTGACTCTTTTTACGACATACGGAGTTTTGGTGGATTTGATTTTGAAAGACCTTCCGTCCACGAGTCCCAATCACTTTTTGGTTCGTTTTTTTGAACAGGAAGTTCCGGTTCTCAGCGGTTGTTCGATTTCGGTCATAGCGTCCAATCTTGCGGTGTACGGCCTTTTTCATGAAATCCCATTCTTATTCGTACTTCCGAACGTTGGAATCATCGGTGTATTGCTCGTTTTGCGTTGGAACGGAAAGGTGAAGATCGGAGGAATTCATTTCTCCGGTCCGAAAAAGACTTCCTATGAGGAAGAATCTGAATAAGTTTCTAAAAAAATTGCCGATAGTTAGAATATGAGAATTCTCGTTCTTCTCCTCACGTTGATCATCTTTCCTGCGTCCCTATTCGCGCAGTTGCCGGACGAAGGTCCGAATCGAAGACAACCGAACAATACCCAACAAGAGGCTCTCAACCTTTTGGAAGGTTTTGCTGAATCTTCTTGGGGAGAAAGTTACGCGAACCTTCGTGAGAAATTCTTATCTCTTTCCACAAACCCGCAGAACGACGAGAAGGTGGAGATCGTTTTTGAAGATAAGGAAAAAACACTTCTGATTCGAAGAAACGGAATTCTTTATTCGTATCGTTTTTATTCTACGCCGAAAATCGTTTTGGATTCGAGACCCAAGGGTCAAACCGCGACTACACCGACTGCGGAAAACAAATCGGAAATGGATGATGGGAATCATTCCGCTCCGGGAGTTTTATTTTCCGTTGGAGTTTTGTTTCGTTATCTTCCCGGAAAAGAAGTTCAACAAAAATTGGAACAGAAGTACGGAAAGCCGAAGAAGGAAGCCTTAGCAGAAAACAAAATCGGCGGCGCGGTCCTTTGGGAAAAAACGGATGAAAAACAATCCCCTCCGAAGGGCGGCTATATCGTTCAGTGGAAAGAATCCTATAAAAAAATGCCTTTTACGAGAAGAGTCGATTATTTCAGTTCTTCGATCAAATTCCAAATCGAAAAAGAATACAAAGAATTCTTCAGCGCCGAAGAAATCAAAACACTTCGTGATTTGATTCCATAAACATACGAATCAAAAGTTCCACGTTTTTTTTCTACCGTCACTTTGATACGAACCGAATTTTAAGAATGAGATTCACTGGAGAAAGTTTTTCCAGGATTCAAAATCTTAAGTTCGATTGGAAACGAACGTTCCGAAAGTACGGAAAAAGAATCGGGTTTCCCGTTTCAGAAAAAAACCAGGCTTTGAAACATTCGGTTTCCCGCATTGTCGCAAACTGGATTCCAGCGCACGCAAGAAACGAGGTCGAAAACAAAACCGAAATCGACCAACCGATACAAACCACTCGAGTTGTCGATTGACATGATTCGAAACCAATTCGAAGCCTCCTTTTCGAATCATTTCCCTCTTTCCAAAAGAATAGGATTCTTCCAAAATTCTATTGACCTTGGCCTCGCTTTCCAACCATGCTCTAAGCACATATTTTTGAGGAGTTCTATCAGTGGAATTATACCTGGATACAGCCAACATTGACGAAATCAAAGAGATCGCGTCCTACGGTCTTGTGGACGGAGTCACGACCAATCCTTCCATCATCGCCAAGTCCGGAAGAAATTTTAAAGAAGTCATCAAAGAAATTTGTGCGATCGTTCCAGGCCCTGTAAGCGCGGAAGTACTTTCCACAAAGTTCGACGGAATGTTGAAGGAAGCGCTCGAACTCGTAGAAATCGCAGAAAACGTAGTGGTAAAAGTTCCTTTGATTCCGGAAGGACTCAAAACCGTAGTGGAACTTACCAAAAGAAACATTCCTACCAATGTAACCCTTTGTTTCTCAGCCCCACAGGCGTTGTTGGCCGCGAAAGCCGGCGCCACTTTTATTTCTCCTTTTATCGGAAGGGTCGACGATACGAGCTGGGACGGAATGGAACTCATTACCGAAATCAGAGAGATCTATGACAATTACGGATATGACACAAGAATTCTTGCCGCTTCGATCCGTGGGCCAATGCACTTAAAAGAATCCGCACTCCGAGGGGCCGATTGTGCGACGATGCCTCACTCCGCATTCTTGCAACTTTTCAAACATCCTCTCACCGATATCGGTTTGGAAAAATTCTTAGAAGACGCAAAAAAACTAAAGTGGTAATTTCTTTTTTCAAAGCCCTCGGATCTTGAGGGCTTTGAAATGAATAGAAGGCTCCTTTAACTTTCTTTCCTTTGAATGCGACGATCGTTTCAAAGGACAAAACGAAACGCAGGACTTCGAATTCTATTTCAACATCATCCCTTTTTCAAAAATTCCCCAAGTGCTCAGTTTGGATAGAAGCAAAGAACTCATAAGAAGTCATGCGGCGATTTCGGCCACGTGGCAGAACTGAAATGGGAAATCCGTTTCTTTAGATACTGATCCTAAGGAACCGCAAAATTCGAGAGTGCAACCGTGACCGTCGGAAAGAAAACCTTGGTTCAAGATTTATTACATCGCAATTTGTAAGAGTGTCAAAAGGACCCTCCCCATGCAAAACGAGACAATCACTCGAAACGTCTTTCTTCAAAAAGAAAGTTAGAATCTTCGAATTGGTTTATGGTATTTTTTTGAATCCGTAATAGTCATCCATCATCAGTTTCATCGATTCCAAGAAACACATGATCGACTGATGGGACGCGTCATAAAATAAATCGCAAGAAGTCTGCGTATTTAGATCCACGGAAACGGCGCCGTATTCTTTGGTAAGGCTTTGGATTTTGGGCCACCAGTTTTTTTCCATACCGAGTTCGTAATATCTTTTGCGATACGTTTCGTATACTTTCGGCCAAATCAGATACACCTTTACGTCATTCTCCTTTGCCAATTTGAGAAACTCCTCCACAAAGTAGAATTGAGTTTGTCCTTGTGTGAAAGTCG
The DNA here is from genome assembly GCF_003545885.1 of Leptospira stimsonii. Classification (NCBI taxonomy): domain Bacteria; kingdom Pseudomonadati; phylum Spirochaetota; class Leptospiria; order Leptospirales; family Leptospiraceae; genus Leptospira; species Leptospira stimsonii. Next base: position 44,486 of record NZ_QHCT01000003.1, read on the forward strand.
AAAGATACAAATTCCGAATTCGAGCCGCGTCCTTTTCCAAACGATCCGGATCGTTGAGGAAGGTCGTATAAGCGAACTGCTCTCCGCGATATAAATTAAGAACAATGTAATCCGTATTTAGTGCCGGATTGTATTCGGAAAGTTTCCCTTCCTGCATTCTTCGATAGAATAACTTTAGATCGGGATTGATTCGTCGAACCGCAAAAAGACGATCTAAAAACAACTTCTTTCGATCTTCCATTGAGATCTGATCCAAATACTTCAGAATGAATTCGTCATCGGCTCCGAATTTTAAAAACGGATCGTAATACATTCCTTTTGTATCATCAAATCCTTCCGGACTTACGACATAAAAAACCAACTTTGGTTTGATGCCTTCCTTCAGAATTTTTTCAAACCAATAATAGCCGTATGCCGGAACCGCCTGCGGGCCGGAAAAATTATAAAGAAGCCAATCTTTTTGAAATTTCTTATCCATCCCGATGACCGAGTACGGATAGGCCCTGGAATCTCCAAAAGCCAGTGCGAGAGAATGATCCTTTAGATCCTTGTCTTGCCTCATTTTTTCAAATAAGGCTTTCCGTTGTGTATAATAGACCGTATTGCCCGCTTGAATAAAATTCTTCTGAAAGTATTCGATCGTAAAAATTTTATCTAAACAAAATACGAAAACTAAAAAGATCACCGGATAATAGATATACATTCGTTTCATAGTACCGCTCAAAACTTAGAGTAAAAAAAGTCTGCGTTGCCCGCGTTCATTCCGACCATGATGAATAGGATTACGAGTCCCAAGATCGGCAACAATCGTACACGCCATTTTTCCGGAACGGAAAATTTCTCCGGCCATTCTTCGGATGCATGGAAAAGAAAAACAAAAATCAACATATAAATTCCGCTTTCCAATCCGCTCAATCCCTGACCTTTTTGAAATGTCAAAATTCTTCCGATCGAAGAGATCGCGGAATTAAAATCAGGCGTAAAAAAGAAAGTCCACGAGATCGAGTAAACGAGTAACACAAAAAGATAACGAAGCGTCGGTTTTACGTAAGGAATCTCCGGAAGAATTCTCCATTTCTGAACTTCGAAAAGTCTCTCCAGAGAAAGATAAATTCCCGTGAGAAGTCCCCAAAATAAGAAATTCAGACTTGCCCCGTGCCAAAGTCCGCCTAACATAAAGGTGATGATAAAATTTACGGAGGTTCTAAATTCTCCCTTTCGAGAACCCCCGAGAGGAATATAGATATAATCCCGGATCCAATAAGAGAACGTTAGATGCCATCTTCTCCAAAGGTCACCAAAACTCTGAAAGAAAAAAGGAGCCTTGAAGTTTTCCGGGAGATCGAAGCCCATCAGTTTTCCTAGTCCCCTCGCCATATCCGTTAATCCCGAAAAGTCGAAGTAGAGATTCATCGCAAAAAGAAAACAAGTCAGCAAAAGCGCAAGACCCGAATAATCCTTCGGAGAAAGAAAGGCGGGTGTGATCAAAGGTACGACCGCCGCGGACAAAAGTCCTTTTTTTACGATTCCTCTCAAAAACAACCAGAGTCCTTCCGTAAGTTTGGACGGGTTCATAGAAGGGGCTACAAATTGGTCGCAGACCTGATCGTATCGGAGAATCGGCCCCGCTATCATCACGGGAAAGAAGAAGATATAGGAAAACATTCCGGAAAGAGTAACGTTCTTTTGAGAACCATCTCGCCTTGAATCCACCGCTAATGAAATCAATTGGAAGGTGTAATAACTGATCGTTGCGGGAAGAACGACTTCAAAGCCGGTCAAACCGAAAACGGATGACAATTTTTCATCCAGGAGCGTTTTTTCCTGAAGAGCCGGTATCGAAAGAACAAAGCCGACGAACTCCATGAGTAAATAAAAATATTTGAATAAACCCAAGTTGAGTAAGTTGAGGGTTACAGCCGCTTTTACATACCAGGACTTTTCTTTCGCAAAATGAAACAAGAGCCAGTTGACGAAAACGACCAGAACGAGATGCAGAAGAAAATTAAGACTGAAGACGGAATAAAAGAATGCGGATCCGACGACGAGAAGATACTTTCTTCCCTTTTCCGGAATGTTCCAATAGACCAAGTAGAAGACTAAAAAAAATAAAAGAAATTCTATACTTAAAAAATTCATTCCCAAACCCCAACGGCGTCTTTCAGAAGATATTTACCTTCCGGAAGATTTAGTTTTTCTAATTGAATCGATCCAACTCGAATCCTCTGAAGATCCAACACGTGCGTTCCCAAAGAATGGAACATTCTTCTGATTTGTCTTTTCTTTCCCTCTCCGAGAATCACACGATAGACGCAGTCTTTCCCGGGAACAAGTTTAACCATCTTCGCACGTAGAATTTCTCCTGCATCTAAAATCCCTTTCTGGAAAGCGGTCTGAATCTCCTTTTCTCCCGGATCGAATTTCAGCCAAACCAGATATTCTTTCTCCGAACCGTTGGAAGGATGGGAAATCTTTTGGGCAAGCTCACCGTCATTTGTCAGAAGAAGAAGTCCGCGAGAATTCAAGTCCAGTCTGCCTGCGATCTTATAATTCTTAAATTTTTCCGGAAGTAGGGAAAAGACGGTTTTTTCGTGAAATCGGTCCTGATGAGAGCAAAGATACCCAGCCGGTTTATTCAGGAGCAAAAGTTGCTTCGGTTCCCGATCGGAACGCAATACCTTTCCACGAAAAGAAACTACATCTGTCTCAGGCAAAACTCTTTCTGCGAGATCGGTCACTTTTTTTCCGTTGATCTCGATTTCTCCTTTGAGGATCCATTCTTCTGCTTTCCTCCGGGACCCGAGGCCACAATCGGCGAGATAACGATTGATACGGATTCCTTCCTTCGGGGATAAATCGTCCTGAGACTTCATCGATTCATCCATTTCAGAAAGATTCCAAAAATCTTCTACCTAAAACTTCGTTGACCTTAGTCTTCCCCGAGCCAGGATAGAAGTGAAAGTTCGGCACAATCTGGTCTAAGTTACGATGAATCCCCTGAAAAAAAAGCCCCGCACTCATTCGATTCAAGAAGCGCCGGAAAAACCGGAATGGCTCAAAGTAAAACTTACCTTTCCCGATCCACAAAACAATGCGGTCGAGATCGTGAGAGAATCCCTCGAAGATAAAAAACTCAACACGGTCTGTGAAAGCGCCTCTTGTCCCAATCTCAATCACTGTTGGTCCCGAAAAACAGCGACGTATATGCTGGGAGGAGACATTTGTACGAGACGTTGTTCCTATTGTGACGTGGCCTCTGGAAAACCGAAACCTCTCGACAAAGGAGAACCGCAAAGAGTCGCAGAATCGGCGATCGCACTCGGACTCAAGCACGTTGTGATCACAGCGGTCAATCGGGACGACTTAGAGGACGGAGGAGCCGCGCATTTTGCGGAAACCTTGGTAAGAATCCGGGAGGGTCTTCCCGAATGTAAGATCGAATTTTTAGTTCCCGATCTCAAAGCAAAGTTAGAATCGTTAGAAATCATCTTTCAATCCAATCCCGATGTCTTCAATCACAACGTCGAAACCGTCCAAAGACTTTTTCCTGAAGTGGCTCCTCAAAAAAAATACGATCGCTCCTTGGAAGTGTTAAGGATCGCCGGAGAACGCGGCTTCCTCACGAAGAGCGGATTGATTTTGGGAATGGGAGAAACCGTGGAAGAAGTCAAAGAATGTATGCGAGATCTCGTGCAGGTAGGAGTTTCCTTGCTCACATTAGGACAATATCTTCAACCCACCCCAACCCATCTTCCCGTAAAAGAATACGTATCTCCGGATGTATTTAAGGAATTGAGAATTTACGGAAAATCTATCGGATTCAAAGGTGTGTTCTCCGGTCCGTTGGTAAGAAGTTCTTACCACGCAGACGAGCAAGTCTCATGGACTCTGTAGAAGATCCTACTCCTCACCCACCGCCGGAAGAGATTAAGAAAATCTTATATCATTCGATCATTCAGTTTCTTTCAGGAAAAGAAGGTCCCGTCAGTCGATCCGAAGTTAAGGATCTCCTAGAAAAAACGATCAATTTGATTCCGAAGGTAGAAGCGCACTGGGCGGAAATCAATCGATTTGGAAAGAATAAGATGATTCTTCATTGGAAGGAGCAAGTGATGCTCTTGGATATGGAAGAAATTTTAGAATCGATTCTTTCTCTCTGGAACCAAAAGTTCGAATAACTTTTGGCCTCCGTTTTCTCAAAAAGAAATTTAGAAAGGGAAAAGATCCCAAATCATCGGAAAAGAATCTATTCTTTCTTCCTTTCCTACAAAGTGTATCTTGAAGAACCTATGTAAAACTCGGAATCTTCTGCGATTTTAGCTCAGGACGGATTTGAAGTCCGCAAGAAGGTCTTTTTCGACAAAATCAAGTTTGCGTAAACAATTGTCCGTACAAAGAAAAACCCGAGTTTTTACACCCGGGTTTTTTCCACCTGATTTCAGGTTCAGTCTCTGTTATCAGAATTTAGCTTTCGTTTGGAAGTCGTAGATCACTTCTTGTACATCCGCTTGGTTGATCTTCTTAATACCTTGTTCGGTATGAACGATCATAGTGGATCCTTGTTGATCAACGATTGCACCGATTAAAGAAGATCCGTCAGTCATGATGATCTTTTCGATTCTTTCGTAGTAGTTTACGATATCCTTGCTGGACTTCAGTTCTTTTGGAGCGGAAATCAAAACTTGTTTGAATTTCTTTGCTTCATCTTCTTGACGAGCCGCTACTTCACTTTCAAGTTTCTTTCTTTCAGACTCGAGAGCGGCCGCTTTTTGTTCGTCCACTTTTCCGGAAGATTCTTCATTGATGCGAACCATCTTATCCGAAGTTTCTTTGTCTACGGTTACGATCGTTCTCAATTCTTCTTCTTCTTTTTTGGAGATTCCAGAATTGTCCAATTTCTTTACGACGCCTGAGATATTTTTCTCAACGTTCGCCGCGATTTTAGAAGTATCTTTGATTTCCAGAGATTTGTCGTCCGCTTTCATTACGGAAGCTTGATTTTTCTCAAGAACGATTTCGGAAGACGCAACGGATTGTTGAATCTTTTTCAAATCTTCGCTCTTAGAAATTTCTTCGTCGCTCAATCCTTCCAGAGCCGCAACACGAGGTGCCACTGCAACAGAACCGTCTAACACTTTAACAGTCGCTTTGTCGGATTTAGATCTCTCTACGATGAAGGAAGTTCCGCGCACACCAGCGATCGCGGTCGGAGTAACCACGGAAAACTGATCTTCTTTGGAAGCTTTGTTCACTTTTGCAAAAACTTTTCCGGAAACAAGAGCGAGTCTTGTATCGGAGTTTCCTTTCGAATTGATCGAAAGCGCGTCGAAATCGATTACGGAATTCTCAGAGATACGAATCGCGGATCCGTCTGCAAATTGAATATCAACTTTCGATTTTTCTTTTGTAGTTACTTTGTCGCCAGTCTTTAAACTCGCACCCAAAGTCGCTTTTTCTTCCGTTAAGTCAGTGTGAAGAATTTTAGCTTCTCCGACGCTGAAAACAACTACAGCCGAGGGACTGTTTTCTTTACCAGTAGTGGCTGCCTGGGAATTTTCGGTAGGTTTCTTACATGCGCTGAACACCAGAATTCCGGCGGTCAAAGCGATGGAGGAAACGATTAATAGCTTCTTCATACCCATTTTCCTTAAGATTGGATTGATAACAGGACTGCGGTGGTGGCAGCCTCTATCTATGTTACTCAACAGGCAACATAATCGGTTTTTCCAATTCTTTCAATTTTTTTTTACGAAACGCAAGATATTTCCTGACCCAAAATCGGCAAAATAAATTTCGCCATTTCCGTCTTGGCCAAAGGTGCTGATTTGGAACGGAACCTGAAAGAGAAGGTCATTGGCGATTTTTTTTCCACTTTTCTGCCTCAAAACCCAGATTCTACCCGTAACAAAGTCTCCGTAAACGTAAGAACCCACTAGTTTCGGTAGGTCTTTGCCTCGGTAAACATAGCCTCCAGTGATGGAATGTCCGTCGTCACGGGGATATTCATGGATTGGGTCCGAGATTCCGGGTAACGAACACCCAGGATTGGACTTAAAACAATGAAATCCTTCTTTGATATTCCAGCCATAGTTCCCGCCTTTTTGAATCAAGTCGATCTCTTCGAAGGAATTTTGCCCGACATCGGCTAAATACAGTTCGCCGGAAAGGGAATCAAAGGAGAATCTCCAGGGATTTCGAAGACCATAGGCCCAGATTTCGGGTAAGAATCCGGGGCGATTGAGAAACGGATTGTCTTCCGGAACCTTGTAAGGAGCTCCTACAGGTTTAGGATTCGGGGCAATACGGAGAAGTTTTCCCAAGAAAGTTCCCGGTTTTTGTCCGTTCTTATAAGGATCATTTGCACCTCCACCGTCTCCAAAACCGATATAGAGTTTTTTATCGGGTCCGAAAGCGATCTGACCGCCGTTGTGATTGGAATACGGTTGTTCCACCTTCAGGAGGGTTCTTTTTGCATCTTCGATCCTTTGGATGGAATCTGGTTTCCATTCAAATTCTAAAATTTTAGAATGATCTTTCCCGTTTTCCTTTACGACGACGTGAACAAAAAATCGAGAATCCGTTGCAAAGTCCGGAGAAAATGCAAGTCCGAGAAGTCCCTCTTCCGAAAGGATTTCCACCTGACCTGTGAAGTCGGCGCGAATGGTTCTTTGTTTTTTGACGAGATCGAATTCGATCAACTTTCCTCGTTTTTCCAAGACGATCATTCGGTTTGAATCGCCGGGAAAGAATTGGATGTCCGTTGGTTCTTGAAATCCTCCGGCGACGGAAGAATACCAGGGAACGGAGGGAAGTTTGGATTCTTTCGAATTTTTTTTCGGAACGGAGATTCGGTCTTTTGCGAAAATGGAGAAACTTAAAAAAGACAAAAAGAATACGATGCCGAACGGAAAGACGGTAGAAAGACATTTCAAAAACATGCTTCTTTCCTACGGTTATCCGTTCCTTGGTCAACATTTAATATTCTCCGAGACTTGTTTCTTGTTCGGGATTCTTCCTTTCAGTCGCCGTTTGGTTCAAATCGAATAAAAACGGAGCGTTTCTTCCCAAAAAACTGCGTGTAATTTCGGTTCCTCCGGGAAGATTGTCTAATTAAAGATGGAAGTTACAGATTCAATCCGCCAAAGTTCTACGATTCCTCTCCTGGAAGAAATGGAGAGGAAATACAAATCGATTCCGATGGAAGCCATCGTAAAACAGGATATCCTGAGACAGGGAATTCACTTTCTCAAGGAAGCCTTCGAAGGGAACGGAGAATACAAGACAAAAGATTATTTTATATTCTCCTTTGATCATATTCCACTTTCTGAATTGAGTGAAGGAGCGGATGTAAAAGCTCCCGAAGAGATTAAGGTTTCCGGCGGTCATTTCAATCTTCTTCCCACTGTTATTTCTACGAGGAACAATCCGAATTCTCCTTATAAAGTCAAAAAATCACCTGATGGAAAACCAAGCCTCTATCTCGGTGAAACTTTTTTAGGAAACGTGGAATTTCCTCCACTTCCCGCTTGGTATCGTCACAAAACTCAAAACGGAAAACTTCCCGGGGAAATCGCCCCCGTGATCGAATGGGGATATCTTATCTACCTCACCGTTTTTAGAAACTGTCAGTATTTTGGTAAGGAAGAAGAATGCGCTTATTGCGATATCAATCATAACTATCGCCAACAGAAGAACGCAGGAAGACCTTACACGGGTGTAAAGGACATCGAAGACATCTTAGAAGTTTTATCCTGGATCGACGCGGAAGACAAAACCGCAAAAGTTTATACGATCACCGGCGGAAGTGTGATCACTTCTTTAAAAAAGAAAAACGAGATCGATTTTTACTTGGACTATGCACAAGCGATCGAATCCAGATTTCCAGGAAGATGGATGGGAAAGATCGTTTCTCAAGCCTGGGAAATCGAAGACTGTAAAAAATTTAAGGACGCAGGCATTCAAGTCTATCATCCAAACTACGAAGTCTGGGATAAGAATCTCTTTCAAAAAATTTGCCCGGGAAAAGAAGCTTATATAGGAAGAGACAATTGGATCCGAAGAGTTGTGGATTCTGCGGAAGTCTTTGGTCCTTCCTATGTGATTCCCAACTTTGTGGGTGGCGTGGAACTTTCGAAACCGTATGGGTTTGATACGGTTGCCGAAGCGATCGCTTCCACAGGAGAAGGTCTCGATTTTTTTATGTCCAAGGGAATCATGCCTCGTTTTACAGCTTGGTGTCCCGAACCCTACACGACCTTAGGAACCCAGGCCGGCCCTCCTCTCGAATATTTCTGTGAACTCTTAACCGTCTGGAAAGCTACATTCGAAAAGTATAATTTACCGGTTCCCCCCGGATACGGCGAACCCGGCCCCGGAAAGGCTGTGTTTTCGGTTTCTGCGTTTATGGATGTAATCGGTTACGCGGGAAGGAACTAAAAAAACTTTTTGTCGCATTGTTTCAAGACAATGATCTGACTTTTTAGAATTCGTTGAATTGTAAGGAGGAAGAATTTTTCGAAATTCTCTCACCTAGGGACATATGAAGCAATCAAAACCTTTTTTAGGAAACCAACTCTTGTAAGAGCAGATTCTTCTTGCTCACAAGTTGTCTGGATCTTCAGAAAGAATCTGTCGGAGCTCCGACACTCCACCGTGAAAGCGATGTGCCCCACCCAAATTTCGGGTGGAGGGGTGGGTGGCGGAAAAAATTCGGAGAATTTCCTATATCACAAAATTCTAATTTTGCAAGCAAGAATTAATAGTGTAGGACCTCTTACAAAGCTCATTTTGTAAGACGGTTCTTATTACACTTCTTTTCCACTTGTAAATAGCGTTGTATAGGAAGCACGGACAAGAACGAAACTTTTTCCTGAATTCAAATTTTGTCAGGATTTGTAAACATGGGAACTCTCCCAAAATTCCCGGCAGATCTAAATCCGGATTCCTCTACAGTTTCCAGTGACTCGGACGACCAAGATTGTGAAATCTCCCGGATGGAACGTGCATCGGGTTGTGACGAAATCCGCCGCCTGTGTTTCCGGTCCCGAAGTTTCCATAGGAAGGATTCCGGTAATAATTCGGATAAGCCCCGCGATTTTGATAACCGTAGGAAGAGTAACCTCGATATCCATCGCAATTCCCGGAATAGTTTCCCCCGCAGTCGTTGTAATTTCGATACAGATACGGCTGGCAACTCATTCCGAAAAAGATGAGAAAACCAATGATCCCAAAGATTGAAAAAAGTTTTTTTAAGTTCGCTTTCAAAGGAACGCCTCCCTTGTCATGAGAGCGCATGACGAAGACCATTCTACTCCTAAAAAAAGTTTCGTCTATAGGGAATCACCGTATTGCGGAAACTACCTAAATCTTCCGCGATTTACGATTCTTCTTTTTGGAAAGATTTCCGGTTTCAATCCTTCTAAGAATAGCCGTACATTTCCAAGAAGGAATCGAATCCAAGCTTCTTGTCTCTTTCAAGATTCCTGTTTTCTCCTTTTCCCTTCTTTTCCGTTGCAACAAGGAGTTCTCATAGGAAGAAATTCCAAAAAAATAATTCGGCCTTGTCCAAAGCCGAATCGTTGTAAGAAACTCCGGCATTATTTCTGATTCTTAAATCTCATCATCCAGTCAAAAAAATCTGCCTGCCAAAGAGCCTGCGCTCCAAATTGACAGTGTTCTGCGCCGCCCGACGCGCGATCATAGATCACGGTGGTTACACTTCTTGCGTTCTTTAACTTTGATCGAAAGTCTTCCACTTGTTTTAATGGGATAAAATGATCCTCGGTTCCTGCGAGAATCAAAACATCCTGTTTGATTTTGGGGGCGATCGATTCCAAGGAATATGCCGAGAAAGCGTCTAACGTTTCTCTCGCGTTCGCGGTTTTCATCGTCCATCTTCCGTTCTTAACTCCCCAATCGAAACTTGGAGAAAAATACGATTTGATCGAAACTAAAAGTTCAATCAGTCCGTCATACTTACGCTCCTTTAACCAGAGAACAAAGTTAGGAACCGTTCTTTCTGCTACTTCTCCAAAATCGTAAAGAACGTCGTACGATACAACTCCTTCAAACCGATCGTCAAACGCGGCGGCCCGCGGCGCGAAATATCCACCCAGACTCATTCCCATAAGAATCATCGCTTTCGGTTTCGGATGCTTAGAAAGAAAGGTATCAATTACATTCTTCGTAGGCTTTTCCCATTCCGGAGTAAAACCTAAGTCTTGTGTTCTTATCACAGAGCCCTGTCCCGGTCCTTCATACGTTAGAACACTGTAACCTCGATCATAAGCGCTTTTCACTAAAACAAAGTACAATTCTTCGAGAGTAGAATCAAAACCTCCTACAAGGACGATCAAAGGCTTTTTTTCAGAACCGATCGGACCCGGATAATAAACGGCATTGAGTTGTTTGTCTTCATAGGAAACTTTGATACGTTCATAACGAACTTCGAGAATATCCAATCCTTTGTAGAAAAGATTGACTCCTTTCTGAAAGGATGGAAGCCTTCTTTCGTCTTCGGGGGAAAGAAAGAATTCGGCGGTCCGTATATAGTTGTGCGCGCGAAGATAAGCGTAACCTCGACTCAAAGGATCCTGAATTTTTTCGGCTCTTTCCAACACTCGCATCGCCAATTTTTCCCAAGATAAAAACCAATTTTCCGAATCGCCTTCGCGAATCTGACGAATCGTTTCCAAAACTTCTCCGGTATCAGCCCCGTCCGTTCGAATATCGTTTAACGCGCGTAAGGTTTGAAAGTGATATGCCTGATCTTTGAAAAAACGAGATTGCCCGACCGTTCCGCATTGGAGCGATAAAAATACGCAAACGATTAATACAAACAAAAATCCGATCGATGTAAACATTCTCGCCAAACCCTCTTTCCCGAAGGAAAGGGTTCCATTCTTCGGAGTCGAATTCTCATTTCCGGTTGCCGTTTTTTTTCCTTGTTTCATACATCCCTCCGATTCTTAAATATGAACATTGTTCATATTTATTCGTTCTTAGCATTCATGTAAATAAAAAATTTGAACTTTGTTCATATTTTTAAATACTGGGTAATGGATTCCGAGGAAATGTAGAAACGTAAGAATGAACGCAAAGAAGAAACAAGTCCGAAGTCCGGTCCAGAGCCGTTCTATTGAACGAAAGGAAAATATCATAGAAGCGGCCTACAAACTCGTGAAACAAAGGGGTTATGCGGAAACTGGGATCCGAGATATCGTCGAAGCCGCCGGCGTTTCGATCGGAACCTTCTATTCTTACTATCGAGATAAGAACGATATCGCGCTCGAGATCCTTCGAAAATACAGCGAAGAATTCTACGGCAGTCTCGCCGGAGACACGATTGATTCTCTCAAAGGTGAATCCGATCTCAGTGCGATTCTTTATGAAATTCTTCTCCGAATGAAAAACTCCGCTTTAAAAAATCCGAAACTTCATCGCGAACTCGCAATTCTCTCTCTTACGGATGAAAAGATCGCGGCCGCGGTAAAAAAGATCGAGAGGGAAAGAATCCAAACGGAAGCTTCCAAATTGTTTCAATACTTCGCCAGTAAAGTGCAATTGCGTTCGGAACCGACGAGCCTTTTGATCGCACAAAGAGCGATGGATGATATCATCAGTTATATGGTTCTCCAAGGCTTTGACGTGGATTCGGAAACGATTCTTCGAGAGACGGCACTGATGATCAGTTCTTATCTGTTGCGAAAATAGGAAGCGAACTCCCGGACTTGTCTCGGGAATCGAATCGAGCGTTCAGCGGTTGTGCGTCGAATTGAAATATTTCCGATTCGGATTATGAAGAAAAGAAAACAAACTCTATGTCCCTCTTCTTCCCTCAACCGATCCATCTTAGCCAAAAGGATTTTCGTTTTCTAATTGGATGTTCTACTTTATTTGCAAATCGTCTCGGCTCTAAAATCCCTTCCATATAAATAGCGATCGAATGCGTCATAACGGAAAATGTGCTCAGGATATGATCTTCGATTTCCCGTAAGATCTCCTTATCGTCGTTATAGATGACTCCCGAAACTTTTATATCGTCCGTTTTTTCCTCTGACTCGAAGAGCAAATAGTATTCTTCCTTTCTTTCAAAAAAAAGAAAATTGGAACTCGATTCGATTCGGTACAAAGAAGTATCAGTATATTCGGAATTGAATCCGATAAAAAGTCCGCCGAGTGAAAAGTCCTGAATAACCCCATCGATTTTTCCCTTTCGGACAAAAAAATCTCTGGTAAACGGTTCGAAATAAATTCTTTCATACTTTGGAAAAATACTTTTTAATAGAGTGATGTGCCCGTCTTCGGTCGATTCTTGTGCAAGAATTATAATTCCGTTTCTCGCACTGAATCCTTCATAAGAACAAATTCCCCCGAAACAATTGACGTCGATAGAAACGAAAATTCTTTCAGGAAACCGTTTCGTAAATTCTATCATTCTCTCATCTATAATGGCGAGTTCTTCTTCTAACTCTTGCATATCATCGATCGCGCTATCCCTTATCAATCGGCTTCTTTCCACTTGAGCGACGATTCCGTGAAAGTCAGAATTGAATTCTTTCACCTTTGCGAGCGGAAAAAACGTTTTCAACTCAGCGATGATATCTTCATCCGTTTCAGACTCAAAGATGGTAATGATGTTTTGCGTATAATAACCCAACGTTCTTTCCTTAGATCCACAACCGACAAAATTCAAGAAATCGATCCGAATTTTTCAAAGGAAAACATAGAAATTGAAAATCTAAGAATGACAAATAAGAACAGTCGACTTCCAAGCGCTTTCTGCCTTGAAAAAGGAATCGGTTTTCACGTCCACCCAACTTAGCTTTTGAACTAAAAATGGATATGGAATTACTCTTCTTTGCCAAAATCTTGTTCCTTATTCTGTTATATAGAATTTTTAGAAAATATATTGAAATCCAAAGACGAAGAAAGATTCTTTGTCGTAAGTATCCGAATTCGGGTAAGGAGCTTATTAATGAACTTGAGAAGAATTTCTTTTGCGTTTCTCTTCATCCTCATCTCACTGACTGGATTGCAAGCTGGGAATTTTAAACTGGATCCCACGCACACTTCCGTTGGCTTTAAGATCAAACATCTCGGTCTAAGCAATGTTCCGGGTTCTTTCAAAGAATTCCAAGGTAAGTTTAGCTTTGATGAAAAAACCGGCGCACTCTCCGGTTTGGACGTTACGATTCAAACTGCTTCGATTTTTACGAACGATGAAAAAAGAGACGGTCATCTAAAATCGAAAGATTTTTTCGACGCGGAAGGAGCTCCTACGATTACGTTTAAGTCTGCAAAGGCTACGGTAAAAAAAGGAGCTGTCTCTAAGATTGCCGGGGAACTGACAATCAAAGGTGTTACCAAACCTGTCGTTTTGAATGTAACGTTCAACGGTTCCGCAAAAGATCCGTGGGGAACGGTTCACTTCGCATTCGAAGCGGAAACGAAAATCAATCGTAAGGATTACGGTCTGACCTGGAACAAGGCTTTGGAAACCGGCGGTGTGTTGGTGGGTGAAGAAGTTTCGATCAAGATCGAAGGCGAAGCGGTCGCAGAATAAAAGAGATTTCGAATCGTCTCAACGGAATAGAGAGTTCAGTAGAACTCCTATATCCTTGGCGATTGATTCTTAAAAAACCTCCCTCAGTAATGAATACCGAGGGAGGTTTTTTTGTCTAAGGTTTAGAGTTTTCCGGCTTCCATCTCATATTCGGCCGCCTCTTTGATACAATGCTCTTCTAATTTTTTGTATTTCTTATGCTCTTCGTTTGAAGAGGTCGCCTTCCCTCCCTGGCTCCGAGTCGCAAGGGATTTGTATTTTTCAGCTAAATCCTTTTGGTCTTTGGCTTTTTTCAACAAATAGTCTTTGGCAATTTTCTTTAACTCAGGGTTCGTTGCCTCCTTTATAAGCAACGTCTCTATTTCCGAAAGAGCAAAAACTCCGTTGGCAAACACGGAAAGAAAAAGCGCAAGCGCTATGATTTTTTTCATGGTCCTACTCCTAAATCGATTGGCTTGATTTCGCACTACCGTTCCGTTTTTCCAAGTAGGATATCGATTTCTTCAAATTTTTTTCTATCATCGTTTCATTCTGTTTTTTGCATGTAATCGCTTAGTTTTGTTATACGATACTTAAGAAATGCCGATCCGTTTTAAACTTGCTTCTTATAAGTACAATTTGTTCTTGAATGGAGCATGATTGTAAAAGGAGAACTCCTCGTCGAAATCGAAATAAACCTCTTCAGGAACCACTTACGGTCCTCGGATTCCATTTTTACTAAGGTCCTTTTTCTCAGGTCCAAATGAAATTCCCAATCCCGGATTTAAAAAACCTGCGATCTAAGAAGGAACCCTGATTCCTTTTATAAAGAATAGAGTTTTAAAACTCGCGTTTCATAAAAAACAAAAAAGCTTAAAAAATATAAGATTTATAGAATATTCTATTTTTCTAAAATTTTCAACCGTCGATTTCTTATATTGAAAATGGAGTAAAATTGAAATTTAGAAATCACGAAGATGACAAAAAGAGGAATTTACGAGTAGAAAATTGAGAAAGATTTCATAGGACTCACCCGAAGGTGAATCCTATTTTTCTACAAAAAGGTTTTAGCTCGAAGAGGAAGATTTCTCCACTCTTCTCCACTGGTTCGCCCAGCCTGCGAATGCGTTCTGATTTCTAGATTGAATATAAAGTTTCCCGCTTCCGGAAAAAACCGCGACCAAACCTTCTCCACTCAAGAACAAAGACTTCAAACCGCCGACCTTTTGAATCGTATAGTTCAAAGTTCCTTCGAATCCGACAATATGCCCGGTGTCCACGGTGTATTGACCGTTTACTTCGATCGTGTGAATCGCACCAAAGCTCGAGAAGAAAAGATCTCCGGCACCGCTGACTTTCAAAAAGAAAAGACCTTCACCGGAAAAAAATCCTTTGAATCCACCCCATTTGCTATCGATGACCAAGGATTCCGAGCCGGCAACGTAAGCGCCTCGACTCAAGATCAATTCTTCTCCTTTCATCTTGCGGTACTCGATATCGCCCTGAGTTTGACTCGTGAGGAATAAGGTTCCCGTCCCACCTTCCGACTTAAAGGTATTTTGGAAAAAAGATTCTCCGCTCAGTAACGCGCGTTTGGCGGAAGCCCAGATTCCACCTTCCGCTTTTGTCGCCATCTTTACCGTCGGACTCATCGCGACCATGGCGCCCGATTCGGCACGGATCGTTTCTCCGTTTTCTAATTCCACTTGAATGATTGGAAAATCAGGTTTTAATAATATTTCGTGTTTCACGATTCATTCTCCTTATCTTTTGATCGGAGGCAGTTGATTGCGGAACCAACTTCCTAAGGACGGAACGTTTCTGGATTGGATCCAAACCCTTCCTCTTCCTTTAAAACGAGCGACAAATCCTTCTCCACCCAAGAAGAAAGACTTCCAACCGCCGAACTTGGTCATCTCGTAGTTGAGTCCTTCGTCGAACGCGACGATATGCCCGGTATCCACGATCATCTCACCGTCGACTTGCAGAATATCGATTCCGCCGTAACTGGAAATGAGAAGAGGTCCGTTACCGGAAAGTTTTAAGAAGAATAAAGATTCTCCGCTGATAAATCCTTTCAATCCTTGGAACTTCGTATCCATCTCTATGTTAGGCGAAGACGCGAGAAACGAACTCGATTGAACATAAACGGTTCCCGCAAGATCGATCTTATCTACGTCACCCGGAAGAGTCGGTGCGAGTAGAACTTCTCCGTTTCCGGAAGAAGCGGTGAAGGTGTTCATCCAAAAGGATTCTCCGCCAAGGAACGCCGCTTTTAAACTTTTTAAAAATCCGCCTTGTTGCGCCTTGTGAGTTTGGATCGTGATTCCATTGCTCATCGACATCATCGAACCGGATTCCGCTTTGATGGATTCTCCGCCGTTCAAAGACACCTTTGCAAAACTATACGACGGTTTGCTAAGAATTTCAATATTCATAATATTACCTTTTCCTTATTGAGGAAGGAGTCCCGTCAGCCAGGATAAGAATCCCGATGGAACTCGAGTCTGAATTAAAATTTTTCCGTGACCGGTAAACTCCATCACCAAACCTTCACCGCCGAAAAGAGTAGATTTCCAACTTCCTCCGGCCTTTCCGATTTTATACTGAAGCGTTTTATCAAAGGCGACGACGTGCCCTGTGTCGATCGTATAGGCTCCTTGTACTTCGATCGGAAGGATGGCTCCATAAGAATTCAAAAAGAGTTTTCCATTACCGGTAACGTCCAAAAGAAACACACCTTCTCCGCCGAGAAAGGAACGCAAACCTCCGAACCTCGGTTTCATCGTGATCGTTTCATCCGAAGCAAGATATGCGCCTGCTTCCACAAGAAGTCCGTTGTCCGTAAGATCGATTCCTACCACGTCGCCGGGAAGTTCGGGAGCAAAGCCGATTTCCGCGCCCGCGGACGGAGCCTTGAAGATATTGAAGAAGAACGATTCTCCGCCGAAAAATCGTCTGGAGAGGGCGGAAAGGAATCCGCTTCCCATTTTGGTTTCAACGTCGATCCCGGGAGTCATATAGACCATCGCGCCTGCTTCGGCTTTGATGGTTTCACCTGGCGACAATTTTACTTTTAGAAAAGAATACGAAGGTTTGTGGATGATCTCGTAATTCATAGAACCAGCAATGTAAATAAATTGACTCAAACGTCAATCGAAAAGTGTTTTCAGGAGCGATCCGAAGAATTACATTGGAGTAACACTATGGCACAAAGAAACGTATTCATCACGGGAACCAATCGCGGAATCGGATTGGAACTCACAAAACACTTTCTATCAAAAGGAGATCGAGTATTTGCGCTTTGCAGAAAAAGTTCCGCAGAACTCTCTCGTCTCAAACCCACCCAAATTTTCGAAGGCATCGACGTTCTCGACTCAAACTCGATTCAAGGATTGAGTTCTAAGATTCTGGATACAAAAATCGATATTTTGATCAATAACGCTGGTATCTTGATACCGGACAATCTACAAAGTCTCGATGAGGACAATATCATCACGCAGTTCTTGGTCAACGCGCTCGGACCGTTGAAGATCGTCCACGCGCTCCTTCCCTCGCTCAAAGCAGATTCTAAACTCGTATTTTTAACGAGCAGAATGGGATCGATCGCGGACAATACTTCCGGCGCCTACTACGGATACCGCGCATCCAAAGCCGCCTTGAACGCATTCGCAGTAAGCCTGGCTCGAGATCTTTTACCCAAAGGAATCTCCGTAGGAATCTTTCATCCTGGAATGGTTGCGACGGAAATGACCGGAAGACAAGGAATTTCAACACAAGAAAGCGTTGTCGGTTTAGCAGAACGGATCGAAGCGCTGAACCTTGCGAGTTCGGGCAGATTCTTTCATCAGAACGGAGAAGAATTACCCTGGTGATCGATGGGACAATAACCTGTGTCCCTACCGATACACTGTTGTATAAAAGAGACGGTTTGTCAGAAATTTATTTCAAATTATGTCGCATCCAGCTCCAAACGCCCTCTTACACCCCTGAAAAAACCGGTTTTAATACACCCTTTGGCATAGACCTTGCTTATATAGGACCAAGAGGACTGGACGAAGCTCCGGAACAAACGGTCGAATTCGATCCTCTTGAATACGAAAAGCGAACCTCGATGTGACCCGGGCAGTCCTTTCAAATAGGACTTTCCTGTGAAATCGAAAATGCACAACTATGAAAGAAACCATATATAGAAGATCCATACAGGATACAGTTAGAATCAAAGGGATCGGGCTTCATTCCGGAAAGGAAGTAAACTTAGTCGCCCATCCGGCCCCATCTGGTACAGGAATCGTTTTTGAATATCGAAAAGGTCAGGAAAAAGCCTCGATCTCGGCAGAACTGAGTAACGTCGTAGATACAAGCAATGCAACCACGCTTGGAGACGGCCTTTATCGAATCCAAACAGTAGAACACCTGTTAGCCGCGGTTTACGCCTTAGGACTGACCGACCTCATTCTTGAAATCGACGCTGTCGAAGTTCCGATTATGGACGGCTCTTCCCTTCCATTCTTACAAGCTCTGGAATCCGCTGGAATCGTAGAATATCCTGAAATCGTAGAACCGATTTACGTACAAAATCCACTCTGGGTTGTGGACGGGGATAAATACCTTGTTCTGCTTCCAAGCGACGAACTCAAAGTAACCTATACGATCGACTTTCCCCATCCTCTTCTCAAAGGACAGAGTATTACGATTTCTTTGGATAGAGATAAGATCAAACAAGAGATTCTTCCCGCAAGAACCTTTGGTTTTTTGAAAGACGTAGAAGCGCTTCAAGCCAGAGGATTGGCGATGGGCGGATCCTTAGACAATGCGATCGTCCTGACCCAAGACGGATATTTAAACCAACAACTCCGTTTTGAAAACGAATGCGTGCGCCATAAGATTTTGGATCTCTTCGGAGACATTTCCATCGCGGGTCGCCCGATCATCGGTCATTATCTCGCATCGAAAGCCGGACACGCCCTCGATATTTCCATGGCGAAATTGGTGATGAGTAGCGTCACCGGAGACGAAATCAGCAAATACAAAAGCAGAAGAACTCCTCTTTTCAAAAGAAAAGCGATCGTCGTTTAAGAATTCTTTCAACTTCCGATTTCGACCTCTTTTTTTAGGGTCGAGTCGTATTCCCGCAGAGTTTCGGCTTTTTTAGAAAAGAATTGTCAGATTCTTCTTTTCGAGAATTCTGTAGTCGAGTTTTGCTCGGAAATCAACTCTATCAATGATCCCCTCTAAACGGACAGTTTTTCCCGGAATCACCGCTTTCCCGGGAAAACTATACGGTAAAGTCCTCAAAACCGGAAAAAAGAGGAATACCATTCTAACCGGGACCTACGTCCATGAATCCGCCAAAGAAGAAGAAATCGAAAAATTCAAAACCGCATTAGAAGAAAGCCTCGAAAGCCTTCGCATCCTAATCACTTCCGTAGAAGCCTCCGGTCCAGACCACAAAGAAGTTCAGGAAATTTTAGAAACCCAAGCGATGATCTGTTCGGATCCGAGCCTTTCCACCTCGGTTCAAAAAAGAATTTTGGATCTGGGAGAAAACGCGATTCT
Organism: Leptospira stimsonii; assembly: GCF_003545885.1. Classification (NCBI taxonomy): domain Bacteria; kingdom Pseudomonadati; phylum Spirochaetota; class Leptospiria; order Leptospirales; family Leptospiraceae; genus Leptospira; species Leptospira stimsonii. The sequence goes on from NZ_QHCT01000003.1 coordinate 63,588, forward strand.
TGCAGTTCAAAACGTAACACACGAAATCTCAGAGAAATTCCGAGCCATGGAAAGTGAATTTTTTCGTGAAAGGGTCGATCACTTTCATGACGTCTCTAATCGGTTGATCGAATTCATTGCAGGCAAAAAGGAAGAGGATTCTTTTTTGTCCGGTTTGAAAGAGGATCTGATCTTGGTCGCAAGAGAACTCACTCCGTCTCAGATGATTCTTATGGACAAATCGAGAATCCGCGGAATCGCCACCGATCTCGGCGGAAAAACGGGGCATATGGCGATCCTCGCGAGGAACTATGGAATTCCTACGGTGGTCGGTTTGAAAGATTTTTCCACCTATGTAAGAGACAACGAATTCATTTTTCTCGATGCGGAAGCAGGACACGTAGTTCGTTTTCCGACTTTGGAAGAAGTCAAATACTACGGTTTTTCATCCACATACCCGGTCGAAGAAAACGAAACAAAAAAAATCAGAGCCGTAAGCAAAGACGGAATCCGAGTCAAAATCAAATGTAATTTAGAATCAGAACTCGACTGCGAACAGGCGATTCGCTCCGGTGCAGAAGGCGTTGGCCTCTTTCGAAGTGAATCCCTATTCTTAAAATACCAAGACAGCAACGTTTCCGGCGAAGAACAGTTCCGCGCGTATAAGGCGATCGCTGAAGGAATGGAAGACAAACCCGTTACGATCCGAACCTTCGATATCGGAGCGGATAAATTTTCTACGGGAGAAGAAGAGGAGAATCCGTTCTTGGGAAATAGAGGAATTCGATATTCCCTTTCCAATCCGGAGTGGTTCAGTGAACAACTAACAGCGATTTTGCGAGCCTCGGCTTTCGGGAATGTAAGCATTCTACTTCCGATGATCACCGGCCCGGCGGAAATCATCAAGACCAGAGCCTTACTGGAAGAATGTAAACGCAAACTCAGCGCTCAAAAAGAGAAATTTAATAAGAAAATTAAGGTCGGCGCGATGATCGAAACCCCCGCCGCGGTCTCTGCCTTGGATCTGATCGCCAGAGAAGCGGATTTTTTCTCAGTGGGAACGAACGATCTTCTTCAATATATCATGGCTGTGGATCGAAATAATATCCACGTTTCTTCCCTCTACAATCCGTATCACATCGCCTTTTTACGCGCGCTCATTCGAATCGTAGAAGTCTCAAGGGATTATGACAAACCTCTGGGAATCTGCGGGGAACTCGCTTCTGATACGAACTTTACGATCTTCTTGATCGGAATCGGAATTCGGGATCTTTCGGTATCGATCCCGTTTTTGAATCCGATACGAAAAATCATTCGTTCCATTTCGCTCCATCAAGCGGGAATTCTGGTGAAAAAGATTTTAGAACTTTCCGAAGAAGAAAACTACGAAAATATCGAAGCCTTTCTTTTCAGTAAACACCTCAGTTAGAAATTTCTTTTTCCAAAATCAAGAACACGAAAGAATCCCAGACTTTTTCCTTCTCCTGAAAAAAGACAGGACCCAACGTTTCCTTATCTTTCTTCAAACAAAGATACGAATGTTTATCGGTACGAAGATAAAATTTTCCGGTGGTTCCAGAAAGAAGCTGAATCAGATCCTTTAATAATTTCGGAAGATTTTTTTCGTTTTCGGGTAACGAGACTCCGGTCATGAGTATTTCCTGATTCTCCCAGGTTCCGGAAATGGTCACGGCTTTGGGATTCCATTCCTCGAATAACTCCTTTTCGTAAGTCGCCAACGCAGGATTCAGGATCGTATGAATTTCGGAATTCAGCGTGAGAGGGAATTCTTTTCCTACCACTCTCGGTATAAATCCTTCCGTTCGAAATTGTTTCCAATTTTCAAATCCTTCTATTCTAGAAAGTCCTCTTATAAACCCGGGAGTGAGTCCACCCACCGTAATCGCATTTTTGGAAAGATTGGCGTTCAGAATCGAGCGCATACATAAAAATCCCAAGTTGTAAGGGGAGAATTGGGAAACCTGGGAAAAGTTCCAAACCTCGTTCTCTCTCATGGGGGAAAGATAGAGATTGTCCAGTGCGTATAAATCTCCGTGCCCGGAAGGGGAAAATACGGAAGATTTCTGGATTTGTTTCTGAGTGCCGGCCATATACTGTTCCTATCGGTACGGCTCTTCATTCTCAGAAGAAATAAAAAAGCCAGCTTTTTTAGGGCTGGCTGATTTCAGTTCGAAAAATCGAAAAATTCTAATCTTGGTTTGTCGCGTAGATTTTTTTGATCTTGTCGATGTATTTCTCAGTGATCACGTGACGTTTCATTTTCATCATATTGTTCAATTCCTCACCCACTTCAAAAGGTTTGGAGATGATGATAAATGGAGTCACTTGCTCAAAGGATTTGAATCCGTTTTTCGTATTATTGAGCGCCTTGATCTCTTTTCTATAAAGATCGTAGACTTTCGGATTTTCGATCAGCTTTTCGTTGCTCGGCTCGTTGATTCCGTTTTCTTTCGCCCATTCCTGGAGTTTTTCAAAATCCGGAACGATGATCGCACCTAAATTTTTCTGATCCTGGCCGATCACCATACACTGGCTGATATACGCGGATTCCTGAAGTTTGTTTTCGATCGGAACCGGTTCCACGTTTTCCCCGCCTAAGAGAACTACGGTGTCTTTTGCACGCCCGGTGAGAGTTAGGGTCTTTTTGAAGTTGATCATCCCCATGTCGCCGGTGTTCATCCATCCGTCTTGGATCGCTTTGGAAGTAGCCTCTTCGTTTTTGAAATATCCTTTCATCACTTGAGGTCCCTTGATAAAGACGACACCTTTGAGACCAAGTTTTCCTTGAGAAACGTTTCCGTCCTCATCGATCTCTGTGAGAACGACATTGTTGTCGTTGCGGATCTGGAGTTTTGTTTTCGGAGCGACCACACCCACGGAACCGATGATCAATTTTTCAAAGGTTCTCACGGAGATTACCGGGGACGTTTCGGTCATTCCATAACCTTCCAAAACGTTGATTCCGATGTTTCCAAAGAATTCGTCTACGTGCCTTGGAAGAGCTCCTCCGCCGGAAATCGAAGCTTTGAGTTGCCCACCCGTAGCCGCTCTGATCTTGGCAAGAACGATTCGATCCAGAGTAAAGCTATTGAGGAACACTGCAAGTCCTGCGATCGTATAGAGAGGCGAACTTAAAAAATAAAATTCGGTTCCCGCGAGAAAGGCGCCTAACGCACCCGCGATGACGGTGAGCGTGAATGGACCTGTCAGGAGAAATTGGATGAACATGAGAATTCCGTAGAAAAAAGAAGTGATCGGACTTCTTCCATGATAGTCCACTTGGATTCCAGTTAAAAAACGAACCGCTTGGTTTTTCTTACTCGAGAAAAAATACGCGAGTTTGAAAAGTCCTCTGCGAAGCGCCGGAGTCTGAGCAGGATCGTTGATTCTCGTATAAATTCCGTTATAGATGTTTTCCCAGAGTCTTGGTGCAGAACCCATAAACGTCGGTTTAACCGTCGCCAAGTCCTGGCGAAGGTCTCTAACATTCGTGTAATAGGTCGCCGCTCCGAGTCCGAGACAAACGTATTCGACTACTCTTTCGAAAACGTGCCAGATCGGAAGAATGGAAAGAAGACGTGCATTCGGTTGGATCTTCAACATCGGGCTGACGTGGTTCACTTGGTGCATCATGTTGGAATGTTTCAACATAACACCTTTGGGAAGTCCCGTAGTCCCGGAAGTATAGATCAGAGTGAAAAGATCGTCCGGTTGAATCGCGGAGATTCTTTCTTCCGCTTTTCTAGAACCACCTTCTCTGAGTTTCTTTCCTTTTTCGATGAGGTCCTGCATTTTCAAAACGCCTGGGGCGGTGCTCGCAGGATCCATCAGGATGATGGTCTTCACATTGGTAAGCTGTGATTTGTTTCTATTAAACTTCTCGAGCATCTTATCGTTTTCGATAAAAACGACTTCGACTTCCGAGTGATTGAGAATATAAACGATTTCAGAATCTGTAATATCAGTTCCGCGTGGAACGTCGGCGGCGCCGGTCAGAATCACACCATAGTCTGCGATGATCCATTCGATACGATTATCTGCGAGTAAACCTACTCTCTGTTTTTGTTGAACACCTAACTCGATCAAGGCTTCCGCAAGATTCAAACCTTGCTCGTACACTTGACCGTATGTAGTAGGATAATAGTCCTTCTTGGAATCTTTTGAAAAGAACGCCGGTAGGTCCCGGAATTTTTCCGCAGATTCACGAAATAGCTGGGCTAAGTTTTCCGCCATGAAACTCATTCACTCCTGATATCTTTAGTTCAATACAACTTAGGAATTCCGGCAAGATCCTGCCGGCAAGTATTCAAAATTAAATATCGAAGCTCAGAAATAAACCCTTTTTTTTCTACCGTATTCGAGAAGCTCTTATTTATTCATCATGTTATACAATACTATGGTGCAGTGAACCAATTAGAAAAACTTGCCCTGAGTTTCGGATAATCCCGTTCCTGAATTCCATATTGAATTTTCAGAAGTTTACCGGATGGGCTGAAAACCAATAGCGCCGGTTGCCCTTCTACCTTGTATTCGTTTATCAAAGCGAAGTCCCGATCGATTAAGAACGGATAGGTCATCCCGAATTCCTGAGCGGCTTTCAAATGTTCCTCTTTGCTGTGTTCCGGCTCGGTATTGATCCCCAAAAGAACCCCATTCTTCCCTTGCAAATCTTTGGAAAGTTTTTCCAAAACGGGAACGGCTTCCTTACAAGGTTCGCACCAAGAAGCCCAGACATCCAAAAGTAAAACCTTTCCCTTGTAAGCCAAGAGATCCACGGAATTACCGTCCGGATCGGAAAGTTTGAGTTTGTAGAGAATCGATTCTTCTTTCGAAGAATGACAGGCAGAAAGGAAAATTAAGAAAAGGGTAAATACGATCCGAATTGAAAACATCTCCATACATCTTCTTACATCGGAAAAGAATGTAAATGGAAAAAATCTTTCCAGCCAAGGACCTCCTTTGAAACTGGGATGACACCCGTGAACCCCGTCTTTTACAATTACTTCTCCGGTCCGGAAGAATTCTTAACGTATCTAAAGAAAGATCGATTCGGAGGTTCGGGAATGATCTCCACTCCCGTTGCAAAAGAACCGTATTTTTCCGAAACCAATCGAAAAGCAAAACTGGAACTTCAGGAAAATCAGATTCTTATTTTTTTAAAGGGAAAAGAAACCGCTAAGAATTTTACGATTCCACTCAACGGAAACTCTAAAACGAATCTCCTCGAATTTCTGCCCGATTATTTGAGTTTTAAGAACGAAGAGGATTCTTTTACGATTCGACTGCAACCTTTGGATCGGGAAAGGATTCATCTTCAGATCGATTCGAAAATTGGACTTGAGTTTTCGGGAACCCTAACGAGGCTCAGCGGGTGGAAGAAATGGTTTTAGAACGTAACACGTCCCGAATCTGATCGGCGATCGTCTTCGCGGCAACACTTCTATAGAATTTTCGAAGATCCACTTTTTTCCCTGCGTAAGGCTTCTTTGAATAATCCAGAAATGCCTTTACCCAAAGATCCCGTTCTAATTTTAGATATTGAATCTGGTTTCCACCGATTTCTCGAAAAACGGAAAGATCAGTAACGATCGCAGGTTTTTGCAGACTCAGAGCTTCCAAAAGAGGAATTCCAAAACCTTCATACAAGGAAGAAAACAAAAAGAGGGAACATTTTTTGTACATATGGGCGAGTTCCACGTCGGAGGGACTTTCGATCCAATGGATTCCCAATTTTTTACTTTCGGGGCTTCGGAGTGTTTCGATAAATTCGGGATTTTCCCAACCTGCTTTTCCTCCGATCACCCAAGCGAACTTCTGACTCGGCTTTACAAATTTTGAATATTCCAAATAAGCATTGTACAGGAAGGTGTAGTTTTTTCGAGGTTCCACGGTGGAAACCGAAAGAAAGTATTTTTTAGGAAGGGAATCGATCCTTTCTCCCGGCTTTTTTTTGAGAAGTCCTTGGAATTCGGAAAGTTCGATTCCTGGATAAACAACTTGCATTCTTTCAAGCGGGATATGAAAGAATTCCGCGACTTCGTCTCGGGTGGATTCCGATATCGGAAGCAGTTTATCCGCACGTTGTACGGAACGCGAAAGATAGAATTTCTGTTGCAATCGAGCCAAGGTTCGCATCGTATCCGGGAAACGATACGCGACTAAGTCGTTGTATGTCAGAACAGTCGCCGTCTTTTTGGAAAGAAACGGTGGAAATACCTGTTGTGTTCCCCAAAACAAATCGAGCTGGATTTTACGAAGTTGGAGAGGAAGCGCGATCGCGAAATAAATCCCTCCTTTTTTAGAAAGAATTCCCTCCCCTTTGATAAATCGAATTCCGGGCAACTCCAGAAGATTCGCATAACTCGGATGAAGATCTCTGTGGGAAAAAAGATAAAATTCAAAACTGGGATCCTTTCCCAGATCCAAAAGAGCGCTGTGGATCATCTTTCCAACGCCGGATACCGGGGTCGAAAAAGGTCTGGCGTCCACGCCGATTCTGATTTTTTGTATTATATGTTTAGAATATTCTTTTTTTTTCATATAGATTTCCCCGATCAGGTCCAATCCCTCAGACTGGATTGAAAATATCCCTTCGAAGTTTTCCAGAGAAGATCCAAAGATTCGGAATGTCCCGCGATCAAACCCTCTCCCCTTCCGGAAGCGGTTTGAAACCGATACGGTTCGCCGGATTGAATTTCGAGATCGGTTCCCCCCGATGCCCGTACCAGCGCTATTCCCGCGCAAACGTCCCATTCGTTTTTCGGTTTGAGGGAAATGGAAATGGAAGCAATTCCAGCGGCTACGAGTCCTAACTTATACGCGATTGAACCCATAGCGGAAAATTTCCAATCCGCGGGAATCATACTCGGTTTAAAAAGCCCTTCTCTTTCTTCCGTTCTGGAAATCAGAACCGTTTTTATTGGAGAATTAGAATGTAATTTTTTTGAAAACCGTTTCGAATCGATTTTATAAGAATCCGGTATTTCCGAAAACTGAATGGAATCCACTCCTAAACTTTCGGCTCCACAGATCAACTCGCCTGTGACAGGATTCAAGATCACACCCAACACGGCCTTGCCCTTAACGGATAAACCAAGGCTGATCGCAAATTCAGGATTCTTATGAACGAATTCTCGTGTGCCGTCGATGGGATCCAGGATCCAAGCCGCGGTCAGTTCGGTGATATCCTTTCGTTCTTTGTCTTCTTCCGAAAGAACGGGAATCTTCGTGAATTTTAGACTTTCCGCGATAAACGCTCCCGCTTTGAGATCGGCCTCGGTGACGGGATCGTTCCCTCCCTTATCCGTGACCTTAAAATCGGAATGATAGATTTCTAATACGATTTTTCCCGCTTCCAGAACGGAATCAATCGCGGGCTGTAGATATTGAATCGAATCCAAAAAAGAAAATACTCAGGAAAAATGAATCACTTAACGGGTTTCGATTCCGGAGTGGTTGCGCTTTCTTTGTGAGGGTCGTCTAAGTTTTCCGGACGGATATAAAAAACCTCATTTTCAGGAGTCTGAAGATAGATTTCCGGATCCATTTTATAACTATAGAAAAAGAGAAACTTCTTATACTTCACATAAACAGTGTAAGTCCCTTTTTGAGGTTCATACAACATCGTTTCCGCATTGAGATCCTTTGTGATCTCCTTGTATTCGAGGTATCTATGATGGAGCGTATATTTTACCGCAGAGAGCAGATTTTTTTCGAGCGTTGCCTTTTTAAAAGCGTCCGAAATTTTGATATTTTTGTTAAACTCTTCTACTTTGTTGAATTCTTCCACAACACCTTGAGACTTTCCGGCGTAAATTCCGGAAGTGGTAATGAGAAGTAATAAAGATATCGCGAATATTTTCTTCATCTGGGTTTCCTGTCTGCTACTAGTATCGGATTTCGGGGAAGTAAACTTACCCCTTCCTTATAATTTCTCAAGCGGAGTATAGGCAACAAAAAAGTTCTTCTCCACGTTCCCGAAACGAATCGCGACCTTGGTATTCTTTTCCTTTCCCGAAACCGTTAAAATCGTGCCGATCCCGAATTGTTTGTGTTTTACCCGATCTCCTGCCTTCAACTGGAGATTGTCCGGTGAAGGCGGTTCGGAAAAACCGGAATCGAATTCCTCTTCCGTTTCACGGATCTTAGAAGCGAGGGGCGGCCCCTGGGGACGTCTCGCCGTGCGCTCTCTCGTCGCAAATTGCTGTTCTCCGAAACATTCTTTCGGAACCTCCGCCAAAAACCGAGATGGAATTCTGTCTTCTACCTTTCCAAATTTACGGGAAGTTCTACAAAAACTCAAATACAAATCCTTTCGAGCCCGAGTCAGAGCGACGTAAAAAAGGCGACGTTCTTCTTCGTCTCCAAAGTGAGAATCTTCCAGACTCATACTGTGAGGAAAGGTGCCCTCTTCCAATCCGGATAAAAAGACGATCTGAAACTCGAGTCCCTTCGCGTTATGCACCGTCATAAGATTCACGTAGTCGGTCAGTTCTTTCGTATCTTCCTCACTCGTGAGAAGACTGATCTGGTTGAGATATTCTTCCAAGGAGGGAGAATCAGAATTTTTCTCGTATTCTTCGATCGAGTTTACGAGTTCTTGCAGGTTTTCCAGACGAGCGATCGATTCTTCCGTTCCTTCTTCTTTGAGATAGGACATGAGGCCGGAGCGATTCAAGAGTTCGATCGCAATTTCGGAAGGAGAAGAACCTTTTTCGGTCTTTTCGATGAGGTCGCTAAACAGATGAAAGAGCTCTTTGCCCTTTGCCTTCGCCGCTTTCTTTAATGGAATCTCTTCCCTTCCCAAGGTTTCCAAAAGGGAAATTCCTTTTTCGAGGGAGAATTCGCGGATCTTGTCGATTCCGGAATCCCCAATTCCCCGAGGCGGATAGTTTACAATTCTGAGGAGGGATACCGAATCGACCGGATTGGAAACAACGTTTAAGTATGCGATAAAGTCCTTGATCTCGGCTCGATCGAAAAACCGAAAGCCTCCGAAGATCTTATACGGTATTCCGAGATTGCGAAGAGCTTCTTCGAAGTATCTGGATTGAGAATTCGTTCTGTAGAATATTGCAATATTCTTATATTCCGTTCCGGAAGAATACGCTGACCGGATTCGGGTGATGATTCCGTGCGCTTCCTCGGACTCGTTTTGGAACTCGGTGAGAACCACCGGAGAACCCTTCGGGTTGTTTGTGAAAATTTCCTTCTGTTTGCGTTGTGTGTTGTTCGAGATGACGCGTGATGCGGCGAGAATGATGTTCGAAGAGGAACGGTAATTTTCCTCGAGTTTGATCACGGTCGAATCCGGAAAATCCTTTTCGAAGTTGAGAATGTTCGCGATATCCGCGCCCCTCCAGGAATAGATCGATTGATCGTCGTCACCCACGACGCAGAGATTCTTTTTTTCGCCCGTGAGAAGAATCACGAGTTCGTATTGGACCTTGTTCGTATCCTGATACTCGTCGACCATGACGTATTCCCATTTGTGACGATACTTCGAAAGCGCATCCGGAGATTTTTGCAGGAGTTGAACCGTCTTCCAGATGAGATCCCCGAAGTCGAAAGCCTTGCTTGCTTCTTTTCTTTTTTCGTATTCTTTATAAATCGCGGAAACGTTCTTAGAAAAATCGGTCCGTCCTTCCTTTTCGAGATAAGCTTCCGGAGACAACATCTTATCTTTGAGACCGCTGATATAATTTCCAAGCATCGACGGCTTGTAAAATTTTGGATCAAGAGAAAGGTCTTTCACGACTTGTTTGAGAAGTGATTCTTGCAGAGTTGTATCGTAAACTGTGAAACCGCCGGCGTAACCGAAAAACGAAGCTTCTCTTCTTAGGATATAAAGACAAAGTGAGTGAAACGTTTTGATCTGAAGATTGGCGGGTAAGAATGGAACTAAGTGTTTGACTCGTTCCTGCATTTCGGCGGCCGCCTTGTTCGTAAACGTAACGGCGCAGATTCTATCAATCCCGTGATTGATAAGAAGATTCGCGATTCTATGAGTGATCACGCGTGTTTTGCCCGAACCCGCTCCCGCTAAAATCAGGACTGGACCGGAAACTTGGAGGACGGCTTTTTTTTGTTCTTCGTTTAAACCTTCGAGGAGAGGATCCACGGTCAAAACCTATAATCTCCGATCCCGAAGACAAACTGAAACGCGTTGTCGGAATCGAATTTTGTGAAAGGGTGATCCGCGACTCCGGTGTATTTTAGTTTTTGTGCGAAGTAAATCCGAAGTGGAAGAACCGGGATTTGAATCCGAAGACCAACCCCCCAGGAGAATCGGAACTTATCGAGCGCGATATTGTTTCCGGAAAGAACGAGGTTCGCAGGATTATTCAATTCTTCATATGTATAATCCGCTTTTCGAAGAGCGGTCAGATTGTAAGAATTCGTAAGCGCATAACCGACGGGATCCTTCTGTTGTGCTTCTAAAATACGTTGATCATACGTCGTAAAAAGATCTCTTCGAACACCTTGCGCACGATTCACTTCTTCGTAAAGCGCTCCCGCGTCGAAGAAGGTTACGAGCCAGAGTAAACTTGGTTCGATCGGAAATCGAAGTTCGGATCCGAAAATCATACGACTCGCGGCCCCGTCCCTCCACTCGGTCGGGTATTTTGCATCGTTATAAAACCAACCCCGAAGCGATTCGTAACCGCCGAGGAATTGTAAGTCCTGCAACTGGATATACGGATTTTGAATTGGATCCTGTTTTCCGTACGACGGAACCCTTTGGAACGTAAAAAGGGAAGAACTTCTGAATTCTTGAACGACTCTCCAACGACGAAGCGCGTTGTTTCTAAACAATCCGAAAAGACTATAATCGAACCAAGTATGATAGTATTCCGCTAAGATACGATACTGGTCAAAATGGGACTGACCGCCTAACAACTGACCAACGTTATCCACCTGAAAAAGAAGGTCGTAACCTTGAGTCGGATTAAAGACGTTATCACGAATATCATAGGCAAGACCGTTAGAAATCTGGGAACGGAACTGCCAACCTCTTCGAACTTCCGCGAGAACCTGATCGGAAACGAGGGAGGATGGATTAGTGGAAGCATAGATACTCGGAGAGTAACGGTGGAAGTGAGTCCAGTTGATAAAAATACGATGTCCGATCCCGACCGTAAAACCGACCCCGTCCCGAGAATAGATCGCCTGTTCTTTGATCGACTGCTGGTTGTTGTTTTCCGTAATGGAAACCGCTCCTACGTTGTAAATCCTTGAGGAATAAAAAAGGGAAAGCGAAAGAGACCAAGGTTTATTGTAGAGCCAAGGTTCCGTCCATGTCACCTGGAACAATCTTCGATAGGGACCGAACTCGATTCTTCCGGATATTTTTTGCCCGGTTCCGTTGAGGTTGTTTTCTCCCACTTCGGTAAAGATGGAAAAACCCGTGATCGTTCCGTAACCGCCCCCCATAGAAACGGTTCCCGTCGGCTGTTCGAGAACTTCGATGATGAGGTTCATCTTCGTCTGATCGGAACCCGGCCTCATGTTGAAGTTGACCTCTTTGAAGTAGCCGAGGTTATAGATTCTTTCCCGAGAGCGGTTTACGAGAGAAGAATTAAAAAGATCGCCTTGTTTGAAGAGTAATTCTCTTCGAATCACCCGATCTTGAGTTTTCTTGTTTCCTTTGATAACAACGTTTTCAACATACGCCAAGTTGTTTTCGCGGATATTAAAATCTACGTGAACGAATTTTTTTCCGTGTAACTCGGGTTTGGTGTTATAGAGTTGTCTTAAACGTTTGATATGAAGTTGAGAATATTCGGTCTCGCAGACTTTTCTTTCTTCTTCCGTTTTACGAGTGTAACAGTTTTCGTAGTATTCTATATTTTCGCGATCGAGCGAGATTACCTTTCGTCGAGGAATTACCTGAGCGAAGAGATATCCTCTTGAACTATAGAGTTCGTTCATGGTTCCTCGATCCCGCATAAAACGAGTTTCATCGAAGAGAACACCCACGTCTGCGTCGCTATAGTCTAAGTTCCGCTCCAGTTCCTTGACTGGTAAGAGAGGCTTTAACTCTTCCTTGGGGGTTTCGGGAGGGTTGTTTTCTTTATTCAAAAAGAGAGGTCTTCCTTCCGCGTCCAAGGTCTTATCGTGATTGAGAGTATAACCGTTGAAGAAATAGACTTGTCCTTCCGAAATCTTGATATTTACGATGATCACCCTTCGATCTTTCTTTTCCGGATTTTCCCAGTGGATTTCCCAGTTGGTACCTTCGCGCATGAGTTCCGCGTCTAAATAACCTTTACTTTTGAGATACGCGATGATCGTATCTTTATCCTTTTCGAAAGAAGATTCTTTAAAATTTCCGCCTTCAAAAACTCCCTCTTCTTTCATTTCCATCACGGAAAGAAGTTCGGAAGTTTCCACGGATTCGTTCCCATAGACGTTGATCTTGGATACGGGAATCTCTTCTCCTTCGTCTATGATAAATCGAACGCGAACAAGATTTGTTTTCGGATCCGGTTTTCCCAATTCTACTTTTACATAAGCGAGAAAAAAACCTTCGTCCCTGTATTTTTGTAAAATCAGATCTCTGGATTTTGTGATTTTTTGAGGAGTAATGACTTCATTGTCTTTTAGAGGAAGTTTGTCGCGTAGATCCGCTGGAAAAACCTCGTCAGCGCCGACGAATTCGACTTCTTTTACACGCGGCCTTTCTTTTAATTCAAATACGACCCGAACTCCGTCGCCCAAGTCTTCCGCTTGGATGTCAACGAAGTAGAAAAATCCCGAATTAAAAAGTGTCTTTAGATCCTTGTCTAAAACTTTTTTTGTAAGTTGTTTTCCGATTCGCATATCGATCATCGATTCGAGATCGCTATCCGGTGTGTTTTTATTTCCCTTGAACTTAACTTCCTTGATCACCTTTCCGAGGTAATCGCTTCTTTTGGAAAGAAGTTGAGTCAATTCGCCTGAATAGAATAAAAGTCCAAGGAGGATGGCTAAAATAGATCCTTTCAGAATGAGGGAAAATGTTCGTTTCAACTTAAAGACTGAGCCACCAGATATTTGCTTACAGAATCAAACCGCTTAAAGGCCGGTATTTATTTTTCTCCGGTTCCCGATTGTCTAACCATGGCTAGATTAAACTTACTGACTCCTGCCTCGTTTACCTTATCGATTACTTTAATTACTGTTTGATAACTCGCCGTTCCGTCACCACGAATGATCACACGATTCTTTCCAGGTTCTCTTTTATCCACCGGTCCTAAAAATACGTTTATTTTTTCCGTGAGTTTTTCCAACGGAACGGGGTCTGTGTCTTTATCTAAAAAAATCTTTCCGTCTTTATTGATCGTGATGACGAGTTCGTCCTTTTTCTTCTCCTGCGCCGTGGAGGAAGAGCGAGGAAGTTCAATCTTCATCACAGTCGATTTTTCCAAGGTCGCATTCATCAAAAAATATATTACGATAAAGGAAATAACGTCGATCAAAGGAGCCAATTCGATTTGGCCTGCTCTACCCGCTGAAGATCGGAACTTTCTAAATTTCATATTACTTTAGATATTTGATCGCTTGACCGGAAAGGTTTTCCATCTCTGCGATCGTATCTTCTTTTTTCTTTTGAAAGTAATTGTAGGCAACGTAAGCCGGAATCGCAATCGCCAAACCCATCGCCGTCGTGATCAAGGCCTCGCTGATTCCCACTTCGGCACCCCGGGTTCCCGAACCTTCTTCAAAAGAGCGAATGATACCTAAGACCGTACCTAAAACCCCCAGAAGTGGAGAAATTGTCGCGATCGTTCCTAAGCCGGAAAGAAATCTTTCCATCTTAAGAATTTGAGCAAACCCGACGGAAAGCATTTCCTCTTCGGCAGAATCCATATTCTTTCGAGAAGATTCGATTCCTGCTTGAAGAACCTGGGATGCGGGACCGTTGTTTAAGTTTTTGAGAAAGTCAGTTGCGGTGTCCCAGTTTTTCTGACGAAACAGGTCCTTGAGTGCGCGCCAATCATTCGGGGCGATCGGCTTCCATTTCGAAAAGTAGAGCATCCTTTCGATGATGATTGTGAAACCTACGATAGAAACTAAAACGATAACGATAGGAACCGATTCCGGAGGGATCGCAGAAATTAGAGAATCAGATTTGGCTAAAAACATTTGAGTAAAATTCTCCCATAAGTAGAGTTTAAAACTCTCTTGTTACTGCCAAACAGTTTTCTAATCTGCGCCCACCCTTTTTGCGGGGAATCTCAATAGAAAAGATCCATTGTCAAACCGCCTGTTTTTTCAGCAGTTCCTTAGCGTGTTCAAGAGCGCCTTTCGATACCCTCTGACCCGAAATCATCCTCGCAAGTTCCAAGGTTCGTTCTTCTAAGCTCAAAAATTCCGCTTTCGAAAAGGTTCTTCCACCTTCTACGAATTTACTGATTTTTAGGTGATCATTCGCCGCCGAAGCAATTTGTTGAAGGTGTGTGATCAGGATGAGTTGGTGGTTAGAGGCCAAATTTCGAAGTTTCCGAGCCACATCCATCGCAATCTCTCCTCCTAAACCGGAATCGATCTCATCGAATATTAACACTCTCAGATGCGATTCACCTCCAAGGATGGAACGAATCGCAAGCATCACCCTCGAAACTTCTCCCCCGGATGCAATTTTTCGAAGTGGTCTCGGCTTTTCCCCCGGATTGGGGCTAAAATAGAATTCTAATTGATCCAATCCAGTTTCGTTTACGATATAACTTTTTCCCGAAGCGGAAATTTCTCCATCCGGGCTAGGCTCCCAACGGAGAACAACCTGCACCGCCGCGCCCGACATTCCCAGATGTTCCAATTCGGATTTGAGAGAAGATTCAAAACGAACAAGAGATTCCCTTCTCGCCTTGGAAAGTTGAATCGAAAGAGAACCAAGTCTTGCGGTGACTTTCTCAACTTCCACCTCCATCGATTCCTTGTTCTTTGAATTTTTTTCCATCGCTTCCAATTCTTGTTCTGCTTTTCTCTTACAATCCAAAATCTCAGAGAGATCGGAGCCGTATTTCTTCTTTAATTTGGAAATCAGGTCCAGTCTGGATTGCACGAATTGCAAACGATCCGGTGAAAAGAAAATTTCTTCTTTTTCATCCAACACGGAAGAATTGATTTCCTTCAGCTGGATATAAATTTCCTGAAGAGAATCCAAGGTCTTTCCAAAGTCCGGCTGAATCGATTTGATCTTTTCCGCCGCGCTCAAAAGTCTCGGAAACGAAGGAAGAATTGCCGATTCGGAATCTGCGAGATACGAAGAAAGAATTTCAAAATTCTCGGCTAACAGTTCTCCGTGCGCTAAGAGACGTTCTTCTTTGCTTAAACTCTCCTCTTCTCCGTCTTTCAAATCCGCTTCTTTGATTTCCCGAATTTGAAACGAAAGAAATTCGATTCGTTTGGACTTCTCTTCCTCATTCTTCCGCAATTCTTCCAAACGTTTTTTTAAACTTTTGTATGTTAAAAAACATTCCTTCACCTGATTGCGAAGCGGAATCAAACCCGCGTGCAAATCGATGATGTCGAGCTGTTCGCTCCGATCCAAAAGAAGAATCTGATCGTTTTGATTGTGGACTTCCGCGAGCAATTCTCCCAGTCCTCTGAGAGTCGTAGAAGAAGCCAAGGATTGGTTGATCAAGATGCGAGACTTCCCATCTCGACTGCATTCTCGATGCAATGTAAGCTCTTTGGAATCGGCAGGAAAACCTTTCTCTTTGAGCCAATCCAAGGCGATCGGATTTTGAGAAAGGTCGAAAACCCCTTCCAATACGTATTTGGCCGCGCCGGTCCGAATTTCCATCGGACTACTCTTTCCGCCCAAGAGAGAAGAAATCGCGTCCAAGATCAGGGACTTCCCGGCTCCCGTTTCTCCCGTGATCACCGTCATTCCTTTTTGAAAATCAATACAGGCCTCTTCTATGAGAGCAAAATCTCTTATATTCAGGGTTTTGAGCATACTTACCTCGAGATACTAAACAAATTATACCCTTCATATAACTGCTATACATATGGTAGCAAGTATTTTTTTATTCAAAATCCTTTTTTTGGGTTAAAAAAATCTAAATTCTTCTCCGGATCGATTTCCGCCAAACACGCGCTAACGATTTGGTATTAGGAATCCATTACTCGTTTGATTTTCTTTTGTAAAGGAAAACGGCTCGTAACGTAGAATCCGATCCGAATAAAAAATCGCGACCGCCAAGGAAACATTCTAAATTTTGAATTCTATTGTTTTCTTTCCGAAATCAAACAAAGAAAGTGCCGGATCTACTTTGAAGAATTCTACTTTATGATAATTTTATGGTGTTCTTATGCCTATTTCCTTATAAATAAAACAAAACTTCCTTTCTTATAGAAAATGAACTTTGAAATCGATCGATTTCTGATTTTAGGATCTATTCTTTCCTTCTCTTTTCAATCTTTGAAAAAAAAAGGTTCACGAAAGGTTAATGTACAAGCCGTTACCTTGCAAAAAGAATTCGGGAATTCCGATTTCGAACGGAGTAAAAGAATGAGTTTGGATTTTCGAGGATTTACCCGATTTTTAGAATATCGTAATTCTGGAATTTGATTGATTCAATCTCTTTGTCATCGAAACTGACAGAGAAAATTGATAAGCGTCCGGAATCAACGGGGATAGAAAGAAATATGGCAAAAAGTTTTCAAGACTTAGATCAAAAACTGAGCGAACTCATTCAAACACGTTCCCGAATCACAGTTCAATCCTCCCGGATGAACTCCAAACTTGAAAAATATGTACTTCGAATCATAACGGAAATTCTCGCCAAAGTCGGACAAAGCCGTTATGTCGAGATGTTGTACACCATCACCAAGGAAATGTCCATCAACGGAGTGAAAGCAAATCAAAAGAGAGTTTTCTTTGAAGACGAAGGCTTGGATATTCGCAATCCGGAAGAATACGAAAAAGGTGTCGCCGCTTTCAAAGCGAAGTTTTCGGAAAGAATGGCGGACGAATATGGCAAGAGATGTCTTGCTCGTGGAATTTCTGTAAAATTAAACATTACTTATACGTTGGACGGTATCGTCGTTGAAGTCACAAACAACACTCCGGTAATCGCTGAAGAACAGGAAAGGATGCGGGAGAAAATGAGAAAGGCGATGGGTTACAACGATATCGCTGAATTCTACATGGATAACATGGATAATACGGAAGGAGCGGGTCTTGGTATCGCTTTGATCATGATTCTATTAAAAAGTGAGAATATAGATCCGCACCTATTTCGTATCATGACTCACGAACACGAAACCGTTGCGAGGGTCGAAATTCCGTTTTCTGAAAATTATATCAGCATTCGAAGTAAGGAATTAAAGGAAAATAATCTTGGAAATCAAAGGTAAAACTGTTTTAGTCACCGGCTCCGCCGGTGGTTTGGGAAAAGCAATGGCGGAACATTTCGCCAAAAGAGGGGCAAAAATCGTCCTTTCAGACATATCTGAAGAAAAATTAAAAGAAGCTGAAAACGATATCAAGTCACTTGGTGCCGAAGTGTTTTCTTTTAAAGCGGACGTATCCAAAGAAGAAGATGCAGAAAAGCTTATGAAGGCCGCGGTAAGTCAGTTCGGCAGTTTAGATGTCGCCGTTCTCAATGCGGGAATTTTAAGAGACGGTCTTCTTGTGAAAACGGATAAAGAAACCGGCAAAGTAGTCTCCAAAATGTCATTAGCAAATTGGCAATCGGTCATCGACGTTAACCTCACCGGAGTGTTTCTTACCGGAAGAGAAGCCGCGATTCAGATGATCGAAAGTAAAAGCAAAGGTGTCATCATTCCGATCGCTTCCGTCGCGATGCACGGTAACCCGGGTCAGACAAATTATTCCGCGGCGAAAGCGGGTGTTGCCGCAATGACAAAACTATGGGCAAAAGAGTTAAGTAGATACGGCATTCGTGTGGCAGGAATCGCACCGGGATTTATAAAAACAGAGATGGTTATGAAAGACATGAATCCAGAAGCGTTAAAAAAATGGGAATCTCTAATACCGATTGGTAGATTAGGAGAACCTTATGAAATCGCGATGACTGCAGAGTTCATTGCTAACAATGATTTAGTGTCCGGAGTTGTATTAGAAATTTCAGGTGGAGTAAAAATTTAATCGGAAATCGATTTTTTCAGAAAAGAACTTTACACTAAGAGAAAATTATAATATAATTGACTGTAATTTATTGAATTAAGTCTTTATGGTTTACTAAAGCTGAATAAACGTAATTCAATAATCCAGTCTAAAGAGAAAAGCATCTTCTTCTTTTAGAAATCTAAAAAAGAGTAAAACAATGTCTAAAGAAAAATCAGTATTAAAGAAAACCCAGTTAGAATCGGCAATTCGCGGAATCAAGGGGATCGCACACCCAGACCGTCTGCAGATTCTTTTCTTCCTCTCTCAAAAAGAACACAGCGTAGGCGAACTTGTAGATTTACTTGGAATCAGCCAATCTGCGGCTTCTCAACATTTGAGTAAAATGAAAATCAACGGAATCCTTTCCAGCAGAAAAGAATCCAATCAGGTTTTCTATTACTTAAAAGACGGTAAATACAAGGATTTGATCCGTACAATCGTAAAAATCTACGGTTGATTTTCGAAAACGTATTCAAAATCCATTATGTACCCTCTTCCTGATCGAGGAGGGTTACATACTCTTTCACCGCTTCCTTTAACGACGTAAATCCTTCGCTATAACCGGTTTTTAGCAGTTTTGTAGTGTCTGCACATGTAAAGTACTGATACTTTGCTTTGAGGCTTTCGGGCATTTCCGTGTATTCAATGTTCTTTGGCAATCCGAGAGTTTCGAAAATCGCGGATACAAGGTCGTTCCAAGTCTCAGCCACACCTCTTCCCAGATTATAAAGCCCCCCATGACCGCCAAACGCGAGATAGGCGGTGATCTTCGCCGCATCTTTTGCGTAGAGGAAGTCGCGTTTTTGTTCCCCGTCCTTATATTCCTGCCTGTAGGATTTAAAAAGTTTGATCTTTCCTTCCTTTTTAATCTGTTCGTAGCCCTTAAGAACCACGCTCCTCATGTCATCTTTATGACCTTCCCCATAACCGAATACGTTGAAGTATTTGATTCCGGTAATCCTATTGAGGAACGAATGTTTTTTTGCATAAAGGTCAAACATATGTTTGGAATATCCGTACATGTTCAATGGTTTGAGCGCTTCGATATCCCCTTTATCGTCATAACCGTTTGCTCCGTCCCCGTAGGTCGCCGCAGAGGATGCGTAGACAAAACGAACTCCGTTTTTGAGCGATTCCTTTGCGAGAAGTTTCGTATACTCGAAATTATTTTGGATCAGATAAGAAGCGTCCGTTTCGGTCGTCGACGAACATGCGCCCAAATGAAAAAGAATATCATAATCTTTGAATAGACTCGAGCGAATCGCAAGTTCCAAAAAATGGTCCTTTTCCAGATAATCGGAATATTTCTTTCCCACTAAATTCTTCCATTTGGAGGAATTTCCGAGATGATCGACGACCAAAATATCGTCGATTCCTTGGCGATTGAGCTCCTCAATCAAATTGGATCCGATGAGTCCCGCACCGCCTGTGACTATACATCTTTTTTTCGTCATAGAATTCTAATTTCCTAAAGAGAGTCTAAGAGTCTACCAAATCTGTCGTCCACCCTTTTCACAGTCTGCTCGTCCGGCTCCGTCAAAGGAGGATACCAATCCTTGAGTCGAGAATCGATTACGACGGGAGGATATAAACCTGGGTGATTTCGGATTAATTTCGTGTCCGCGTAGATATCTCCGGCCGGTTCGAAACGTGTGAATATCGACCATATAAAATCGTGATCCGAACGAGTCGCGTCTTTGGAATCGTCTACGATAAAAACGAGCAAAAATTCCTGTATGCATTTTTCTTTCAGAAGTTTTAACGGAAGTCCGTCGTTCTTCTTGTATTTTTTTCCGGAAACGACTAACACTCCGGGATACGCTACGATCGGATCTTGAAAAGAGGAATTTACGAACTTACCTTTAAATCCGGTTTTTAAGGAATTCTTCTTTTTACCGGAACCGAGAAAGATTGCCTTACTTCCCTTGTTCACTTCCGGTCCCGTATAATCCAAAGTGTCCTGCGAGATATTCGAGAAAATATGAAGATCCGTAATCGGATTCATTCTTTCTAATACACTCATAAACGTATTTCTAAAGTTTTTGAGGTCCACGTTCTGATCAGTAACAAGAAGAACCTTGGTTAAGGAAAGTTGTCCTTCTCCTAATATTCTGAGGGCTCCCGTAAAGGCTTCTCCTTGATACCTTTCCTTCACGACAGCGGCGGCAAGGGAATGGACACCCGATTCTTCGTAAGCCCAAACGCCTTTTACGGCTGGCATTACTACGGGAAACATGGGCGACAATAAATCCTGAAGATATTCCGCGATCCAGTGGTCCTCTTGTGGGGGACGTCCTACGACCGTCGCGGGCCAGATCGCGTCCTTTCTATGAAAGAGTTTTTGAACCTGGACCACAGGATAATCGTGTTGAAGCGCATAATATCCGTAGTGATCTCCGAACGGACCTTCCGGCTTCCGAATTTTCGGCGGAATTATTCCCGCAATCATAAAATCGGCGTCGGCAACGATCGGAAGCGGACTTACGTTCGAATTCCTATGAACTTTGAGTTTTTCACCTAACAATAATGATGCGAGAATGAGTTCGCTGATTTCCTCGGGAAGAGGAGCGACCGCCGCGATCGTTAGACCGGGAGGACCTCCTGCGTAGATATGAACCGGTAATCCTTTTCCTTCTTTTTCCGCTTCGAAGTAATGATTTCCACCACCCCTATGAATTTGGATGTGCATTCCGGTTTCCATCGGTCCGTGGATTTGGATCCGATACATTCCGAGATTTCCTTTTCCCGTTTTCGGACTCTCCGTATAAACCAAAGGTAAGGTTACAAAATTACCTCCGTCCTTCGGCCAGGATTTTATCGTAGGAAGTTCATGCAAATTTTCTAATGTGTTTTCTAAGACAGGTGCTGAATTCACTTTTTTCAAACCGACTCGTAAGGCTTGAAAGGCCAGATGTCGAAGAGCCCAAACTTTGGAAGGAGAAGGAGGAAGAAAGTGTTGGATCGTATATGCAATTTTTTGCACGAACTTTACGGGATCCTCGCCGAAGGCGATTCTCATCCGTTTTTTCGAACCGTATAAATTGGTCGCCACGGAAAACCGAGAACCTTTTATGTTTCGAAATAGAACTGCCGGACCTCGTTTGGCGACGACTCTTCTTTGAATTTCGGCCAATTCTAAAATCGGATCCACTTCCTCTTCGATTACGAGGAGTTCTTTTTGTCTCTGAAGTTCTTTTACGAATGCGCTTGTGGATCTGATTTTCATATTTTTCCCGCCGGAAGTTCCGGTTGTTTTATCGTTTTATGTTTGAGTTTGATCAACTTTCCCGCGATCGAAGAAGGAAATTCTTCCTTAAGATCTTCTTCTCGCACCCATTTGAAAAGTATGTCCTCGTTTTTAGAGAAGGTTCTTTCGATCAACGTTCGATCGTCTTCGGATCGTTCGCTGAACCTGAGTTGAATTCTATGATTTGTGATGGAGTGTCGAACTCGATTCGAATTTATATTCAATTTCGATTCGTCAAACAACGATTCTACGATCGGATCCGTTTCATAGGGATGTTTCCCCTCCATTCGAAACGGAAGCGAATAGATCGTCTTAAAAAATCTTCTTCCTGGATACTTTAGTAGAAGAAGCCGTTCCTTCGATTTCAAGAATAGAAAATTCAGATCCAGATCGATCCAATTGTCGACCGATTTGGAAACCGGAATCTCTCGTTCCCTTCCTGCGATTTTTGCCTCGCAGTGTTCGGCCAAGGGACAGGATCCACAAAGAGGAATCGGAACGCAGACCAAGGCTCCCAGCTCCATCATCGCTTCGTTGTGATCTCCAGGAGATTCCGGAGTTAAAAATTCCTGAGCCAGGTTTCCCAAAAGTTGATTTGTGGAATTGAGTCCAGGATCTTGTTCGATCAAAAAGAGTCTGGATAAAACACGTTTTACGTTTCCGTCCAGAACCGCGTGTGGTTTTCCGTAGGCGATCGATAGAACCGCCGACGCGGTATAACTTCCCACCCCCGGTATCGATAAAGCATCCTCATACTTCTCCGGAAATTCTCCCGCAAATTTTTCAACCAAAAGGCTCGCGCCCTTTTTTAAATTCCGAGCTCGGGAATAGTAACCGAGTCCTTTCCAATATTTCATCACCTCGTCTTCGGACGCGCTTTGTAAGGCGGAAGGATTTGGAAATCGCGCCAAAAACGTTTCGTAAATCGGGAGCATGGCCGCGACACGAGTTTGCTGGAGCATGATCTCGCTGACCCAAATTCGATAGGCGTTTTTGTTGAGTCGAAAGGGTAGATCCCGTTTGTTTTTTTGAAACCAGGAAAGTAAGGATTTTCTGAGTTTCAAAAGAAGATTTGGGGAAATTGGGTCTTTTTTGAATTCCACTGTCGTAAAGAAGATCGATTTCTTTACATGGAACAATACGGCGAACGAAGGTAAATCCTGTTTTCACGGGATTCTTAAATTTCATTCGATTTATTTTAGAGGAAAGACGATCCTTTAATCTCTGGTAAGGACGTTTATTTTCTCCGGTCTGCTTGGATTGGAAATATGGTATTTTCCGTCCATCAACATGATATGTTTTCCTTTCTCCAAAGCTCGATACAGTTTTTCGAAATTCGGACCGGGCACCGAAACGGATTCCGAACTTGCTAATTTCTTTTTGATGGAATCGATCGTGTAAATATCGTGGGAACCGACCCCTTTCAATTCTTTCATTCCTACATAAGAACAGTCGAAGTAGTCCCTAACGTCGTTGTAGATGGATTTTGAAACGGTGATCTTTCCCGGCTCTCCGATCGTTTCAATGCGGGAAGCGAGGTTTACCGTATGACCCCAGATATCGAACGCGATCTTGGTATGCCCGACGACTCCCGCGATGAGGGTTCCAGAATGGATCGCGATCCGAAGACCCCAAGCATCCTCTCCGTTCTTCATTCTTTCTTTCTTTCGATTTTCTGTATATTCCATCATCTTGAGGGAAGCGAGAAGAGAATCCAACTTCGCAGTTCTTTTATATCCGCCTAACCCGCCTACAGCGAGAAACGCGTCCCCGATCGTTTTAACCTTTTCGATCCTATGTTGGGTGCAGATTTTTTCGAACTCATCGAAGTAGATGGAAAGTTCCTTTAAGAGTTCGTTCGGACTCATATAACGGCTGATATCAGAAAATCCGACAAAGTCCGTAAGAATGACGACCGCATTCTCGTGTTGGATCGGGCGAACTTTTCCTTTTAGCTTCAGTTCTTCGATCATATATTCGGGAAGAATATTCTGTAAAAGTACGTCCGCCTTTTTTTTCTCTTCGAGAATTCTGTTGCGATCGCTGTTTACGATGTGATTCATCATTTCTCGAGTTAGAGCTTCCTTATTTCGATAACGTACGATTCTACTCAACGCGCGAAAATAATCTTCCTCTCTTTGAATAATGTCTTCGGGAGTTCCGAGGGCGATATTTTTCGCGAATTCGGCTAACTCGTTCAACGCAGTTCACCCTTTCTTGCTTTTTGAATCCAATCGTCCTTGATCAGATCAAGACCGCAAGGTAGATTCCAGAGTTCGTCGATGATCGCTGGAAGTTGTTCTTTTCGAATGATTTGTCCGTGTTGTGGCGCGATTACTTCCGCGTCAAAACTCAAAATCTTCAAGAGCGCATAACGTAAAGCGAGATTAGAAGGAATATAGGCTTGCATAAATGCCTTCATGTTGTCCAATGCCTTTGCGTCGTGATACAAGGACCATTCTCTTCCCAACCCACCCAAAATATCGCTCGTAAAAAGAACTCTGGATTTTATATCGAAGGTAATCATCGCTCCTGGAGAATGTGCGAATGGAGTGCTGATAAACTGAAGTTCTCGCCCGCTCGGCGTCGAGAAATAAGTCAACTCGTCTCCGATTCGAATCACACTTCCCTTTACTCCGTAGTGTTTGATCAAATATACCGTTCTGGTTTCCGCGATGATCTGAACGGGACTGTCTCCGCTTAAATCCTCAAAGATGGGAACGTTGGCACAAAGATCCGGATCCTGGTGTTGTAAGATGATCGTTTCTATGGAATTCGGCGCCACGAGAGAAAATACCTTTCGGGCTACGACTGGGAAGTCAGGAATAGAGCCTGGGTCGATCAAAATGGTGCTATCGCCGTTTTTGATCATGTAGGGGTTACAATGGAGGGATTCTTTTTGATCGTAGAATCCGATCCAGTAGATGTCTTCGGCGATTTCGACCGCGTAGTTTGTATCGATTTCGAGAGTCAATTCTCTCTGAATATTTTTCTGCGTTTCCGCTTGCGCAACGTCATTCTCGGA
Organism: Leptospira stimsonii; assembly: GCF_003545885.1. Taxonomy (NCBI): domain Bacteria; kingdom Pseudomonadati; phylum Spirochaetota; class Leptospiria; order Leptospirales; family Leptospiraceae; genus Leptospira; species Leptospira stimsonii. The sequence goes on from NZ_QHCT01000003.1 coordinate 87,984, forward strand.
CAAGGGACCGACTCCTTTCGGTCTTAAAGACCTTAGTTATAAGACAATCGTCGGATTACAAATATTCTATTTTTCATATGTAAGCAGAAGCTCCTTTATCCTTTCCACGTTAACCGGCTTGATAAAGATTTCGTTCGCTCCTGCCCTTCGAGCTTCCTCGATTATCTCAGGTTCTGAAAAGGCGGTCATCGCGGCAATCGGAATATTCAAATCGTGTTCCCTAATTTTTTTTGTGAGTTCTATGCCGTCTAACAGTGGCATCTTGATATCTGTAATTACGACATCCGGTTGGTACTCAAGGAACACATCCCAACCGACTTTTCCGTTTTCAGCGGAACGAACGGATGTCAAAAAACGTTCTAAGAATCGAACCATCATCACTCGGATCAATTCTTCGTCTTCTATATAAAGAATTTTTAATGCGATTCGTTTCATGGCAGTTCTATTACCATCACCGCGCCCTCTTCCGAATTGTACGCGTGTATCTTTCCACCCATATTATTCTCGATGATTGATTTAGACATATAAAGACCGATGCCAGTTCCCTTACCTTGATCCTTAGTCGTAAAGTACGGCTGAAAAAGTTTTTCCAAGGCCGATACTCCGATTCCTCCGCCGTTATCTCTGATCGTAACCATTTTCCTATCTCCTTCTTTTCGAATATCGACGTGAATAGACGGATCGGAGGGTTGTGATTCCATAATCGCATCCCTTGAATTTGCAATTATATTCAGGATCACCTGCGAGAATTCATTAGGGAAACCGAATACCTCATAATCTTCATTAGGATTAAAGTAAATACTAATATTTTGATTTTTTAAACTTTCGGACACGAGAGAGAAAGATTTTTGTATCAAAGACTTTAAGGAGAATTTTTCCTTTGTTTTATTCGGACGGAAATAATTCCGAAAATCGTCGATGGTCCCGGACATCTGTTCCACCAAATTCATAATCTTTTTTGTGGAATCGCTTATATATTCCTCGTCGAGTTCCCCGTCTTCGAAAGCGTACGATAGGTCTTGAACACAAAGAGCGATCACATTGAGCGGTTGTCTCCACTGATGGGCGATATTCCCTATCATTTCGCCCATATCGGCGAGTCTGGATCGAACGATCATCGTCTTTTCCTGTTCTCTTCTTTTCTGAATTTCGGAATCCACTCTTGCCTCAAGACTTCGATTCAACTCCTCCAAGGCCCAAGTTTTTTCCCTCAGATCGTTCTCGGACTTCTTTCTCGCACTCATGTCACGAATGACTCCTACGAAGTATTGCACTTGATTCTGGAAGAATTCGGAAACCGCGAGTTCGATCGGAAACGTAGTTCCGTCCTTTCTCAGGCCGACTACCTCCCGACCGATTCCTATGATCTTTTTCTCACGGGTTTCCCTATATCGTTTTAAATAATCGTCGTGTTCGGAGTGATACGGTTCGGGCATCAGAAAATTCACATTCTTTCCTACGACTTCCGTAAAAGAATATCCGAACATTTTTTCAGCGGCGGTATTGAACATAAGAATCGAACCCTTCGGAGTGATCATGATGATCGCATCCACCACTGTTTCGAAAATAGCTTGAAATCTCTCGTCGCTTTCGCGTAACGCGTTGACAGCTAGGAATCTTTGCTCGCTCTCTCGGATGTTTTTTAGACCCAAGGCCAAGTCCTTTACGATTTCTGTATAAATCCCGGCCTCATCCTCTAAAAAATAGTATTTCTCCTTTGAAAAGATACAAAGCACTGAAATCAATTCGCTTAACAAAAAGATCGGAAAAACTCCCATCGATTGATAGCCGAACCGGAGACAGGCTTCTTTCCATTGATCAAAATCGACCTCGTTTTGGATATCTTCAATGATCAGCGGTTGACCGGTCTTTAAAACTTTGATCCCGGGTCCTAAATTCATCGTTTTCGAGTCCGTGTTCAAGAAAAAAGGATCTTCGCCCGCATAAGAAACTTGGAATATTATATTTTTTCTAGATTCGACGGCACCGAAGCAAACAAAACCGAAATTCTCCTCTGCTTTGAGAATTCTACAGACTCCGTCGTAGAGTTCTTGAACGGATTTGGATCGTAAAATCCATTGGTTCACCTCGTTTCGAATCAAATAGGATCGATTCACGGCGATCGTCTTTTTTCCCCGGGCCTTTTTCGCTTTCGGAATTTCGGGGAGAACGACTCCTTCGATTTCCAACACCTCCTCGCTTTGTATGATCTTTCGAATAAAAACGGACCTTCGTTTGATAAAGCCGGAGGGGATCCGAAAGTCCACAGAAACGATGACCTTGTCCTCGAAGGCATTCTTTGCGAATTCGGCAAAGATTTCGGAAGCGGATTGAGAGAAGACGGTTGCAGTGTCCTCGATTGATTCTAATTCTAAAAAAGTCAGAAACTGAGGATTCGAAGATAGATATTCCCCGAACTTATTCGTGTGAAAGATGGGAGGGTGGCTTTCTCGAGATCCAAAGTGGGAATTCATACGCCAACTACCTCCTCAAGCACTTAAGGGATACAAGATTTATCCGAACATCTGGATTTTTGAAATCACTTTTTAGGAAATAAATTTCTATTTATGACTTTCGACTCCCTTTTGCGGAAAAAAACAAACGATACAGAACAAAACCCTCCATTTTCAAAAAGAATTCAGTAGACTTCGCAAAAAGTCCGTTCCCACACACCCTTTTTCTAGTGCGATCGCCGCGACAATTTCCGGATTCGGAGAACAACATACGCATTGGTACGGAAAATTTACCAAAAATGGGCGAAACGATCGCGTGGATGGACAACAAAAAAACGGAACTGAGAAACGTCCGCGTAAAGAAAAAAAGAAGGAACGTAAATTATTCCTTCGGACGGCTCACAAAAAACGATGCGAGATACTTACAAAAAACATGTTTTACTCAATCTGAAAACGGGGCCAACGGTGTGTTGATTCCGAATTCGACTCCTTGACCATTCGCTCAAGATCCGAATGTCAAAATCGATTTGCTTGCTCCCGAACCAGTGACTTCCTTGATGCCGGCTCCGCACTAGAGTGGCGGCTGTAGTATGGGTACAGATCCGAAAACTTTCGTAGTCGATAGTTCACGCCGTGTTCACGGAACGAAAAATCTCTATCTAAGCGTTTTTTCCGTCTTTCCATCGTCTTCTTCTGCGAATCCGAGTTTTACGATTATGGCTCCTTCCGTCTTCTCGCCGGCAAAAAAAATTAGAATCTTGGGATAAACATGGTGAATCTGGGAAGGACTTCGAGAGGAAAGATTAAAAAAGAAAAAATACTCTCGGGACTTCAGATATCTTGTTACGATTCACGGAATCATGAATACGAGTCTGGATCGTCTTTCTGAACCTTCTCGTACCACGAAGAAGAGGATTCTCTGGCATTTCGGTTCCGAAAAGTATTTTCATATAGCTCCTCGCTAAACTCTTTCTCGAAGTGGAGGAATCAGTACGAGAAGGTCTTGCAAAAGAGATAAGAACCACTTCCACGTTTGTTCGAAAAATATACTGAATTCTTTCTAGAGGCTCCGGAGGCGAATGGAGTTTTGACTCTCATCCTGAATGAACCTTCGAATTCCAAGGTTCGAAAAAAAGTCTAAGAGATGGATAAGATTATCCGGAAATATTTTCCGAGACAATCGTCGATTTAGGAAAGCCCAATTCTAAATCTTCTCTTTTAAAGCCTCTCTTCTCATCGCGCTGTTCGACGGTTTATATCTTCAGTGGAATTTTGATCGAAAAGAAGTTCTTTTGCAGGACGCGCTCTCCCTCGCGCAAAACATGTTATTAGAATATTATAAACTAGACGATGTCTTTTAAAAAAAGAGCGTAAGGACAAAGAAAAATTCGAAATAAAAGGGACAGGTTCTATTGAAAGGAGCGAAACAGGTTCTTTAAAAAGTTTATAGGGAACAAAAAGAAATTCTTTTTAAATTTCAATCTTATGCGTGAGTTCCTACAAATTCAGTTCCGGCAAGGCCATCGCAAACCTTCAATCCCTCTTTTTCATTCCATTCTTTCGTAAGAGTTCCCACATTTTAGTTTTTAAAAAGTCTCATATTCTCAAAGACTCTGGCTCCCTATGCAAAGATCGAATTGCAATCCCCAACGAATTGTTTCGACGACCGACGGTTCGTCGGAACAAATAGCACCTCTGAAAAAAATCGGTTGCAAAATCCGAAATAGAAAACTCAAAACGTTTCTTTCTTCAGAGCCCATTCTTTCGCGAGTTCTACGTTTCTCCGGAACATTTTGAAATTCATCCTGGAAATCGCCGAATCCCCAAAGTTTCGTTCAAAGCCATCTTGATCCAAATCTAAAATGGATTCGGGATTTTCCTTGAATATCGGCCTTGTCTTCAATTCTTCCCTCTCCGTTTGAATCCCTTTCTTACGTGCCTTCACTTGATTCCAAGGACAAACGTCCTGACAAATATCACAACCGGCGATCCAACCGAACGTATTCGGAATCTTCTCGGAGCGATCCTCCAAAGTATGATGTGAGATACATTTTCCGGCGTCGATTTGGTACGGAGCGAGAGCGTTTGTTGGACAGGCATCGATACAAGCGTTGCAAGTTCCACATCGATCTTTAACTGGGATCTTAGCCACAGAAATAGGAAGATCGGTGAGAATGACACTGATAAAAAAATAAGATCCAAATTCGGGATGTATGAGATTCGTATTCTTCGCTTGCCAACCAAGTCCGGCTTCTCTTGCTAAGACCTTTTCCGATATCGGAAGAGAATCCACACCTTGACGGAATTGATTCGACGGAAATTTTTTTCTTAGCTCTTGGAGCAAGGGATTCGCCATTCTTCTGAGAACTTGATGATAGTCCTCTCCGACCGCATAGCGGGAAAACCGAAATGACATCGTCTTGGAAATTGTATCATAATCTAAATCGTTATAAAGAGTACCGAGCGCTATAACGGACTTTGGTTCGAATCCCAGATTCTTAAAATGGAGACGCAGATCCATATTCTTAGGATACCAATCCATCTTACCATGTTTCCCTTCTTGCACCCAAGTAAGGATATTCTTTCGATCCGTTTCCGGGATCACGGCTTCACTGATTCCATAGAAGTCGAATCCGCATTCTTCAATCAAAGGAGACAGTTCGGAAATTATTTCTTTACTTTCGATCATAAATTTGATATAGAAGAAGTATGCAAAAAGAATTATCCGAAAGAATCAAATTTCCTAAGACCGATCTTTCTTTACTTCCTAAAAATTCCGAAGCGCTTCCCTATTCCGATGTCATCGGTGCGATTCGTCTTGTAACACTTCCCGAAGAAAAACTCGCAAAACAAATCGTATTCGCTTCCGTAGTTGGAGCTCTTCGCGGATTTCAAGAAAGAGATCTGAAACCGTTTCACGCCAATCATAAATATATCTTTGGAGAATTGAGTTCGGAGATTTTAAATACGATGAAAGACATCGGTAGCATCGATCAAATTTCAAACGAAGAAAGAATCAAAATTCTAAAAGAAGCCTTCGAGTTCGGAATCCGAAAAGTCTACCACTTGGAATGGAAACTTTACACATCGAGAGAAATCTTTTGATTCTTCTTAAACCGCGTAGAATAAAATTCCAGCAAAGCTGATCAGAACGACCGCTTCGAGCAAACCGACTCCCACATTTTGATCCCGGCTGATTTCTTCCTTTAACGTGCTTCCGGGTAGGATCACGGCATCGGTGAGAAGTCTTACAGCGGGAATAACGATCAGACCTAAGATAAAGTCCAAAAAGATATGAAACAGGGTCAGTTCCATGGAAACCGGATCCTTATGCAAGGCTCTTGCTATGATGATTCCCAGTGCGATCAACGCTCCGCTATATGAGATTCCCGCCGCAAGATTCTCTCGATCCTTCAGTTCCAGATCTAAAGAATACGGAATCATTTTGCGATACGCAAACGTAAATAGAATGAGTGCAATTTGGCCTATCGAGAAAAATACGATTCCAAGGACGGTTCCGTCCAAAAGTTTTTGAATCGGTTCTAAGAGTCCCCAGTCCTTCCATACGGAAAGAGAAAGTGCGGAACTGTCCCCGCTCAATGAGGCCGCGATGATGACCGAAGAAGCGATGCTACTTCCGAACACAACCGTCCCTACCGCCACATTTTTCCCCGAATAAATCAACTCGTTAAAATCGAAAGCTCTGAATATAACCTTATCGTTGATAAAATAAGATAGATTTAAGAGTAGAATTCCGAGAAGTCCGTAGAATAGAACTTGAAAACAATCCGAAACAAAATCCACTCCGGGAGAAGATAGAATCACAAGAAGAATCAAGGTCAACCCGAGATAATACCCTGCGAGTCCGGAGGAAACCGCCGTATTGTTATTGATGATGATCTCATGGTCGAGATCTCCTGGTTCGATCCAGTCTTTGATTTTTTTACCGATATAAAAAAGAACGAAACTAATTAAGAAGAATACCGCGTCTTTACCTAATGTGCTCAGATAACCAAGTACTGTTTCCATGACACCAGATTAACCTGATACGGTTAAAATTTCATAGCCTTTTTCGGTAACCAGAACCGTATGCTCGAACTGCGCGGACCACTTGTTATCTTTCGTAGTCACCGTCCAATGATCTTCTTTGGAAAAATTTACCTGCCATGTACCGAGGTTCACCATCGGTTCGACCGTGAAAATCATTCCAGGTTCTAACTTTGCGAGCTTTCGATTCTGACGAAAGTGAGGAATTTGCGGGTCTTCGTGAAAGCCTCTTCCGATTCCATGCCCCATCAGGTCTCGAACGATTCCGTATCCTTTGGGAGTTAGAAAATCATCGATTGCATTTGCGATATCATGAACTCGGTTTCCGGGTTTGATCTGCTCGATTCCGATATACATCGCCCGTTCCGTATCTGCAACCAAGGTGGCAACTTCTGGACTCGTCTTTCCACCTACGATGAAGGTGCGAGAAGAATCACCATGATATCCGTCCAATATTGGAGTGACATCGATATTGATGATATCCCCTTCCTTTAAAACTTCAGTCGCTTTGGGAATCCCGTGACAGACAACTTGATTTACGGAAGTACAGACCGATTTTGGAAATCCTTTATAACCGAGTGGAGCCGACTTCGCTCCGTGCTTCTTCGTAAATTCTTCACAAAGATCATTCAACTGAAGAGTCGAAACTCCCGGTTGAACGTAAGAAGAAATATAGTCTAAAAGCTTAGCGGCCAGTTTCCCAGCCGCCCTCATTTTTTCGATTTCGCTCTTATTCTTAATGAAGATCAAATCGAATTAGAAATCAGTCGGGCGAACCGTACTTCTTTTGTTGGACTCAGTACGCTTCACTGCATCGTCGATGAGTTGATGAATCTTTTCATTCAAACCGTCAATTGCATCCCCGGAAGTCATAAATCCTTTCGACTTGATATAAGCCTTTACTTTGCTCGTTACGATCAGGGTTTCCTTTTCGACATTCTTTCCAGCCATTGAGTTCTTCCTCTCTGTCTTAGTTTTCTTCTTTTGTGCCATCTTCAATATTGCTCCGGTTCACGGTCGTCCGATTGTTTTTAACTCCGTTAGCGGTTCCTGTTTGCATTCTTTTCAGAAACCCGGAAAAAGAACAACCTTTTAGAACTTTCCCCTTTGCGACCTTACCTTTGTTTTAAAAAAAAATGATACCAAACCAACGAAGAACGATCCAAAACTCCGATTCGTTCCGTTTTCCGTTTTCAATGAAACAGAATGAGACATAGAAGACAACCCAAAGGACGTCAAGAAATATTTCATTTCTTCTTCGCCGACTCGCTTTGTAAAATCGTGTTCACAAGTCCCGTCTCTAAATTTAACTTTTCAGCGATCGTTTCAGCGGGCCACTGAAAGTTATGATAGAGATTCAATACGGTCGCCTTCTTTCTTTGGATCAGATGATCCTTGGAAGAATCTTTAGACTTACCGGAAGAAGAATTTCCTTCCGTAACGGCGCCTACTGCATCCAAAAATCCGGAAAGCTTTTCGAACTTATCGTCCGCTTCGCTTAATAAACCTTCCAGATCTTCCTTAACGACGAGGGCACCCGATTTTAAGTCTTCCATACGATGTTGAAGAGTCGAGATCTGTTTGTGTCTTTCCGAAAGATCGACCATCAAGTCTTCTATCTTTTCAAACTTGGCTTCTACGGAACGAATTTCTTCCTTCTTACGAAACAAAGACTCGATCCGATCATCGGTCTTACGAACGGTCTCCGCGATTTCCTTTTCCCTGGCTTCCAAAATCTCCACGTCGTTTTGAAGAGAATAGAGTTTGTTCGTAAGTCCTTTAGCCGCTTCTTTGTGCGCGTCGGTCTCATCAAAAAGACCTTTGACTTCCTCGCGAACGGTTTCGAGAGTTTCGAGTCTGGAAGTAAGATCGCCGAATGTTTCTTCCATCTCGAGTGCTTTTTCGCCGGCGTTGAGAAGTCTTGTAAACGTATCTTCCCAATCGGAAGATCTGCTTTGTAATTCCTCGAATTCTTTTCGAAGGGAATCGGAGGATTCCTTGATGGACGCAAGAGAATCCAATCTGACTTTTAGGTCCTCGGTTTCCAACACAAGAGAATGTTTGAGCGTCTGCAACTCTTCGAGTTTTTCCTCGAGTTCGTTTAACAACGGAGTTCTTTCGTCCGCTCTCGAAAGAAGTTCTTCCATCGTTTGTATATAAGAATCGGTTCTGTCGACGACTTCGCTCGCTTTCTGAAAGAGTTCGGCTTTTTCTCCGAGTTCTTCCATCTTGTCCGTGATTTCTTCCACGCGAGAACGTAGGTTTTCCGCTTCTTCTTGGATTTCGTTGACAAGATTCGTTTTCGCGTTCGCGATCTCTTCGAGGTCTCGCTTGAGATCCAACTGGAGAGATCTATATTCTTCCATAGAATCTTTGAATTCTTCTTTGCCGGAGCGTAAGAATTCTTCGGAAGCGGATTCCATTTCGCGGAGCTGATGTTCTAGCTGTTTCTGGAAACCTTTCATTTGTTCGTCGCTGTTCTTGCGGGATTCTTTGAGAGATTCTTCCAGATTCTTTTTTACATCGAGGATATATTTGCTGATTCTTTCCTCGAGTTGTCCGAGTTGGAGCTGGCCCTTATCCATAAGGGAAGTGAGTTGTTTTGAAATTTTCGCGTCGATCGTTCCGTTCAGACGACTGATTTTCTCTTCCTGTTTTTCAAAAAAATCTTCGGCGGAATCTCTTAGCTTATCCAGAACACGTTCGGCGTCTCTTCCTGCGTTTTCCAGATTGGATTCCACGCTGTTGCGGATTTTTTCCGCGTGGATCTCGAGAACTTTTTCGTTTTTCTTGACGATCTGTTCCATCTTATCGATGGTTCCGGAAAATTCTTCCCGAAGGTTTTGAAGAATGTGATTTCCCTCTTCTTTGATATTCCGCAGAGATTCTCCAAGACGATCGGAAACAGAATCTCCTTCTTTTTGGAAATTGGACTTATAACGGGAAACGAATTCTTCGATTCTATCTTTTTGAATATTGTATTCGTTTTTGAATTCTTCCAGGAGTTGTCTTCCTTCGACGTGAATTCCGCCGAGTTTTTCCTGGAGATGTGAAACAGAATCCTGCGTGTTGAGACGGATCGTTCCCAATTCTTCTTCCCAATAACGACCGAGATTTTCGAATCTCTGATCGATTTTACGGACTTCTTCGTCCACAGTTCCGGAAAGAAGATCGATCTTTCCTTCCACTTGGGATAAAAGATCTCCGGCGCTGGATTCCATAGCAGATTGAAGATCGCCTAAATACGAATCCACATCCTTGATCCGAGTGGAAATTTGTTTGTCGAGTGTGATGATGGATTGACGAACCGCTTCCAGATCCTGTTGAATCAGAGCGGATCGTTCGGCGTGCACGCGAGCCAGTTCGACCTCGAAATTTTGTTTTAAGGCCTCGATACCGGCGACGGTTTTTTCCTTCGCCTCGTCCCTTGCCGAGTCCAGTGCGGAATGAAATTCTTTCAAACCCATGGAAATATCTTTTTTCAAGCTATCGGATTCGCTTCTTAGATTACTGCTGATACGATTGAATTCTTCTTCGAAGTTGTCGATCTGGCGAAGAAGTTCCGATTTTCTTGCGTCGGCTTGTCTGAGAAGTTTGTTCTCCGCTTCCAGATATTTTTCTTGGAAGAATTGAATGGATTCGTTGATCGATTCCGCCTGACGTCTCGTTTCGTTGAGAATTTCGTCTCTCCGGGTCATCGTTTCAAGGCTCATTCCTTCGATTTCTCTCCGGATCGAATCTACTTCGAGTTTGACTCCGTTGATAAACGCTTCTTTCGAATGAGTGACTTGTTCTAAAATTCGATCCAGTTTATCCTGAACCGATTTTTCGGAAAGTCTCGCCATGTCTTCGAGTTTACGATCGGCGGCTTCCGCTTTTTCTTCCACACGAGAATCGAGTCTTTCCAGTTTATCGCTTACGGTTAAGAATACGGTCTGTAGTTTTTCGGATCTTAGATCCAGATCTTCTTCTTTGTTTGTGATCGTTTCAAAAAGAGAAGTGATTTCGGAACGAAGTTGTTCCACCCTTCCTACCGATTCCTTGAGTAAAGAATTCGTATGAGAATCGAGAGTTTCTCTGTAATTGGATGCGATCGCGTTCAAACCTTGATCGATCTTATCGTTTTTGATTTCTAATAATTCTTCCAGTTCTACGATTTTGGAAGCGAGGGATTGTAAGAGTTCGTCGGATCGAAGATTGACTTTATCGGAAAAAACTTCCAGAATCGCTTCCGCTTCGGAACGAAGATCAAGGATCTTCTGATCCAAAAGTTGGATTTCCTTTTTACCGGATTCCATACGAAGAAGTCCCTGTTGGATCGCGTTCGATTCTTCCCGAATGTCCGAGGAAAGTTGAACGACTTCCTTTAGATCTCTCGCGACGCTGTCTAAAAAATCACGGTTTGTTTTAATGGATTCTAATAATTGTCTGGATTCTTCGTTTAATCCGTGTACGTCGTTTGCGAGTTTACGAGTTTGTTTGAGGCTGATTTCTAAATCGATTCCTGCGTCTTTTACGGATTGAATTTTTTCAAGAGCGATATCACTCAATTCATCTTGAATTTTTCCGGTAAAACGTTTGATTTGACTGAGTTTATAGTTGGATTTATCGAGCCTTCTAAGAAGGATTGTAATTCCTACACTGGCTATAAACGGCAGGAGTAATTCTATTCCCATTGAATTTTGTTTACCATAGACATAAGAATGCGAGCATCAGCCGAAAACTTTGCAACTCTTCCGAGATCTTCCTGATTGGAAGGATTGAATTCTAAAATGAGCTGAAATTTTCCTTGAAACATTATGTCTCATCAAATTACGATTGACTATTGGAAAGATCGTAAAAAGAGCAAGAAAAAATTAAATTATGCTTAAAAAAAAGCCTTATTCCGGCTTTTCCACCGTGTATGATGCAGTTATGAAAGATGTCCAGTACGATCGCTGGGCCGAGTTCATCCTCTCTTCCTACTCCAATCACAGCGAAAAATTTCTCCCCAAAACGGTCTTGGATCTGGGTTGTGGAACCTGCAAACTTTGGGAAAAATTTCCTCGGTCGATCCAATGGACCGGCGTAGACTCAAGTCTGGAAATGCTCGAAATTGCTCAAAAAAAGCCGATTGATGGAGAATTTGTCCATTCTGATTTACTGAACTTTGATCTAGAAAGGAAGAATTTTGATCTGATTCTTTCCACACACGACACCCTCAACTACCTCAAAAACGAATCCGAACTCAAATCCGCCTTTTTACGAATCCGAAGGCATCTTTCTCCGGACGGTTTGTTCTTCTTTGACCTGAGTAGTTTATACAATTTTAAAACTCACTTCGACGGTCAGACGTTTCACGAACGGGTCGGAGATTTTAAAATTCGATGGAAGAATCGATTTTTAGAAAAATCCAATCGTTTAGAATCCATTCTCACCTTCTCCCACAAACTCACGAAGGAAGAATTTTCCGAAGTACATGAACACACGTATTTTCCGAGAAATAGCATTCATTTACTTCTTAAGCAATGCGGACTCGAACTTTTGGAAGAAGGATCGGATTACAGGGATTGGATTCTGGAGGAAGACGCGTCCTTATTAAATTATATCTGCCGAAGTACAGAAATTAATTTACGAAATCGATGACATATATCATCTTCTTAGGATTGCAACTTATTACGTCTATTGCTGTAGAAAAAAATGGAATGGGTACTTCACTCCGCGAAGAATTCCTTCCGAGTGAAAATGAATGACTTTGCAACAAGTCCGAAAAATGAAAAAGAGATAGGGAACGAAAGGAAGATCGTATGTCAAAATTCAATGTAGAAGGAAAATCGGGAAAGGTAGTCATCGATACAACTGTAATCGACGGTTACGATAAAATTTTTGACGAGGTTTCCAGAAAGGCTTCCGGTGGAATCATTTCCGATGTGGAATTCCACGTAGAAAGTGTAAAAAAAATCACTTCCAGCGGAATCGCAAAACTACTCACTCTCAAAAATCTTATGGATAACTTCGGTGTAAAGATGAAGATCAAAAACTTAAGCCCGGACCTTTTGGAAGTTTTAAGAAAATTCAAAGTGGACGGTAAATTAGGTCTTTAACCGTTTGAAAAACGATTGCCGCTCTTCGTTCGTCCGCAGTCTTTGTGATTATCCCAATGGGAACAATTTCCGTAAGACAACTCAACCGCGCTTATTCCGGAAAGATCGCCGTCTCCGATCTAAGCTTTGAAATTCCAAAAGGAAGAATCACGGGGCTCCTAGGACCGAACGGAGCTGGCAAAACGACAACACTTCGGCTTTTGACGGGTTATCTCCTCCCCACTTCCGGTTCCATTCGTTTTGATGGACGCGACTTTCTAGAAAACAAAATCGAAATCCAAAAACAAATCGGATATCTTCCCGAGTCGTCTCCGATTTATTTCGATCTTACCGTTTTTGAATATCTTTCCTTCTTGGCTTCCGCAAAAGGGATTGAAAAGAATTTTCTCAAAAATAAGGTCGAGATCGCCGTCGAACTTTTGAGTCTAAAAGAAGTTCTTTATCGACCGATTTCCTTTTTATCAAAGGGTTTCAAACAGAGAGTTTCCCTCGCGGGATCGATCATTCAAGATCCTGAATATATCATCTTAGACGAACCGAGCGGCGGTCTCGATCCGCTTCAGATCGGAGAATTAAAAAGTCTGATCCGTACATTAGGAAAGAATAAAACGATTCTTTTTTCCTCCCACGTATTGCAGGAGGTGGAGGAAATCTGCGATCATATTCTCGTTTTGTCCGAAGGAAAACTCATCGCGGACGCATCGGTTTCCTCCATTTCCAAGGGAGAAGGTTGTCTTGTTTTGGCGGAAACATCGTTGGAAGAATTCTCCAAATTCTTCCCTGATAAAACGTATGAAATCCAAAAAACGGATAAAAAGGAAGAAGGCTTTCAGGAATTCAGAATTCGATCCTCCGAATTCCGAGCGGAAGAAGTATTCGGAATTCTTAAAAAAGCTCCGTTTCGAATTCGTTCCCTGATCCCGGAAAAAAATTCTTTAGGATCCGTATTTGAAACTCTGACAGGAAAATCGAAGCAATGAATCTTTCCGATCCGATCATTGCGTCCTTTCGAAACCTGAAGACGATCTTTTGGAAGGAATTTTCGGTTTATCTCAACTCCCCGATCGGAACGATTTTTGCCGCGTTTTTTCTATTCTTAACTTCTTTCCTTTTCTTTTTTGGATTCGGAGACGGTTCTTTTTGGGATCTCAAATCCGCGAGTATGGAGGCCTACTTTCTCTGGGTTCCGATCTTGTATGTGGTTTTTATTCCCGCTCTTTCCATGCGTCTTTGGGCCGAAGAAGAACGTTCCGGAACTTTGGAAATTCTTTTCACGCTTCCCTTCAGAGAATTCGAATTGGTGCTCGGAAAATTTTTAGGAGTTTGGTCCTTTTTGGGATTTGTTCTTTTGTTCACTCTTCCGATTCCGACGACGATCCTTTACTTGGGAGATTTGGATATAGGAACCACGTTCGCCGGTTATCTCGGAATTTTTCTTTTGGGAGGTGCAAATCTCGCGCTCGGAAGTCTTGCATCCTCTTTGACGAAGGATCAGATCAGTTCGTATCTTTTGGGGCTCATCTTTTGTCTCCTTTTCTTTCTTCTGGGTTACAAACCCTTTCTTCCATTTTTCGGCCCGGATCTAAGTAGAATCCTATCGTATCTTTCTTTGTCGAAACACTTTGAAACCTTTCGTTTGGGAATTCTGGACGGAAGAGAGATTTTTTTCTATCTGAGTTTTTCCTTCACAATTCTGTATGCAAATTTGATTCGATTGAGGTCGAAACGATGATCTCAAAAATACGCGCCCTCTTTTTGAAGTTCAACTCGAACTCCGCATTCTTATTCTCCCAGATTTTTCTGATTTTTCTTTTCGCGAACGGGATCCTGGGTCACTTCGCCTGTAGAAAGGACCTTTCCGTTTCAGGACGTTTTGAAATTTCGAAAAGTACGAAAAATATATTCAAAAATTTGAATCAAACACTCATTATAGACGCGTACTATTCCACTCAGATTCCCGGAGAATACAAAACCTCTTTGGATCTCACCAAGGAATTGTTAAACGAACTGAGCGACCTCGGAGGTTCCAACGTAATATTACGATTTCATGATCCGGACGTCTCGGAAGAGGATCGTAAAAAAGCGATCGAATCGGGGATTTCACCGCAGATTTTGGAAAAGAACGAAAGAGGTTCCTCTCAGATAAAACAGGCTTATATGGGAATTACCCTTTCACTCGGAGCGTTCAAGGAAACGATCCCAGTCGCATTTTTTGCAGAACAGATCGAATACCAGGTACTGACAACGCTTCGAAAAATGATTCGAAACCCCGGAGAATCGGGCATCGCACTCGTTCAAGTTCCCGGAGTTCTATCGACGGATCCTCCCGGACCCGCAAGTGGGAAGGACAGTATCGGTGTTTTGGCGCACCAGGTTCTTAAGGAAGAATACGGTCCGATCCCTGAAATTTTGTTAAACGAAGAAGAACTTTCGGAAGAAATTCACACTCTTCTTTGGATCGGATCCGGAACCCTAACCGAAAAAGGCGCTTATCAACTGGATCAATTCCTACTACGCGGAGGAAGTTTGATTCTTTTCGCAAAGTCGATGGACTTTCGTTTGGAAACTCCGAATCGAGAGGAAGGAATCGGAATGTCGCCTAACAATGCGGGGATCGCGAGACCGACTGGAGAAATCGAAGAATTGAATTCCATCTTCTCCTCATACGGCTTCAGTGTGAACAAGGACATCGTTCTCGATCTGGAACATTCCCTTCCGATCGGACCTCTTATGGAAATCGAACCCGGTGTGATCGGAAGATTTCCGTATCCTGCATGGATTCTGGCAGGGAAAAAGGAAAAATTGTTAAGCGAAGAGAATCCTTTCACCGCACCTCTGGAGAATCTACTGATCCCTTGGTCTTCCAGTGTGAGTTTGGATCCGGAAAGACAACCGAACGTGAGAATGCAACCGATCCTTTTCGCAGGAGAAGAATCCGAAGTCCGTTCCGAGATTGTCGCCTTAGGAGAAAAACAAATTTTTGCAACCACACCTCGACCGTCCGGAAAAAAACAAATCATCGGAGCGCTCTTGGAAGGAAGTTTCGATTCCCGTTATTCAAATCCGCCGAATCCAAAAGACGGAAGAACTTTTTTTTCAAAAACACAGATTGGAAAAACGTCTCGGATTCTCGTAATCGGCTCTCCTTACGTTGTTTCCGACCTACTCGTCTTTCCGGAAACGAGAGACATTTATCAAGAATCGAATATTCCATTTTTATTGAATTCATTAGATATTTCCTCCGGTGATACGGATCTCATTCAAATCCGGGGTAAAAAATCCGCGGTGTTGAAGTTAAAACCTTTCTCCGAAAGGGAAAAATTCGTTTTGAGCTTTTTGAATCTTTTGGGGATTCCATTCTTACTCGGTCTCTATACGTTTTTAAGAATTCGACATCGAAATTCTTTTCGAGGAGAAGAAGAAACAAAATGAGTTTTCTATCTTCCGGATCTTTTTGGATCGCCTCCCTCTTGAATTTTTTCAAAAAGGACAAAGCCCTTTCTTTGTTTCTGATGAACCTGTTTTTAGGAACGATCTTTCTTCTTCTCTCGGATCCGTTTTTGTTTTTTCAAAAATCCTATCACAACGCGGAGCCTTTTTTTCCTTACAAGAGTTCCGAAATCGAAAGAATCCGAATCGGAAGAAAAGGACACGAAATTCTTATGGAAAGAAAGAATGGAAACTGGAGCGTACAGATACCGGAAACAACCGCAAGACCCGATCTCAAAAAGATAGAATCACTTCTTTCAGCCGTCTTAAAGCTAAGAAAGTTTTCCAAGATCGCAACACATTCAAAAAATCAGGACTTCGGTTTAAACGGAGAAGAACTAAAACTCGAAATCCAGACCGAATCCGGAGAAGTCGGGAAGTTGGAGATCGGAGTCTCCGGAAAACAGGAAACGGGAACCTTCGTGAGAATCCCCGAGAACAAGGAAATCTGGTTTGTGGAAGAGAGTCTCAATCCTTTGGCCGGACGCGGAAACGAGACTTTTTTCCTATCGAATTCCTTGATTCCCGATGAAATGGAAATATCAGAAATTCATACTATTCTTATAGAGATTTCTTCAAAGACCAATCCTACGATACAAATCCAACAGGTTTCACCCGGACAATGGACGATTACAAATTCGGAACAAGATCATTGTTGGGGAGAAGATTGTGGACTTTGGGTCGAAAGACTTTTTAAGACAAAGGCGGAGAGAATTCTTAAAAAACCGTTTTATGAAACCATCCAAAACCTTTCTTCTGGTGAGAAACTAAGGATAAACATTTACTCCGGAAAAAATTCGGAATCGGTCTACGAGTTAGAATGGATCGGAAAGACCTCACAAAAAGAACCAATCTTTCGAAGCGGAAACGATTCCGTTTTTTATGTTCTCGATCCCGAATTTTTGAATCGGTTTCGAGAGAGATTTGAATGGAAGGATTCCTTCCCCGATTCTTTCTAACCTTCCCGGAACAGAAGCGGATTCTCTATTGACAGTCCAGAGGCTTCCAATTTCATTTCACAAGAAATCTAAAATTAGGACGAAAGCATGGCTTTGATCGAAGAATTTGAATCGCAGGGGAATTTTCTGTTTCGTTGGAGATCCTATATCCCCGGAATCATTTTGATCCTCTGCCTCGGGCTTTTGCCTTTTTATCAGTTCCCCGGAAATTCTTACACCTATCATCTCTATTACCAAGCGATTTGTTTGGGAATCAGCCTTCTCGGTCTTTTTGTTCGGAGCTTTGTGATCGGTTACGCTCCAGCGAGAACTTCCGGAAGAAATACGAAAGAACAAGTCGCGGACGTCGTAAATCAGGAAGGAATTTATTCCCTCATGCGCCATCCTCTCTACTTGGGAAACTTTCTCTTATATTTGGGAGCCGTTCTATTCCTTAAGAACTTTCTGATCGCATCGGTTTTTATTCTTTTCTTCTGGGTATATTACGAAAGAATTATGTTTGCCGAAGAACAATTCTTAAGAAAAAAATTCGGTGAGGCGTATCTTGCTTGGGCGAACACGGTTCCCGCCTTTATTCCAAAGTTGAGAGGTTACAAGAAACCGACGCTTTCTTTTTCGATCCGGAATGTGATCAAGAGAGAATATCCGAGCCTCTTTGGGATCCTAGTGATCTTTAGCGTATTCGACCTAGTCGCCGTCTACTTTAATGAACCGGTGAGCAATCTTCTGGAAGCGATCCGTCTTCCACAGATCATTCTTTTCGGAGGTGGTCTTGTTTTTTATATTCTTGTAAGAATCATCGTAAAGACAACTCGACTTCTTCACGTCGAGGGACGTTGAAAATTTTTTATAGAGCGATTCCGGTAAGGGCAATTTCTTACATCTAAAAAATTTGTCGGAGTTCCGACAGAGCGTCGAAGTCACAAATTCTACTTGCAAAAAGTAGAATTTTCTGTTAGAGAAAAATTCGAACGAACGTTTTCCCGCCTCCGCTCCCCTCCACCCAAGATCAGGGTGGGGCGCGCGACGTTTTCACGGAAAATTTGTCGGAGTTCCGACAAATTCAACCAAGAATCAATGATTTCCTTAAGAAGGAAATACCTGAGAAGAATTTTCTAGATAGGATTTGAGGTGGCTCGTCTCTTTTGTAAAAAAGACCGGAACCGGATAATTCGATTTCGAAGGGATTAAGACGATCCCTTCGTCAAAGAAGAGAATCTTTTCAATCTCAGAAAAAGAATATCGATAACTGCTGTTCAGGGCTTCGAAAGAAAGAGAATCCTTGCTCTCGTTCAACTTTCCCGGCCCGATTCTTTTGAGACCTTTCAAAAGATCCGGTGTCAGTTCTTCCTTCTTATCCGCGAGCCTCTCAAACGGAATCTCTCGATTCTGATCCAGATAGAGAAGACCTTCGATTTCAAATCGAATCTCTCTCACTTCTTCCGGCTTATTTTCTTTTATAAAAGACGAAGAATCCGATTCCTCCAGAACCTGAATTCCAGAGTGATCCGATTCTTGAGAAATAAATTCTTTCTCTTCCTCTGGAAGGATTTCCAAGTGAGATTCGGAGGAAGATTGAGAAACGGGGCTCTGCTTCGGAATTTTTCTTCCTTCCACGAATTTGTTTTCGAGATATCTCTGCTTTTCCGTATTCTCCATCTGCAAAGACCGCTTATTGGATAGGAGAATTTCCCCTCCCCTCTTCGCATTCGGCCTCGAAATCAGATGATCGATGTCCGAATTCCCGGGACGAGAGGAACCAACCTTGGACGTGGGACGCTCTTGCCCGGAACCGTGCGGGTTCAGAGATACGTAGATAAAACAAAGAAGTCCTACAAGAATGAGTGCAATTGCGATAAAGAGCATCATTTTATGTATCTGTCGATTGAGCCGGTTTCTGAAGCGTTTTTCTCACTTTTCTCCTTTACAGAAATATTCCTTCACAAACTCTTTCAGTTTACAGATACAAACATGGAATTAGAAAACGTTTCTCTCAAAGACAAAATCATCCGCGGCGTAGTCGCTATCTTTCTTTTCTTTCTTGTCAGTGGTTTGATCATCACCTTTCTCCCCGGAGACGCCGAAAAAAGCTTTTTTGACGTAATCTCGGGTCGCTCCAGCGTGAACGCCGGCAAAATCGGAGATTATTCGATTCCTATGGATTATTTTCAGGCCGCGAGAAGGGATTGTTTTTTTCAATATAGAAGTATCGCTCCTTCCCTCGCTGAGGACCCTGCGACGCTCCAATCCTGCGCATTTCAAACGATCCGAAGTTTGGTCGTCACCAAACAGATCGCAGACGCTACTGGATTCTCCGTCTCGGAAACCGGAATTCGAGAAGAACTTTCGGATGAGGCCAGAAGAATCTACAGAGAATCCGTAGGAGGAGCCGGTTATTCGGACGAGGATGTTCGTAAACCCGAGGCGATCTACAAACAGATTCTGAATTCCGCTCCAATGCAATATCGAATCGATCGAAAAAACGCAAGCGTTCTCTATGATTCCCTTCTCAATTCCGATCTCAAAAAAACGGACGGAGAAATCAACGTTCAAAAAGAATCCACGTCTGCCCGGGTCCAATTGAGAATTCTTTCTTATACCGACGACCAACTCACCAAACTCGCGGAAAAGGAAGCTCCGATTTCGGATGAACTTCTAAGAGCAAAATACGAAAACGAGAAAAAAGACGGAAAACTTCCGAAGAATCAAGACGGAAAAGAAGTCTCTTTTGAGGAAAGAAAAAATTTCCTGAAGAGCAAGATGCTTTTGGAAAACAGATCCAAATCTCAGGACGAATGGAAGGCGAAACTCAAGGCGCTCCAAGAAGAACCGGACGGATTGCAAAAAATCGCCTCCCTCTTAGGAACTCCGATCCAAGACTACAAAGATCAAACCCTTTTGAATCTCTGGGAACTAAAATCGGGGAATCAGACGATTCGTTTGGGAAATAACACGCAATTTCTGAAAGATTTGACAACGGTTGCTTTCGGTTCTAAAAAAGTCGGAGGTCCGTATAAGGATTCCGAAAAAAATGTCTTCGTCGAATTTGCTTCCATGGAAATCAATTCGTCTAAAATCATTACTTCCCAGGGCCCCGATTTGAGAGACAATCCAAACCTGATGAACGGGTTTGTTATGGAAATCAGCCAGGCCCTTCAGGAAAAATACCCGATTGAACGAAGGATCGGTCAAAAGGCAGAAGAATAATGCAAATCCGGGCTGAACTGGTAAATCCCTTTCTTGAAGCGGCGACCATCGTTTTTAGAGATGTCTTAAAAACGGACCTCATCCGAGGAAAAATCGGTATCAAAGACAGCCCTGAAACCAACCTTGAACTTTCGATTGTCATCGGTGTAATCGGAACGTTCAACGGAGAAGTTGTCTACGGGTTGAACTACGACGCGGCCTACAAAATCGCGGGTGTTTTGATGCCTGGAATGAGTGAACAGGATATCAAAAACGAATATAAAGATATTCTGGGGGAAATCGCAAACATGACCACCGGAAATGCGATGAATATTTTCGCAACCTCGGGACAGTCTATCGAAATCACAGCGCCAAACATCGTCGATTCCAAAAACGAAACATTAAAGATTCCTAAAAAACCTTCTCTCGGAATCAGCCTATTCTCCAAGTTCGGAAAACTCGACGTAAACGTTTCTTTAACATAAGAATTTTCTAATTTTCTTTCTTTTTTCTTCCTTTCCGGGTTCTCAAACCGATAACCCGGAACCTTATTCAAAAGCTTTCGAAAAAATGGTTCACTTTTTCCCGGCGCGGTTGTAGAAGAAAACCTTTGGAAAGTAACGATTCCGTTTTTCCAATCCTTTCCTACCCTTATCGAAAGGAAGAAGAGAAAAGCAAAACGTCCGGAACTGTATTTTCGTGGGAGTTCCTAGAAAATCATTCTGTTTTTTTAGTTTACAAAATTAGAATTTTCTGATAGAGAAATGTTCCCCGTTTTTTCCCACCGCCTCTCCTCCTCCGCCCGATTCTGGGTGGGGCGCGCGACTTTTACGGAAAGATTGTCGGAGTTCCGACAGATTCAAAGGGAGGAATCTCGTCTTTTTTTTCGGAGGAGAAAAAGAATAAAATCCTACTTCTCGGATTTCAAAAACGTCTCGATTTTTCCCTCGTCTTCAAAACAAAAATTCTTCCGAACTCAATAGTATCGTCGTTTTAGAATTCTCCGGAGTTCTTTTACAAAAGGAGAATCTTCGGAGGCTTCCGGGTTCATTCGACTAAGATACGCTTTCGCCCAATTCTCCGCCTCTTCGTATTTTCCTTGATCTCCGTAGATTCTTGCGATGAGTGTTACCGCTTTTTCCAGGTTTTGCTTCCCAGGATCCATTTCCGGCTTTTTTTGAAGAAGTTTTACGAGCTGAAGCAGGTACCTTCTCGCGGAATCCTTTCGATCCGTAGGTGAAAGCATTTCTCCGAGCGAGAGGAGAGAAATCATCTGGAAGGTTTCCGGAGCCTCGGTAATGATCTTCAGATATTGAGATTCCGCCTCCGGAATTTTTCCATTTCCCCGCAATGCACGGGCTACTTCAAAAACTGCCTTCCATTTCTCGTCTTCGGAATCGATTTGTTCCGTGATGGAACTCGCGTCACTCGCGCTCTCAGCCGTCAGCTTTGCATCTTCCAATTTGGAAGCGTTTGCTGTTTTTCCCTGTGCGCTCGCTTGGTTGAACTCGGTCTTTGCGTTGTTTCTCTGATTCTCTCTGAGACGAAGTACGCCCTTCTTATAACCGCTTTCGGACGGATCTTCTTTTTTTTTGTCCTTCTTCTTTTTCAAACTCGTCTTGGAAGAATTTGGAAGAGTTGTTTTTTCCGGAACATCGGGAGTCCCTTCCATAGAGTCTTTGGATGAGGTTCTTGATTCTTTCGTCTCAGTCGAAGGGTTTGATACGTTAGTCGCCTTTGAATTCGATTCGCCGTCTGCGTTTATAGAAGAATCCGGTTTTTCAGAAGACAATGCCTTCGATTCTTCCGTTTGTGTTTTCGCGGAACCGGACGTATTCTCCGGAATCACTTCCGGTTCAGGAGAAGAATTTGTCGATTCTTCCGGAAACGGAAGAGGCATATCCGCCAAAATCGAAAAAGAAATTCCGAAAAAGAAAACGGTAAGAATTAAAATTCGAATCGATTTCATCTCAGTTCGGGGGATCCCTTCGAATTATTTTTAGGCGGACGAATCAAACTCGGTTTGTCCCCAATGGAAGAATTCGAATTCCCTCGATCGGGTGTCACCGTTCCCGGATCTTCGAGTTTTCGATTCGAGTCCGGTGTTCTCTCTCGGTCATTGGTTGGAAGAGAATCGGATTCCGTCGGAAGTTTCGGTGTTCCTCCGCCTTCCCTTCTTCCATCTCTCAATGGGTCCTTTCCTTCTGGAGAATTCGACTCCGGTAAAAGTCCGCTCTTCGGTTTTTCCCTTTCGTATCGATCGATTTCAAGAGAGGAGGAATCTTCTAACCCGGAAAGATCCGGATCGCTGTAGCGGATGGATTTTCGTTTTCGATTGTAATTGCGTTCTATATCTTCTAAGAATAAGGCTTTTCGATCCAATTCTTTCGCTTGGTCCTCAAAAGCCGCACCTTCCTTTCCCCTCTGGACACCGACAAGGATCGCCAAAGAAACACCCAGAACGGCCAAAGAAATTCCAGTATACAAAAGAGTCTTCTGCACCTGAGGAGGAAGATTTCGGGAAAGATTGTCTATGGAAGACATCCCGGATTGGAGCTTATCTTTAAAATTGAGATCCATTGTTTTTAGTTTCGGTCGTTTTCCCAATTCTACAAGAAAGAGAAAAATCTCGAACCGTTTTTTTGATCTCCATTTTTTTACCGTCCCATTGCTTAGAGAACAAAATGCATTTACAACCTCGAAAAACATGGAGAGTCTGGGTTTCGTGAACGAGGATCAACTTTCCCCCGACTGTTATTTTTGTTCCAATCGGCACAAATCGGTTTTGAAGTGTGTCTCCATGGACACTTTGGATAAGATCAATTCTACGAAAGAATTCCGACTTTTTCGCAAAGGGGAAACGGTAATCCATTCAGGCGATAAAGCAGACGGTTTTTATTTCATCAAATCTGGATGCGTCCGCATTTTTCGGAACTCACCTTCCGGTAAAGAACAAACGTTTTCGATCCGAAGGTCCGGAGAATGGGTCGGTTTTAGAGATCTCTTAGCCGGAAGCACGTTCTCCCAAAACGCGGAAGCTCTGGAACCGGTGGAAGCTTGTTACATTCAAAAGGGCGTTTTAGAAGATCTCATGAAAGAAGATCCAAAACTTCAATTGGAAATCCTAAAACAAATGGCCTTAGAATGGAAAGAATTAGAAGATCAGACCGTTGCCCTCGGTACGAAACAGGTTCACAGTAAACTCGCGGAGCTTCTCATTTCCTTTCAAACGGCGTCCGGAAACGAACCGGAAATCGAATTGAATCTTACGAGGGAAATTATGGCTTCGATGGTTGGAACCACTACGGAAACTCTTGTCCGTGCCCTTTCGGATTTTAAGAATCGGGATTGGATTGAAATTCACAAAAACAGAATTCGTTTCTTAAATCTGGAAGCCCTCCGCGGAATTTCCAATTTAGAAACAACAACCCATCACTGAATCCAATTCTGAGAAAGAATCTCAAGATCCTTCGTATTCGGAAAGACCATATTCTTTCGGTCCCTTTTTCCCTCAACCGCAAGCAAAACCCGGAAACTTGACAATTATCATGTCCTATCTCAATGAAATCACCCTGGGATTTCTTTTCTTTCCAAGTCGGTTTTCATATAAGGTAAAATTATAAAACTCTAAATTAAAAATGAATATTCTATTTTATTAAAATAGTATATAATTTTTTGACTTTGAGAGTTTAGACCGAAGGAATAATCGAATCAGGAGACAAAATCTCATGAGCCAAACGAACGCCAAATACAACGATTCAATCGTAAAAGGGTTCATCATATCGGCTATGGTTTGGGGAGTAGCATCCATGTTAGTGGGTGTTCTCGCCGCATTTCAAATGGTTTATCCGGAACTGAATTTCACGCAATATTTCAGTTTTGGAAGAATCAGACCCTTGCACACAAACGCCGCCATCTTCGGATTTGCATTGAGTATCATCTTTGCAACCGCGTATCACTTGATCCAAAGACTCTGTAGAGTAAGAATCTGGAGCGATTCTCTGGCGAAGATTCATTTTGTGTTATACAATCTGACAATCCTTCTCGCGGCGATCACTCTTCCTTTAGGACTCAATCAGTCCAAGGAATACGCAGAATTGGAATGGCCTCTCGATCTTTTGATCGTTGTGTGGTTCGTGATTTTCATCGTGAACTTTTTCGCGACGATCTTCACAAGAGAGGAAAAACAACTCTACGCGGCGATCTGGTTTTACATCGCTTCGTTCGTTACCGTTCCAATCCTTTTTATCGTAAACAATCTCTCCGTTCCGGTCGGACTAACTAAGTCCTACTCGGTTTTCTCGGGAGTTTACGACGCGAACATACAGTGGTGGTATGGACACAACGCGGTAGCGTTTGTTTTAACTACCCCATTTTTAGGTTTGATGTATTACTACTTTCCGAAACATATCAAACAACCGATCTACAGTCATAGATTATCGATCATCCACTTCTGGTCTTTGATCTTCATCTATATCTGGGCTGGTCCTCACCATTTGCTCAACACCCCACTTCCGGAATGGCTTCAAACGACGGGGATGGCGTTTTCGATCATGTTGTGGATGCCTTCTTGGGGAGGAATGCTGAACGGTTTTCTCACCCTAACACAAGCGAAGGAAAAGATCAAAACGGACGCTCTTCTTAAAATGATGCTCGTCGGGATCACGTTCTACGGTATGTCGACGTTTGAAGGTCCCCTTCTTTCCATTCGTTCGATCAGCGCCTTGGGTCACAACACCGACTGGATCGTGGGTCACGTTCACTCCGGAACTCTCGGTTGGGTGGGAATGATGTCTTTCGCCGCGATCTACTATCTTGTTCCAAGATTGTGGAACACCAATCTCTATTCTGAAAAACTTGCGAACACTCACTTCTGGTTGGCAACGCTCGGAATTCTTCTTTACATCGTTTCGATGTGGGTTTCCGGAATCACGGAAGGTTCTATGTGGAGAGCGATCGATTCCAAAGGATTTCTTCAATATCCGAACTGGGTTCAAATCACCGAAGTTCTCAAACCTTTCCGCTTCGCAAGAGGTGTGGCCGGTGTTCTTTACCTGAGTGGAGTTTTTGTGATGATCTATAACGTGATCAAAACGATTCAAACCTCCGGTTCCGGCTTTCAAGAAGTGGACCTGAGAGTGAAAGAGGAAGGAGGAAAAGCATGAAACTATTCGACATACTTCTGGATTGGTTTTCTGGTTTTACCGATCAGTGGGAAAAACAAGGAGTTAAGTTCACCGTTTATACGACGATCGCGGTTTTGATCGGCGGTATCTTCGAGTTGATCCCTCCGTTTTTTATTTCCAGAACCGCGGTTCCGATTCAAGGAGTAAAACCGTTCTCCGCTTTGGAACTCGCAGGAAGGGATATCTATCAGAAAGAAGGTTGTAACAACTGTCATACGCAGATGATTCGTCCTTTCAAATGGGAAGTGGATCGTTTTGATCCATCGAAATCCTATGGAAGAGACGGATATTCGAAGGCAGGAGAATTTGTCTACGATCATCCGTTTCTCTGGGGATCTAAAAGAACCGGACCGGATCTCGCTCACGAATCTCAGATCCAACCTTCTTACGCTTGGCATAAGACACACTTGATCAGTCCGAGAGACACTTCTCCCGGATCCGTAATGCCCGCCTATCCTTGGTTATTCGAAGAAAGCGCGAAGGTAAACGCGGAAGAGATCGTAAATCACATGAAAGGTCTTTCCAAAGTCGGAGTTCCTTATACGGAAGCCGATTATCTTTCCGCGGCGAAAGAATTGGAAGGCAAAACGGAAGGAGACGCGCTCATCGCCTATCTCCTAAAATTAGGCAGGGACACTGCAGAGTTGTCCAAGTCGATTCAGTGAGGCAAGTATGGAACTGGAACTGATTCAAATCTACAAATTTGCAAGACTACCAGTTCTTGTTTTAGCGATCGGTCTTATCACCGCATACGTTTACAACAAGAAACGCAAGGTACAAATGGAAGATCCAAAGTATAGAATGCTGGAGGAGGACTGATCCATGACGCATGATTCAAATAAAGATTTCGACGGTATCAAACAATCGGACAATCCGATGCCGGAATGGTGGAAGTGGATCTTCGTGATCAGTATCGTCGTTGCAGTCGTGTATTCGATTTACTATCATAAGTTTTCCAGTTGGCAACAAGACGTTGCCTATGAAAACGAAGTAAAGGAACACGAAGCGAAGTTTCCGAAAGCGGTGGCCGTAACAAGCAATGACGGAAGCAATCCCATGCGTGGAAACGCCGAAGCGATCGCAGAGGGAGAAAAAAACTTCAAAACGGTCTGTGCGGCCTGCCATGGTCCAACCGGTCAAGGTTTGGTCGGTCCGAACCTGATCGACGCGGAATGGATCCACGGTTCAACCGATGCAGAAGTTTACACGACGATTATGAAAGGAATCGCAGTAGACAAAACGAAACTGGGAAGAGGACCTATGCCTCCGCATGAGAATTCTCTCGGTTCCGAAAAAGTATATCAGGTGATGGCTTGGCTTGCGACTCAGAACGCAAGTTTAAAGGCGTCGAAGTAGTTTATGAAATTCTTGGATGAAATCCTGAAACAGATCTCATCCAAGAGTCTGATTGTTTTACTCCGGAAAGAATCGAGAATTCAACGGGCGTTGCACCTCTCCTTCTTTCCAGAGACCACTAAGGAGGACTTTTGTGGTCATCTCCAGGCATATTACCGGTAAGATTCGTTCGGCAAGATACTTAGTAGAAGCGATCTTACTTCCCATCTATTTTTTTCTACCTTGGCTCCGTTGGGGAGAACACCCCTTCATCCGACTCGACATTCCAAATCGTAAGTTTTATCTTCTTGGAAATATTTTTACTCCGCAAGAAGGATACTACCTACATCTTTTCCTGATCGGAATGGGACTTTCCCTATTTTTCTTTACGACATTGATCGGAAGGGTCTGGTGCGGATGGGCTTGTCCTCAAACCGTGTTCACGGACGTTTTTGATTGGATCGGAAGAACGATCCTCGGATCCAAATACGGTAAAAAGGACGCACCGAAGTTCGGAAAATTTATCGTTCACTTTCTCTGGATTCTCGTGAGCATACTCGGTGCATTGGCGTGGGTATCCTATTTCGCCGATCCGTATGAAATGATAAACGAAATCAGATCTTCCGCGTTTCTTGCAAGTCCGCCGGTCTGGACGTATTTTACCGCATTCTTTACCGCGACCCTTTATCTCGACATGGCCTTCGTAAGAGAACAATTCTGCAAATACGCGTGCCCATATGCGAGATTCCAAACCGTGATGATGGACGCAAACTCCGTGAACGTAACCTACGATTTCAAACGCGGCGAACCCAGAAGAAAGGCCGGAGTTCAAGAAGGAGATTGCACTGCGTGTAATCTATGTTTGGTGGTTTGTCCAACGGGAATCGACATTCGCGAAGGAACGAACGTAGGCTGTATCGCATGCGGAAAGTGCGTGGATGCGTGTACAAAAACGATGGGAAAAGAAGGAAAAAAAACTCTGATCGGATATATGTCCGAAACCCAAGCGTATCAACCGGGATCAAAAGTGCGTTGGATCCGTCCTCGAAGTTTGGTTTATGGAACACTTCTTCTTTGCGTTTTGACCGCGGCCGGAACCCTTCTTTACAACCGTGTTCCACTCTACGCGAACGTTCTTCCGGACAGAATCATACAACCGATGGAAGTTCCTGGCGGTTTGGTAAGAAATTTCTACAACGGACACCTTTTGAATCTTACATTTGACAATCGAGAACTCAAAGTAGAAGTCGCGGATAGCACGCTTCGTTCTCCCGTTCATATTCTGTTAGGTGGAACGGAAAAACCGGCGATTCAGGTTTTGGGAAACGATTCTCAGGATTTTAGAATCATCCTAGAAACGGTTCCTGTTCCCGAAGATCAGTTCAAACCGACCCATCAAATATCGCTCCGAATCACGGATTTGAAAAATCCAAACTTTCAATTAAAAAAGACGATCCCATTTCGAATCCCGATCAAATAAAGAGGAAACAAGGAAAAATTGAATGGCACTACATAAGAGTATGAAACTTGCATTCGTATGGATCGGGGTTGCATTCGTCGCGTTGATCGCCGCGACCGTCGTTACGATCCGTTATGCGAGTGAAGGATATACCGGACCGATCGAAAAAGGATATTATGAGAAAGGATTGAACTATGAAAAGTCCATCCTCGAACAAAGAAAGATGATCGCGGAAGGTTATTCTTACGAGAGCAAACTTTTCACGGCGACTCCCGAATTCAAGAAAGGGAAGAATCCAATTTCAATCCAGTTTAAAAAATCCGGGGCTCCGATTTCCGGAGCCAAACTCCAGATTCTAATCGAAAGATCCGCAACCGATGAATGGAATCGTTCCTTAAGTTTGAGTGAAGATTCGAAAAATCCGGGGACCTATGTTGGAACGGTGGAAATTCCGGAGGAAGGTCTCTGGATTCTCAGTCTCCAAGGAGAAATCGAGGGAAGAGTCCTTCAAAAAACGGCGGAAATAAGAATCCAATAGACTATGGAAACTTTGTTTCAAGTTACAAACTGCTACCACTGCAACACACCGATCCGCACCGAAAAAGATCTCATTCTCGGTGAAATCAACGCGCAAACGGAATCGTTTTGTTGTAGCGGGTGCAGAAGCCTCGCGACACTTCTTGTGAATAACGGGCTGACTCAGTTTTATACGTTGAGAGGTTCCGAAAAGCTCGAGTCCGTGAACACGGAGAGAAAAAATCGGGAGAACCTGGAAACAGAATCCGTATATCAGGAATATGTAATACAAAAAAACGAAGGCATCTGCGAAACGCTAATCACGATCGGAAAGATTCACTGTTCCGCCTGTGTTTGGTTAAACGAAAAAGTTTTAGGCGATCACGAAGGAGTTTTGGAGGCGAGAATCAACTTCGCAACGGGAAGAATGAAACTCGTCTACGATCGAAAACGGATCGATCTAAACGAAATTTTCTCCATCATCATCGGCATCGGCTACGAACCTTCTCTCTATTCACCACTCAAGGCGGAAACCGGCGTCTCCCGGTTTTCCAAAGATTTATTTTATCGAATGGCACTCGCCGGTTTTTCTTGGGGAAATATCATGCTCTTCAGCATCGGATTGTATGCCGGATATTTTACGGGAATCGAAATCGAATTCAAACGGCTCTTCCATTACGTATCCTGGATCTTTGCGACTCCGGTTTATCTTTATTCCGGATATCCCTTTTTCAAAGGCGCGAAAGAATCGATCAAAAGAAGAATGCTTACGATGGACACGCTTCTTTTTTCCGGAGTATCGCTCGCATATTTCTATAGCATCTATGTAACGTTAACCGATCATGGAGAAGTCTATTTTGATTCCGTGTGTACGATTTACTTTTTTATTTTGATCGGAAAATTCTTAGAATCGGCGATCCGTTTGAAAGCGGGAAGAAAGGTTGGAGAATTGTTGTCCACACTTCCGCAAGAATACACCGTCATTCGTGAAGAGATAGAAACACAAATCGCTCCGAGTGCGATCCGAGTAGACGAAAGAATTCTTCTCAAAAACGGAAACAGAGTTCCGGTCGACGGAATTCTAAAATCCGTAACGGCTTACTTCGACGAATCGTTTTTAACGGGAGAATCCAAACCGGTCACTCACAAAAACGGCGATACGATTCTGTCCGGGTCCTTGTGTCTCAGTACGAATGCGGAACTAATCGCTACCACGACCGCGAAAGAAAGTACACTCTCCAGAATCTCCGCGCTCATCGAATCCTCTTTGCAAGCAAAGCCGGGAATCCAAAGAACAACGGATCGGTTTTCAACCTATTTTATTCAAATCGTTTTGGGGATCGCATTCGCGACGTTCGGAATTTATGGATTTTATTTTCAAGATTGGGAATCGGCGGTCCTCAACACGATCAGCGTATTGATCGTTGCCTGCCCTTGCGCGCTCGGACTCGCCGTTCCAGCGGCCTATGTTGTGAGCAATTTACTCCACAGCTCAAAAGGAATCCTTGTTAAAAATCCGGATTCATTGGAAATTCTCAGTCGCGCAGATCGGATCTATTTCGACAAAACAGGAACCTTGACGACGGGAAAACTTTCTCTACAAGAGGAACGGTTTCTCAGTCAGGATGAAAAACTTAGAATTTATTCCCTTGTCCTTTCTTTGGAATCCGGCTCCACACATCCTCTCGCAGAGAGTTTAAAAAAGGAAATCGGGAAAAAATTAAGAATTCAAAACGAAGAACCGATCGCCTATACTTGGAAAGAAATTGCCGAAATTCCAGGCTCCGGGATGGAAGGCAGGTTGATCGGAGAAACCACCTCCTATCGAATCGGAAATCTTCATTTTGTTTCGTTAGGCGCCCTCAAACAAGACGGTAAAATTTATTTAGGGAAGGAAGGAGCTCTGCTCGCAAGCTTTGTTTTAGAAGATTCCGTCCGTCCGGAAACGAAAAGCGCGATCGAAAAGTTGAAACAGTCCTTCGGATTTTTAGGAATTCTTTCCGGTGATTCGAGATCCAAGGTGGAATCTTTAGCGACCGCGGTAGGAATCGATCACCACCTTTTCGAACTCAAACCGGAAGAAAAACTCAAAGTGATCCAAAACGCTCAGAAAGAGGGAACAACGGTCGTGATGGTCGGAGACGGAATCAACGACTCCGCCTGTTTGGCGGCGGCCAACTTAGGGATTTCGATGGGAATCGCATCGGATCTATCAATCGACAAATCCGACTTGGTATTGATCAGCAATCAATTGGATTCGATCGTTTCCGCGGTGAAAATTTCAAAAAAAACAAGAAACATCGTATTTCAGAATATTCTAATTTCATTAACTTATAATTCGATCATGTTACCGCTCGCGGCGTTCGGATTTATGCTTCCAGTGATCTGCGCCGGTTTTATGACTCTTAGCTCCCTCTCGGTGGTGTTGAATTCAATCTCGTTACAATGGAGAACCAAATTATGAACGCACTCTATCTCACGATTCCTCTCGCGATGCTCATAGCGCTCGGAGCTCTGATCGTTTTTTTCTGGTCCTTAAAATCCGGTCAATACGAGGACATCGAAGGACCGAAATACAGGATGCTTTTTGACGACGAAGAAGAGAATCAGCCGACCCCAAAAACGGGAGAACACAGACATGCAGAGTGAACTGTTTTTGACAACTCTTTCGATCGCGTTTGTTCATGGAATTACGAGTTCGCTTCATTGCCTGGGAATGTGCGGTCCGTTTGCGGGAACCTTAAATCTCGCAAACCAGGAACAAAAATACAAAACGAACTTATTCTATAATTTAGGAAGATGGATCTCCTACTCCACGTTAGGCGCCATTTTCGGAATATTAGGTTCCGGTCTCAATCTTGCGGGAAAATTGGTATCACTTCACGAGTTGGCGGCGATCATTTCCGGGATCTTTATCATCGGTTTCGGCCTCAGCCTCATCCAGAATGGAACGCCGGAACGGTCCGGATTCTATCAGAAAATTCTAAATCGATTCGCGGGTCCTTTGCTTTCCTCACTCAAACAGGGTAAAAATCTTCCCACAACTTCGATGGCATTCGGAATGGTGACCGGATTATTGCCTTGTGCGGTTTTGTATCCGGCGTTCAGTCTTGCATTGGCGACCGGAAGCGCGAGCTCGGGTTGGCTCGTGATGTCGATCTTCTTTCTCGGAACCTTTCCCGCGCTCTTTTTATTCGGAGTCGGTTTTCGAAATCTTCTCGTAAAACTACCGCAAGGTGTGATTCGTTATGGCGGAATCATCATCGTATTTGTCGGAATTTCGATGATTTTCTTTAGACTCGGACATTCCCATTCGAAGCACGAACATTCTCCAGATTCTCACTCGATGGAACAACATTCGTCTTCGGAAGGGGATCATTCTCACCATCATTAGAAGAAATTTCTTTCCAAACATTCAAGTTTTTCCGGGAGATTTCGATTGTAAAAAGGAAGATGATTTCTACACTGAAACCCCGGATGAGCGACTCACTCAAGAATTTCACCGATTCTCTACTGAAGGATCTAGAAGAAAACGAAAACGCATTCTTCAAAATCGAAAATGAAGACGGACTCGCGTATCTCTCCGTCTTTCCCGCCGGCAAAAAAGGAAAATCGGTGGATTCCAAAGAGATTTTAAGAAGAATCGAACTCTTTCAGATTTCCGAAATTTCACATACGATCATCAAAGAATTGGTCCTCAAATCCGACGGACTTCCTCATCTTATCGGAAAATGGCCGGGAAAACCGGAAAGCTCTCGAATCGAGATCGAGATTTCGGATGATAAGATGAAAGCTTTTATTCTTTTTCATCCTCCGAAATACGGCGGAAAAATATTGAGTTCCGAGCAGATCAAAGAATCGATTCAACTGAGAGGAATCGCTTACGGCGTTCTCCAAGACATCATCGATCGGATTTCGATCGAACCCGAATACGGAAAGAAAATTCAGATCGCGGAAGGAACCGCTCCGGTCCCTGGAAAAAACGGAGATATTCGAATTCTTTTTATCCACCCAGCGATTCCTCATCTGGAAGAAGACCAATTCGGTCGGGTGGATTTTAAGAATATTCAAATCATTCAAAGTGTTTCGAAGGATCAAAAACTTGCGGAAAAAATTTCGCCCACACCGGGAAAGGAAGGAAAGAATGTCTTTGGAGAAATTCTTCCGTACGAACCTGGAAGGGAAGCAGACTGGAAACTCGGAGCGAACGTTAGACTCTCTTTGGACGGAAACACGGTTCATTCTCTCATCAGCGGAAGGCCCATCTTAGATCGACAAGGGACCATTCGAGTCGACGAGGTCTGTCACTTGGAAAACGTAGACTTCTCCACGGGAAACGTGAGTTTTCCCGGAACGATCATCGTAGAAGGATCCATCGCCGACGGATTTACTCTGGAAACGGAAGGTTCGATCATCGTTAAAAAATCGGTCGGCAAGGTTTTTCTCAAGGCCGCAGGAGATATCGTTTTGTCCGGGGGCTTCATGGGAAGAAACGGCGGATTGATAGAATCCGGAGCCGACATCTACACTCGTTTTGTGGAACAAGGACGTTTGATCTCGAAAAACACGATCTTTATCGAAGAGGCTTCGATGCACTCCGAGCTCGTGGCGGGAGAATCCGTCGTGATCCGAGGAGGACGCGGAGAATTGATCGGAGGAACCTGCGTCGCGGGAAAGGCGGTCGTCTGCACAAAGTTAGGCGCCATCGCCGAAACGAAAACGTCCGTTTCCGTGGGAATCCGTCCGGAACTTTTGGAAGACCTTGAAAAACTGCGTATCGAAGTTCAAAAGAATCAGGACATTCTCAAAAAAGTGGAGCTGAGTCTTGTAAAACTCAACGAAGATTCCCAGAGAAGACAATTGACTTCCGAAGAAAAGGAAAGCCTTCCCAAACTCACCGCAATTAAATTAAAATATTCAGGAATTCTAAACAACTTACTCGGGCAGGAACAATCCATGATCATGGGTTTTGAACCCGACAAGGATTCGTACGTCGAGGTGGAACAGGAAATTTTTCCTGGAGTCGATATCTACCCCGGAAAGGGAAAAAATTTCAAAGTTCGATTGAAAGAAATCCCGGGTCCTTCCTTTGTTTTTCTCGGAAACGACGGAAATCCTCAGATCACAAAGGTAAGACCAAAACGACTTGGTATTCTTCAGGAAGAAACGTAATCTATTTTTGAGGAACCGGACCCGTGTAACGCGCCCTCGGTCGAATCAATTGATCGGTTTGATATTGCTCCATTGCGTGCGCGATCCAGCCGGCGCTTCTTCCGATCGAAAATAGAGCAAGACCAGCTCCTTTCGGTAGCCTCAATGTACGGCTTACGACGGCGAGCCCCATATCGATCGTCGGATAATCGCCCAAAAGTAAACTCGCTTCGTGTATTATCTTTTTTGCAAATAGAAGATCCTTATTTTTCGGAAATAAACTTTCGGACAATTCCAATAATTTTTTACCTCTGGGATCTCCGTTCGGATAGAATGGATGTCCAAATCCCGGAATTTTTTCCCCCATACGCAAACGTTCGGTGAGAAACTTGCGTTCTTCATTTTTTCGGACGCTGGCGTTTTCAATCAACTCGATCGCTTTTTCCGTCAATAGGCCGTGTCGATTTCCCGAAAGCGCGGCGAGTCCCGCGATCACAGCCTGATAAAGGCTCGCGTCCGTCGAAGCTACACAACGTGTCGTAAACGAAGAAGCGTTGAGCTCGTGATCGGCGGAAAGGATCAACGAAGCGTCGATCAAACGAATCGCCTTTTTGTCCTCGTTTGAAAGAGTCGAATTCTTTTTGAAATTCCGAACGGATCGACTGTCCCTCTTTCCTTCGTTCGATTGCTTCCAAGAATTCCAAAGTGTCTCCGCAATCGAACCACTTCCTCGTTTTGCTTTGGATGCAAAAAGAGACAACAATCGGACAATCCGAGTTCCACTCTTCCTCAAAGCTTCCTGATTTTTTAAAAGAGCTTTTGTATCCTCGTATTCGGAAACACCGAGAAGAATTCTGCAGACATCGATCAAGGGTCGATTGGAAAGAATCGGAAGAATTTTTAGACAATCCCCTTCGATCTTCGGCCACTCATCTTGAAAACAAGGAGAGACTTCCATCTCCCAAAGGAATGTCGCGACCGATTCAAAATCTAAATTTTCGGAAAGATCAACGACGTTTCTACCGCGATAGTAGAGCGCGTTATCCTCGATCAAGCTGATGGAAGACTCCAAAACGGGTTGACCGAAACTCAATGCGGCCCTCGCCGTTTTTCCTGGATTCTGCTTTTCCTCCCTTTGTACTAAAAGACGTTCGATTTCTTCTCTACGATATCGTTTGCTCCGATCCTTGGTTCCACTCGACTCGGAATGTAAAAGCCCGCGGCTCACATAAGCATAAATCGTTTCGACTTCCACGCCGAGTTCTTGGGCCGCTTCGAAAGCGGATAAAAACGGTTTCTTTGGTTCGGGCTTCATACATTGACAATGAAATCAATATTGATTAATTTCTGTCAATCCTGTAAACTCTTCCTAATAAGGAATTAAAAAATGAAAGCAAACGCAGTAAATATGTTCGAAGAAAATAAATACAGCCCAGGCTTAGAGGGAATCCCTGCGGTCAAAACTAGAATTTCAAAAGTCGATGGAATCAACGGTAAACTTGTGATCGCAGGTTATCCTATAGAGGAGTTCGCGGAAAAAATCGATTTTGAAGAAACGTTCTTTCTTCTCTTAGAAGACAAACTTCCGAACGCCGAACAAAAAAAAAGGATCGTAGGCGATCTGATTCACGCGAGAAGATTTTCTCAAGTTCAAAGAAACATCTTAGAAAGCTCCGTTTCCGATAACGCCTCCATCATAGAATGTCTCCGAATCGGAGCCGCATCTTTATCCTTAGGAAAACCTTTCACTACAAGTGAAGAGGAAAGTTATGCGGTCGTTGCTACTTTACCCTTAATCGTCGCCTGGGTATATCGTCTCAAGAAAGGATTGAACCCGATTCTTCCCAATCGAGAACTCAGTCTCGCCGCAAATTTTTTGTTTATGCTGGGAATTTCTCCGAGTCCGAAGAAGATCAAAGCCTTGAACACCTATTGGAACACGGTGGCCGATCACGGACTCAACGCATCCACATTCACTGCAAGAGTGATCGCCTCCACTCAATCCGATCTCATTTCCGCGGCAACCGGAGCCATCGGAGCATTGAAAGGGCCGCTTCATGGCGGAGCGCCCGGACCGGCTCTGGATATGGTTTTTGAAATCGGAAACTCCAACTCGGCGGAAGAATATCTCAGAAACAAAATCGAAATGGGAGATCGACTGATGGGTTTTGGCCATCGAATCTATAAAGTTCGGGATCCAAGAGCCGATGTTTTGGCCGAGGCGGCAAAAGAACTCTATGAACTCCCCGAATTAAAGAGTTTTTACGAACTTGCCATGGACGTGGAAAAAACCGCGCTTCGTTTATTAAAAGAATACAAACCGGATCGAACCCTCCACACAAATGTGGAATTTTACACCGCGCTCTTATTGCACGGACTGGATTTACCGACGGATCTATTCACACCGGTATTCGCCATAGGAAGAGCGGCCGGTTGGATGGCTCATTGTTTGGAACAAAAAAAAGAAAGAATTCTTAGACCGGATGCGATCTATATCGGAATGGAAAACCGGCATTGGAGATGATTCGAAATAAACCGATCTTCCACTCGCTCTTTAGATTTCGTTAATGCGCAGAAATCGTTTTCAATGGGAGTTTTTTTCAGAGAATGAATGACAATATCTTTGTCGTTTATTCCTCAAAGAAGAATCTTCAAAAAAAGGAATGGGAAAAATCGGAAATAGAAGAGGATGAAAATCAGTTTGATCCATGCGAAAAGAAACAGAGAAAAAGATAGAGGAAGAGGATGAATCTAATCCAATTTTTATTTTTGGCAATCGGCGTAGAAATTTTTCTTGCCCATCTCACCTACTTTCAGTTTGGTGAAGTCAATTTAGAAAGTTTTAAGGTGTTTGTTCGTTATTCGGGTAGATTTTCGTATCTCACGTTTTTGATTTTGATGATTTCGGAAAACCATCCCAAAAAAATCGAAAAGATACTTTCAAACAAACCCTATTCCGCCTTTGCAATCGTGCACGGAATCCACCTGAGTTTTGTTTTTGCCTATTTATATCTTTCCGGCAAAATTCCGGCCGTTGGTCGTTTGCTTCCTGGAATGTTAGCTTATCTTTTTATCTTTCTTTCTCCTTGGTATGAAAATTCCTTTCTGCAAAAATTGCACCCCAGTCGCTGGACAAGACGCATTTATACTCTGTATATTTGGATAATTTTTGTGATGACCTTCCTCCCGAAAATTTTTAAAACCCCGGCAGAACAAAAAAGCCTTCTTTTCGAATTGTATTTTTTTCTCTCCCTCGGTTTGGGAACGCTTTTGTTTTGGATCGTTCAAGAATGGAAGAATCGAAAAGAAATTTCTCTATAATGGATCGACCCAATGCGTGCATTGCCGGATTGCGAAGCGCACGGATCAGCTCATTCCCCCCTTGCAATTTTGTCTGAATCCTTGAAATGATTGGATCGCTCTTCCTGCGAATAAACGATTTGGATAATCCCAACTTACGTTTGCGTGAGCCGGTAGGAGATGCGGTAAATCCGTTTGGATTGAGTCAGTTCTATTTTGATCGTACTGTTTTTGTAGATCGGTTTCAAATTTCCTAATGTACTCGCGACGACCAAATTTGAGGAATACAGTTCCCTCGGATATCGTAGTACTCCGAATTTTTCACAAACGTTTTTCTGAATTTTTTCCCGTTTGTGCAATTCCAGATGGATCTTAAAATTGAAATCCTGTTCGAACCAATTTCTTTTGGCTTCATTTTTCGAATGAGAATGGAAGAAATTCCATTTGCAGCGGGATGAGTTAAAATACCTTCCTTAAGGAATGGAGTAAAATTTTCCTTTCTGAATCGAACTCCTCCATTCTTCCGCAGTGAGGTACGGATTCTGCGGTTTCAATTTGAGTCTTTTGGATCAAAAGAACGCCGTGTATGATTCCTTATTTTGGTGAAAACGTTATTCGTCTTTAGAGGATTGAAAGAGCTCTTGGCAGGAAGGGATTCCGCCTCCTTCCATCTCTTCGCAAGGAACCTTGAGGAGGTCTTCCATGCACACTTTCACCTTGGCAATTTGTGCGTCTGTTACCTTCGCGTATTCGTCCGGAAGAATGTTCTGGTCTTTTTGTTCTTCCATACACTGATCGACGGAGTAAGCAGAATTCTCTGAAGTCTTTTCGGAAGCAGGTAGAGTTTCGAGATAACGACTCGCACATTCCGCCGTTTTTGTGCAAAGACGTGTGAAGTAATCCTTGCTTAGCTTTTGAACCTCTCCTTTGGAAATGGAAGGCCCTTTTCTACATGTAAAAAAAAGGAAGAATAGAAAAAGAAAGAGGATTAAATTTTTCGCACGTAATGATTTCATTTTAGTTTTGTAAGAATCAGTCGGTTTCCCTCAGGTAGGGATTGGTCGAGATAAAAATGATCCGTAAGTTTTTTTACGAGATAAAGACCGATTCCTTCCTCCCGATAATCATTGGGTTCATAACCTCTGATTTCGGAAAGATTTTTCTGACTCCCGAAGTCGCGAATTCGAATTTCCATTCGATTGTCGAAGAGACCGATTTCTAAAAAGATGGGAAGATTTTTTTTTCCGCCGTAGGAATGTTTGATGACATTCAAGAGACATTCGCCGACTGCAAGTTTTAGATCCGCCGAGTCGCTCGCCGTAAAGCCGTTCTCAAAAGCAAGATTATAAACTAAACTTCGTATAATGGAAAGATAGCGGGGATGAGAGGGAATCTGAAGTCGAAACAGATTCTCAAATTCTTTTTTTTTACCCGAGTCCATTTAGATTTGATTTCAACAAAAAAGAAGAATTGGTTCCGATTTTTATAAACCGGAACCTCGACCATTATCCTCTTGGATGGAATTTTTTATGAACTTCTTTCAGAGTCTTATTTGCCATATGCGTGTAAATCTGAGTGGTAGATATATCGATGTGACCCAAGAGTTCCTGAACGGATTTGAGGTCTGCGTGATTCTCCAAAAGGTGTGTCGCAAAAGAGTGTCTCAGTGTATGAGGAGTTACTTTTTTCGCGATCGTTGTACGTTTGATGTAGTGATTGAGAAGTCTCCAAACCGACTTACGATTGATATACGAACCCTTCTTGGAGACGAATAGGTATTCGCAGTTTCTTGCCTTTAAGATAAAAGGACGGCTTTGTTTTAGATAACGATTCAGGATGTCCAAGGATTTTTCACCGAAGGGAACGAGCCTTTGGCGACCGCCCTTCCCTTCCACTGTGAGGGTCATTCCTTCAAGATCCATATCCGTAAGTTTCAAATTGCAAGCTTCCGAAATTCGAAGACCGGAAGAATAGAGTAATTCGAAAATGCACTTGTCTCTAAGTTCGTAGAGATTGTC
The DNA here is from genome assembly GCF_003545885.1 of Leptospira stimsonii. NCBI lineage: Bacteria > Pseudomonadati > Spirochaetota > Leptospiria > Leptospirales > Leptospiraceae > Leptospira > Leptospira stimsonii. Next base: position 127,166 of record NZ_QHCT01000003.1, read on the forward strand.
TTCCCGGATCGTAGCAAAAAGCTCTTCGATTTCTTCCTGAGTCAGATAATCAGGAATACTTCGCATCACTTCGGGAGTTTCGATTTTTTCAGTCGGGTTGGTATCGAGTTTTTTTTCGTCCTTTAAGAACTTGTAAAACTGTCGGATCGCAACCACTTCTCTTGCGATCGTCTTGGAACTGATCTTTCGATCCTTTTCCTCGTTTAAAAACCGCATGATGTCATTCGCCTGAACTTCAAGGAAATCAATATGTTCCTTTTCCAGAAAGTTCTTAAACTTATTCAAATCGTAACCATAGGAGTAGATCGAGTTGTCGCTTAATCCTTTTTCTACGGAGAGATATTCCTGGAAATTTTGAAGTAGGTTGTTATGTGAAGATGTCACTGTTTTTAGTCCCGTCTGAAATGTTTAACAAGTACTAAATCCTTCGGACGTTTCCTCTCAGGAGAATTAAACTTTTTTATGTTGCCTTAAGGGTTTATTGGAAAATTCTAAACGAAACCCCGGACAAAACCGGTCTAAAACTTCCTTTTTTTCTGTATGTGAGAGTAAAAACTTCTGTATTTATGAGACTAAATATCCGATACGTTTCGTTCTCTTTTTTCATTTGCTCCTTTCTTTTCTGCTCCTCCAGCGAGGATATGATCTGGGACGCAAGAGATTCGCTTTCGAAAGGGAATACAGCTGAGGCGATGCGTTTGTATGAACTCGTTCTTAAAAAAAATCCGAGTCATCTTGAAGCCAACCGCACTCTCGGAATGATTCTCGCTGACAGCGGCCTCGCACTCAATTCGGCGGCATTCTATTTGGAAAAAGCCGAGGCCGTTCTACCGGGAGATTCTTCCCTCTTACTCTATCTTTTAGAAATCCATTTACAAGAAAAAGATAAGGATAAGGTGAAGAGAATTTTAGAAAAATTTTCGAAAGCGAAAGACAAGGATATGGAAAGTTACGCGGTTTTTCTGAAAGATTGTCTTTTGGAGAAACGGAAAAATCTTTCGGAGTTTAACCGTTTTCGTAACAGCGCTATTCCTGCTCTTCTCCCGCCTGCAAGAAGAATGTTTTTAAAATGTGAACTTTCTGTTTATACGACTCCAACTCCATGAAATCCTTTCCGTATTTCAAAACAATTTTTCTTCTGGTCGTCTTGGTATTGTTAGGCGAAATTCTTTTGAGATTATTTCCTCCTGGAGGATTGATCTACAGACTCAGAGATAAACAAGTCCATTGTATCGAAGAATTGGAAATTCCGGAGATTCTTCTCTGTAGAGATTCGGACACGATTCTTCCCCACCCTGCGGGTTTTACCTTTCGAGTTCGTGTGAATGAAATCGGAGAAAGAATCGTCTCTGAAGAAAAATCAATTCCCAAAAACAAGCCAGAAATCTGGCTGATGGGCGACTCCATTGCTTACGGCTTCGGTCAAAACGATGAAGAGACGATTGCCTGGAAATTACAGGAGGCTTTGAAATCCAAGGGGATTCAGGTCCGAAATTTAGGCGTCGATTCTCTAGGAACCGGAGGAATTCAAAGAAGAATGGAGAGGACTTTGGGTTGCGAAGACACGTCCTTTGAAAAAGGCTGTCATCGTCCAAAAGCGGCCTTTTGGATCTACCATCCTTCCGATTTGCAGGACGTTCATCGAGAATTCTATCTTCGCAATTCCCTTACGGGAAGAATGTTTTTCAGAGGTTCTGTCTTCTTATCGAGATACAGCGCTATCTACAACTATTCTAAAATCCAAAGCGAGAACAGGAGACTCGAGAAGTTACGCGCACTTGGTCCGGAACTCATTCCGGAAACTCTCTCCGATTATCCAAATGACCATCCTTCGTTTCAGGAAATGAAAAAGTTTTTCGAGGCTTGTAAAAAGGAAAAAATTGCTCTCACGGTTTTATTGTATCCGAATGGGACTCATTCGCTCACACCTCTTCCCTCCACCCCTCTTTTGGATCAAGTTGCCGAGATCGCAAAAAAGGATGGGATTCCCGTTTTGGACACAAGACCCGATTTTTTAAAACAATACAACGAGAAGAAGACGGACTTTTATTTAAAGAATGATGGGCATCCGAACGCGATCGCGGCGGAGCTGATTACAAAGAGAATCTTAGAAGAAATCGAATAAAAGTTTTTTCTTTTTTTTCGAAAAATTCTCTCTTGAGCCTCCGCCCAGGAACCGTTCTCGGTATGGGCGTGTTATTAATCAAAACGGATCATTCTCTCGAATCCATTCTTCAAGAAGACCGAATGAACGTTGCAACTCTCTTGATACCGGATTCGACCTTATCTCTTTATTCGGAACCAGAAAGGCGGATTCTTCCCAAAAGATTACCGGATCTTTTGAGACGTTATGCGAAATTATTGACCGCGAGTTCAAGATTGGGAAGGAATGCCGGCACCATTTTATACCAGAATGGTGCGGGTCCGAAAAAAATGAAACGAATGAACGTCCGGGTGAGCACGGGTAGTTGGGCCTTGTTGGGAGCGCTTGCACATGCACACGGAGTGTCTCGTTGTTTTCTTTTTAACTATATGCTGTGGTTGGATCGCGTGGAAGTCGGAGATTCTATCGTGAGAACGATGAATGAGGGAGGTCCTACGTTTCATCGGAATTACAGTTATATCCTCCACCTCGATCTTCTGAATAATAAGATTTCACGTTCCCTCAAATGTGCTCCGGAGGATGCTTTTTACGTTCTGGATTATCGAGACTGGTTTCCTTCCTAAAGTCCGGTCGCAAAATACTTCCCGTCCTTCTCCATCGAATTCTCAACGCCAAAAAAAAGGAGACGTATGCCCAAATTCATCTTTTTTTAATTTTTTTCGGATAAAACGGCAAGATAGAGTTAGAATTGAAAGTAAAGAAACGGCTGGCTTACCGTTACACTATATAAAATAAAGCCGACTACAACCATCATTCCAGCAAGAGGATAAACAACCCAAGGTTCATCCTGAATCTTCTCCATCCAGGCTTGTCTCTTCTCTTGCAAAAAATCCGAACCGAATAACACAAAAACAGCGAGCAAAACGGCAATCGGGATTCTTAAACTCTGACCGCTCTCAAAGGAAAAACTTCGTTTCACAATTGCGAACGCAAGATCCAAACTCGTCTCGTATCCATAATCTGGCGAAGCTTTTGCTCGAAAGAAAAACATCGAAAAGGAAAACACAAAGAACGGATACGCATACTTGATCCATTCCGGAATCTTATCCCAGCCTCTCTTGAGAATCGAAAACGAAAAAATAAATCTTTCGAAAACCATCACACTCGCGTGACAGGCTCCCCAGATGATAAAGTTCCAATCGGCCCCGTGCCAGAGTCCGCTCACAAAGGTCGTGATAAAGACGTTGAAATAGGCGCGAATAACGCTCACTCGGTTTCCACCGAGAGAGATATAAATATAATCCCGAAGCCAAGATGAAAAGGAAATATGCCATCTTCTCCAGAACTCCGTTACAGTCTGAGAAAGAAATGGTCTCGTAAAGTTTTCCGGGATTCTATATCCCATAATCCTTCCCGTGCCGATCGCCACATCCGAATATCCGGAGAAATCGCAATAAATCTGAAAAGAGAACAAGAAAGAAGTGATGAGCAAGGAAAAAGAATCATAAGCCCCCGGATTGGTAAATACGGGATCGACAGTCAAAGAGATCGGATCCGCGACGAATGTCTTTTTAAAAAGTCCCCAGGCTAGTTGTCTAACTCCGGGAAGGAGATTTTCTTTTCTATAGGTATAATTCTCCAAAAACTGATGGAGCATATCCTGCGCCCGAATGATAGGACCTGCCACCAATTGTGGAAAGAAGGAAAGAAAGAGCGCGAACTGAAAAAGACTTCTCGCCTGCGGAACGGTTCCCCGATACACGTCGACCGCGTAAGAAATCGCCTGGAGGGTAAAAAACGATATTCCCATCGGAAGCATCGCACCCGTGAGAGAAACATACATCGGATCGCAAGGAGCCGATTTCGTAAAAACGTTCCATGCTTGCAAAGAAAAATCCATATACTTGAAGACATACAAAAGGGATAGATTTCCCCAAACAGCGATATTCAAGTACGTTAATTTCCAGAACCTGGAACTGGTGGATTCCATTCCTTTTACGGAAAAGTAAGTTAGAACAATCGAATATATTAAAAGTAGAATGAATGGAATTTTAAAGATCGCATAAAAATACAAACTTGCGACCAAAAGCCAAAATCTCTGAAATCTGGCCGGAAGCCAGAAGTAGACGAGAATGACAACGGGAGCAAAGATAAGATATTGAACAGAATTAAAGAGCATTCTTTTCTAGTTCCTTGAGTTGTTTTACAACCGCTCTTTTTGCCCAATTGTTTCCAGGAACGGTAAGATGTCCGTCTTCAGGGATGAAATAATCCCTGATCCCTGAGAATTTTTTTCCTCTCGGAGTATAAATCACTTCTCCGCACATCTCAGAAGTCTCTTTTCGCAGTTTGAGAGTTGGAATTCCCTTCTTTTCAAAATAGGATGCCGCACGAAGCGCGTAATTTTCTAGGGGATGATACTTTCCCCGATTTCTGCAAAAAATCTCTTCGACTTGAATCGGCATCAAAACTACAACAAGACGAATTCCCTGTGAACGAGTGTATTCCACCATTTCATCATAGGCTTTCCGTGTAATCTTTGGAAGTTCCTGCAAAGAATCTAAAGAAGGTTCCCGATCCTGACAGGTAAAATAATCCGGAATCGGCTCCGGACAGAATTGTTTCTTGTATTCTTCCTTCGACGTCGTTTCCGGCGTAGGAATTGTAACTACCACATTCTTCTTTTCTAATCTTTTCGAGGAAGAATCGGATCCACAATCTTCCTTCGGAGGAGTTCTAAAAAAAGAATCTTTCATATAACGCGACAGCGTTTGATCCGAAGTGGAACCGGGCGAAAGACCGGTGGAATTCCATTCCGATCTGAGTTTAGAAGAAGTAAATGCGTATTGAACCTTGAGCTGTTCGAGTGCGAGCTTTAACGCTTGTAAGGTGTAAGATGCCCGAGAAAGTTCGAACTGAATCTGAAAGTTTCGATTGAAGGAAGGATCTTGATCACGAATCTCATCGACTTCGTCGTCGGAAAGCATTCCTTTGTTTCTTAATTCTTCCGGAATTGTAAAATCATTCGCGGAAACAAAAAAAAGCACCTCTTTGAGATTCTTGAGTTTCGGAGCCATGTCTTTCAATCTTCGAAGCGCTCCTAAAGAACCATAAGCATCCACCGCTAAGTTCATGGTTTGTCTGGCGCCGCCTTTGAGTTCGATTCCGTTCAACTGATTACAAAATGTATCTTCGTCTCCGACGCCGAATCCCATCACGAGACTGTCTCCGAGACAAGCGAGTTTCGGCTTTTCAGGGTCGGGTTCTTCCAAACCTCTCATTCCCAAAGAATTGGTTCGAAATCTTCCTTCCCACTTTCCTGCAAAATGACGAATGTAAATATCCCGATTTGGAGCAAGATCCACGTAGTAGATTGGATTGTAACGGTGTAAAACTTTTTGATCTCGATAGTATTGAAGAGAAGGTGCTTGGAGAACGTTGAGAAGAATCTCGGTTCCTAAAAAGATGATGACAAAGAAGGCAAGGACGCGTCCTGCCAAGGAGAAGAATCCTTTCATGGATAGAGGAAAGGTTGAAATAATAGGGCTCACTGGCAAGCGAATTCTCCCTTTTCTCCACTTCTTCAAAAGGAACGAAATGTTCCTCCGAACACAAAAAAGCCGAAAATTCTCTGTCAAAAAGAGGATCTACTTTACAACATGGGAGTCTAAAAATAGATCAAATTTAGAATCATTCTAATTCGAGGAAATCATGGCCCACAAAATTGTCATCATTGGTTCCGGACCCGCAGGTCACACAGCCGCCATCTACGCGGCAAGAGCAAACTTAAACCCTGTTATGTACGAAGGTTTTATGGCTGGAGGAATCGCCGCCGGAGGACAGCTCACAACGACAACGGAAGTCGAAAATTTCCCGGGATTTCCGGAAGGAATCGACGGTACCAAATTGACCCAACTCTTCCGTGAACAATCCGTGAAGTACGGTACAAAAATTTTCACTCAAACGATCACGAAGGTGGATTTCTCTGCTCGTCCTTTCAAACTCTGGTCGGACGACGAACTCATAGAGGCAGAGGCAGTCATCATTGCGACGGGAGCGACCGCCAAAAGAATGCACGTGACCGGGGAAGATACTTACTGGCAACGTGGAATCTCTGCGTGCGCCGTCTGCGACGGCGCACTTCCCATTTATCGAAACAAAGAACTCGTCGTCGTTGGCGGTGGAGATTCCGCAGTGGAAGAAGCGTCTCACCTCACAAAGTTCGCTTCTAAGGTCTACCTAGTTCACAGAAGGGATTCCTTACGTGCTTCAAAGATCATGCAAAAAAGAGCGACTACTCATCCGAAGATCGAGATCCTCTGGAATTCTCAAGTCGAAGAGGCAAAAGGAGATGGTAAGAATCTAACCTCTCTTACTTTGCAAGATACCGTAAACGGACAAAAAAAGGAACTCGCGGTCGGTGGTCTTTTTTACGCGATCGGACACAAACCGAATACGGACGTCTTTGAAGGGATCTTAGATCTAGACGAAAGCGGTTATATCAAAACGATTCCTGGAACGACCAAAACGAGCATTGAAGGAGTTTTCGCCGCAGGCGACGTTCAAGACAAAGTCTATCGTCAAGCCGTTTCCGCGGCCGGCTCCGGCTGTATGGCCGCGCTCGACGCAGAACGTTGGTTGGAGTCCAGAGAAGAATAATCTTCTCTCTGCAACGTCATCGATAACTCGAAACGGAGTGGATCTTCACATCAGCTCCGTTTTGGTTTCGGGATTCTTTTGTATTCTTGTCCGTTCCGAACCGAAAAGAATTCTATTTTTTGAATATACTTTTTTGTCTGAGAATCGATCGATTCCGATCCAGAAACGATCACCTTAGAAAATCCCTTACAGCGGGAATTTTGATTTGCTCAACCGATGGAGTCCGAAAAAAGAAGAAAGATTGTCTGCTCGAGGAATTTTCGTTTCGAAGCAACCTTTTCTCATTCAAGAAAATCGCTTCCGCTACAATCGATCCGTCTTCAATGAATAACGCGAGAATCCTTCTCGTTCGCGTCAAGGATTCTCCACAAGAATCCCTCTTCCGTTTCGAATATCATAAATATAGAATGTGGTTTCGGGAAGTTTTGAAGCGGGTGCTTTTTTCTTCTTTGTCTCTTCTTTTTCCTCTTCCAAGGCAACGATCATCACAAGCCTTTCCTTGCCCGAAGAAGGAAGAATTTTCTGCAAAGAATATTTTCGAGGAAGAACCCCTACGAGAGTCGCGCCGTTGGGATTGTAGATAAAGACCTGTTTTCGATCCCTTTGATTTAAGAATCCGTCCTTATTCGTGTCTTCCGTCATTCCGATGAGAATCAGATTTTTACCGGTGGAAATTCCGAACGCCATAACGGAATCCAACTCCGATTCTTCCGTCGTTTCTCCCGCTACGAGTTCTTTTTCTTTATCCGTTCCGGTGAAATAATCCCAGATATAGACGTTCCGGTTGAATAACTTTCTCGGTTTCCCGGATTCCAAATCGACGACGGTTAGATTGCGTGCGTGGTTGAGAGTTTTTCTAGGACCCGCGATTGTTTCTCGAGAAAGTTCGAACGGATAAAATAAAAATCGATCCCAGAGAACGACCGAGTGATTGAGGAGATCGGTGCTTCGCTCCGTTGGAGTCAGAGGTTCTTCTTTCGTAGAACCTGGTTCCACCAATTCCACTCCTCGGTCTAAAATAAACCAGCTCTTTGAGAGTGTAAAGACGAGAATCCCGACTACTATGATTCCAAACGCATACACACCCAACCGGATTTTTTCCATGAGTAGAAAAAAGCTCAGGAAAAGACGAGGTCAATGAAAAAAAGAAATCATATCGGAACAATCAAAGATTACGCTCTGCATCTTTGGCGCATTTCGCTCTCTATGGATCGCGAAATAGGTCAAGAAATCATTTTGCTTCGAGGGCGTATGTTCGTTCCGGAACGATTAGATAAGAAGATATTTCTCCCGTGTCCACTCTGAGACGAGTGTTCTGGTTGAACGTATCCAAAATCATCTTTCCGTCCCGAACGAAGTTATAAAGGTAATTTCCGGATTTCATTTTTTTGATGAGCGTAAAAACTCCGTCTCTTTCTTTTTTGAGAATATCCTGTTCCGGATCCCAGTGATTGAAATCTCCTACGAGCGCGATCATCTCCGCCTCGGGTGCGTAGATTCGAAATTCGACGGTTCTGAATTCCAATTCTTCATAAGGAGAATCTTCTAAGATTCGAGTGGTAACGTGTTTATCCGGTCCGGACGGAACTGCGATGAGTCTGGAAACCAAAGAACCGTCTCCGTCTTCCGTCGAATCGGGGTTAGACGGATCATGCGTAAAAAGACCGTCCACTCTGAATTTGTATTCTAAAATTTTGAGTTCTTCTCGAATCGTATCTTTGCTTTCAGGATCGTAGACCGTATAAAAAATTCCGTGATCGTTCTTTTTGAGAGGAAGACATCTCCAAAGAGAAAAATTTCCGCAGACGGAAACATCTTCGTTTTCGATTCCCTCAAAAGTAAAAAGAATTCCTCGATTGAGAAGTCTTCCCGTTTCGAGAGAAAGAGAAGAATCAATATAACGAATGTATCTCGGTGCGACCGGTCTTTTCAGTTTTTCCATCTGCCAGTAATAGTAGATCTTTTCTTTTTCCACGGGTTCGACAAAGTCTTCGTAGTCCTCCGAAGAAAAGGATCCGATCCAATTTCCGGCGTCGTCCGCGCCGATTGCAACGGTGATGGTAAGTAGTAGAGCGAGGAGAAAAATTTTTGTCTTAGGAAACGATTTCATTCTGAATAAAGATTCGATCGGTTTCCCGAAAAGCATAAGGCAAATCCGGAAATTCGCTTCCAAAGAGAAGAATGTCGTGTGAAATCGGACATAAGTCGGAGACGCTACTCTGAAAACCCAATTCCAACGGAAGAATCGGATTTGACCTTGCGTCCACGGGCTTTGCTTCTTTGAGGAGGATCCGATTTTTGTAGGAGCTCTAACAGAAAATGTCTTTCGGATCGACTGAAACGGAACCCCTTCCCGAGGGCAAAAGAATTCTTCGTCCAAAAGAAAGAGAACGTGAGAATTCGGATTCACTGAACTCCCTTCCTTTGCGATTTTCCCTGACCCGGAAAGGAGTTTTTTCATTGGAGAATTTCCAAGGATTCCGATAGTATTTAGCAGGATATCATGGCAGAGGCGAATTCTACCCCACTTAAGGAAGCAGAATTAGAACAGGTTCGTTCTATTCTCCAACCTCTTTCCAAGAATCCGGATATTTCGGAAGAGCTCAATCCTATGCTCTCCGTCTTTCGCGAAAAGATGGGATATGGAAGTCCCGTTTCCTCTGAGGAAGAGGAAGAAGAAACGCCCGATTCTACTACGGAACCGGACGACTTGGACGAGGGAGATGATGACGGCGAAGCTCCCCCCCCTCTCGAAAGACCCAAATCCAAAATTCTCGACGATGATGATATCGATTTAGACGAACTCTTAGCAGAACCTTCTCAATCCACTCCTTCCGATGACGATTTTGATTCCACCCCTGCCGATGCCGGAGACGCCGATCCGTTTTCCGATTTTGGGATGGATTCTGAGCCTGCCCCAACTCCGAGTTCCGAGGAAACGGACCCATTTGCGGACTTCGGACTTCCTCCGGAAACTCCTACATCCGCAGGCGACGACTTTGGTTTAGGAGAGGAAACTCCCTCTTCGAATGAACCTTCGGATCCGTTCGCCGGATTGGATGAGATGACCGGTGGGGAAGCAAGTTCGGAAGCAGATCCTTTTGCGGATCTTGGGAGTGGAACGGAAACACCCGATTCCGATCCGTTTGGCGGAAGCGATTTTGAAACGCCTACTTCTTCCGACGACTCGGATCCGTTTGCAGGAATGGATTCTTTCACATCGACTCCGGATTCCGGAGCGGATGCAGATCCGTTCGCGGATCTTGGCGGTGGAACGGAAACTCCGGATATAGGAGACGATTTCGGATTGTCTTCTTCCGAACCGACTACCGGAGCCGGAGATTCCTTTGATGATTTTATGTCTTCCTCTCCGGAGCCAGCGGGGGGAGACGACGACTTTTTTAGCCAACCATCGGACGCCGGTCCTTCCTCCGCAGAAACGGATCCTTTCGCCGATTTTGGCGATCTAGGTTCGCCGGGTCAAGACCCCTTCTCCGACCTAACTTCTTCCGCAACTGCATCGGAAGATCCATTTGCGGATTTTGTTCCCTCGACGGAAGAAGATACGTTATCCGACATCCCAGGTGGAGCCGACGCATCCTTTGATTCCTTTAGTCCCGATTTGGACAGTGATTCCGGTGGAGATGATTATGACCCGGGCAGTTCTTTCGGACTCGAAGCCGATCTCCAAGGACTTGCGAGCGAAGAAAAAGAGGCAATCGATAAAGGACTCAAAGACGAAGAACTCGCAATCATTCAAAAAGAAATTCTCCGTTATCCTCCGGTCCTTCGTCGTGCGGTAATCGACGCGATCGTTCAGGATCGAATGACTCCGCGAGATCAAAAAGGTCTCTTAGAACTCATTAAGATCGAAAGTTCTCCCGAGGAAATCGCCGACTTCCTGTCCGGTGTTTTGGGGGAAACGATCTCCTTATCGCAAAGAGGAAGTGGATTTTCCAAAGACGGGGTTCCGATCATCTCCACAGATCCTCTTTATACAAAAGAAGGATTGCAGAGACAAAAGAAAGCGATTCGAAGAACGGTCTTCGGAATCGCGGCGACGATCTTTTTGATCGTTGGCGGAACCTTCCTCTACCGAAATTTTATCATCCCGAACCAGGCCGCTCAGTATTACGAACAAGGACTGACTCTCATTCGAGAAGCGGGTTCTTATCCGAAGAGTAGCGAAGTGCGTAAGAAAAAATTCTTCGAAGCTGAAGAAGCCTTTGCAAAGGGGGAGAATATTCTTCCCAATCATCTCAAATATCTCAATCTTTATGGTGTAGAATACACACGAATCGAAGAATACGATCGTGGTTTCGAAAAACTCTTCGGGAAAGTCAGTCCGGACTTCGGCGCTGGCGGAGAAGAACCTTTATCGAACGCCTGGGACAAAAGGGAAAAAGTTCCCATCATCACCCTCGCCAAAGGTCAAGTTTGGGACAACGCGAAACTTCCGATCGCAGGAAAAAGTGGAAACGAGAATCGAATGATTCTCATCGCTCAGGATGGGATCCAGAGAAAGATTCAGAAAGCGGGTGCCTATATCGTGATGCGCCTGGAAAAACAAACCCACGACAACATGACTTATAAGAATTTGGGAAGATTCCATTCTTCCATCATGCCCTCTTTCACCGAATCGTCATTAGGCGGTGGAAGATATAAAAACGACCAGCTCGCGATCAATTTTTACAAACAAGTCTACACCGACGGAAACGAACCCTACGACGAAGAATCCACCGCGGGAATCGCAAAGATCTATTACAATCGAAGGGAGTTTGGAAAAGCCGCCTCTTTCTACAATAAGATCGTGGAAATCGATCCTTCGAGTCCGGTCGGTCAAGGCGGCCTACTCTCGACTTACATCGAGATGTGGAAGGAAGACGGAAATCCTCAGTTTGTGATCAACCATCACAGACAGATCAAAAACAACTTGGACATCGAAAAAAAGCTCTCTCTCTACGTACTTTCCAAACTCGCTTCTTTTTATACGGATTTGAACAAGAAAGAATTAAGAATTCGTTATAATATCAATCCGGTCGATCAGGTTTCCGGAATGGAAGTCAACGACAACGCGCTCGAAATTCTCGATCTGATCTATCACAAAACCGAAGAGGATTCCATAACGGGAGTCGAAAGAGATGGAGCGGACTACGCCGAAGGTTATTATCAAAGAGGAAGATATTTCGCCTCCATCAAGGAATCGATCCAAGCCAGAAGATTTTTTGAAAAGGCCGCGACCTTGGATCCCGCGCATTATTTGGCCGCGACGGAACTCGCCGAGAACGCGATCCGACTCGCGAACTTTGGAGAAGCTGACAAATTGTTAAACGAAGCGATCCAACGTTTTGAAAACTACAAACAAGGTTACGGCGCGAGAGAAGAAGACGAAACCTTGATCCAAGGAAATGCCGGAAGAATCTATTTCGATAAGGCGAGAATCCAATATCTCTCAGCCGCGGGAATCACCGAAAAAGATAAGATCACCGAATTCCCGGGAAGAAAGATCTATCCTTTCCGTGCGAGAACGGCAATGGATTCGGTTGCGAAAACAAGATCGATGGAACTCAAGAATTCTTTGGAAGGGTTTTCCAAAGCGGAATCCGTTCAGACGGATGAAAACGAATTCACACTCATTCGTAGATGGAGAACCCCTCTTCCTGCCGGAATCCAAAGAGAACTTCGTTATTTCAAAGGTTGGGTGGATTATATGAGCGGGGATTTCGCGGCTTCGTTAAACGAATGGTCCGGCTTTGAGGACGAAGACGAATACAATCATTCCACACTTCTGATGGGAAAGGCGAACGCATTTTATTATACCGGTCAATACAAAGCAAGCCTCGGGAATTATCTCAAGGTCCAAGACGACATGGAAGAGAAACTTCTGAACATGGGACTTCCGAAACCGGATGATCCGTATCACCAAGAAGTGTATCAAACCCTCGTGGCCGCTTATAACAACATAGGCGCCGTATATGAAAAACAAGGAAACACTGCCGAAGCACTAAAACATTATTGGAAAGCGATTGAAACCGCAAGAAAGATCAACGAGGTTTCCGAAATCGCGATGTCCAATAAAGATCTTATGTTCAAAAAGGAAGCCATCGGACAAGACCCTCTTCTCGAAGACTGGCTTTCTCCCACGCTGGATAGCGTTAAAAAACTAGTCCGAGAATAAAGTAAAAGCGCGCAGTAAACCGAACACGGCTCCCGTTTCGAGGTGAATTTAAATTCTTCTTTCGATCTTTTGGATCCAGATAAGAATTCGGTTCTCCTTTTAGACCGGAAACCTTCCGTTCGCGATTCTTCGACCTCTTAAAAATCTATGGTGGTGCCGATGTAAATTCGGATTTCGGCGTAAATCTCCTAAAAAGTCCATTAAGGATTGAGAATATTCAACTTTGACTGAATATCCAATTTTTCGCGAAGATTTTTGAGAAGGGTTTGAAAACGAATCGTATCGCCCGGAGAAAAAAGTTGATTGCTCGTCTTCTCTCGCGAGGAAAAGCTAAAGGTAATTTCCTTTGCTTGGAAGATCCGATCCGCAACGTCCGTCGGAATCGCAGAAGAAATTCTCATAGAATCGGAATAATCGGTACCGACCTTTCTCAGATTGTACCAGACCCCGTCCAATTTTAGGGAAACTCCGATTGGGAAGCTGACCTCAAACGAACTGAGATAATAATCGAGGAAGATAGATTTCTCCCCGCCTGCATTCTTATAAACGCCTCGGAAGTTCATCGACTTGGTATCACCTTGAGAGCAAATGAGATGAATTCCCGGACAAAGAGGAGCGGAATGAAAGAGAACTTGCTCTAAGGAAGGCTCCGGCGTTTGGATTACGGAGGTCGAAGAGCAGGAAATTCCGGTTAACAAAGCGGCGCAGAAAATGAGAGAAGAAATTTGAGTCTTCAAATGGACCCCCGAGGAATTTTTCCCCAGTTTTTACCAAGAGCCGTGTTTTGAAAGAAAATTCCGAACGAATTCTAAAGTCCGGATCTCTCAAACCCTTTGGAACGCACGAACCCCAATCCAACTCAAACGCGCCTCTAAATCGTTTGCGTTGGATGGAATCTGAATTTGTCGACACAACGGAAAAAACCTTTCGTCTGCGTAGGAACTTTCTTCGTTTTCCCATTCTCGGTCGCGAAGGTCCCGTGTTCTTGGACGGTTGGGTGAAATCCTAGAAAAACCTCGCCAGCGTTTCTTGATGATCCGATTCTACTTTTCCGCGGAAATAGACTCAAAGGTAGGAACTCTTACGAAAAAAATCGACTGGATTCTTCGAAATTGAAAAGAGGGTTTTCCCTTGTAGACTACGTGCTGTTCGCCAGAAGAGCGCGAAACCCAAAAATATTTTCCCAACTCGGGTGAGGAAAAATTCAATTTTCAGAGAAGCGCACCCTTGAAACCCTGGTAGGTACTTATGATTTCATTTCCAAAAGATAAGATCAACGTCCTTCTTCTCGAAAACGTCCACCAGGACGCTTTCAATATGTTCAAAAATGACGGCTTCAACGTCCGTCTTCTCCCGGCGGCCTACTCGGAAAAAGAACTCTTAAATGAAATCGAAAACATCCACGTCCTCGGAATTCGAAGTAAGACCAATGTGACTGCCCCGGTTCTTGAAAAAGCGAAACGTCTTCTTACGATCGGCTGTTTTTGTATCGGAACCAATCAGGTCGACCTGAACGGAGCGGAAAAAAAAGGAATTCCAGTTTTTAACGCACCGTATTCCAACACGAGATCCGTAGCGGAACTCGTGATCTCGGAAGTGATCATGCTCGCAAGAAGAGTTCCTGACCATATTCGCAACACGCATTCCGGGATCTGGAATAAGATCTCAAAAAATTGTTTCGAAGTTCGGGGCAAAACCTTAGGAATCGTAGGTTACGGACATATCGGAAGCCAGGTTTCCGTTCTTGCGGAAGCGATGGGAATGAAAGTGATCTACTTCGACATTCAGACGGTTCTTCCTCTCGGAAACGCGATGCCCGCTACAAGTTATCAGGAACTTCTGAGAGACTCCGACTTTATTTCCTTTCATGTCCCCGAAACAAAAGAGACGACCAATCTCTACGGAAAAAAGGAAATCGAAATCACGAAGAAAGGCGCCTACATGATCAACCTTTCTCGAGGAAAAGTTGTCGACCTGGAAGCCCTCGCAGAAGCGATCAAAGTCGGGCATATCGCAGGAGCGGGAATCGACGTTTTCCCGGAAGAACCCGAATCCAACAACGATCCATTCCTAACACCGATGCAAAATTTGCCGAACGTGATCTTAACACCGCATATCGGAGGAAGCACAGAAGAAGCACAAAGAAATATCGGATCCGAAGTGGCAAGTAAACTCGTAAAATTCGTAAACAACGGATCTACGACATTCTCCGTAAATTTTCCCAATCTTGAAATTACGCCTCTCCCTTCCGGTCAGTATAGAATCTTAAACGTTCACAAAAACCAGCCTGGCTTTTTAAAGGATATCAACTCCATGGTTTCCGAAATCGGCGCCAATATCAGCTCTCAGCACTTAGGTACCAGTGCGGAAATCGGATATCTTTCTATGGTAATCGATAAAAGCGTCGGAGACGAACTCAAAGAAAAAATCGAAAAACACCCTTTTTCGATCAAAACTCGGATTCTTTATTGAACAAACTGCCTTACGTAAAAGCAATTTGCCAAAAAGGAAATATAATGGAAATGTAATATAAAATTCATAGTTCTTAAGAAAGAATTTTTTGAATTTTACTTGATTTCATAAGTGGGAATTCTCTATGATTGTGCTATGCACTATAACAGAATTCCCAACACAATCACCGTTTATCTGAGCGAACTGCCCGATCAGAGTCTTCGGCTCGCTGAGAATATTCTGAAAGGTCTGCTCCATAGAACCGATTCTCCCGTCGAACCGGGTACGATTTTAGAGCTCAAGTTAGGAACGATCAGTCTTTCCGGCGCGATTCAGATTCCAGTCAAGGTCATCCGTTGCGAAAAAATCTCGGGTTCGGAATACGATCTCTATTTAAATTATACGGAAAGAGATTTTAATAAGGTTCAAGAAATCGAGGATTTGATTCGAGATCTTTCCTAATGGAAGTATCAAAGAACGAATCCTTTTGACAAAGAAAGCGTTCCGGTTCTGAATTGACGGTTCTTGATTGATTTCCAAAGAGAATTCGTCGCGAAGGATGGTTCATTTGAAACGACCTTGGATGGAGCGCTTCCGATTGGAATCCATCTCACCTAAAATCATAAATCTCTTTTTCAGAAATCCGAGATTCGATTTTTTCGTATCGTACTTTCTTTTCTTCCGATTCTACTTTTTGTAAGAGTTCCTACCGACCGATTCTTTTTTCATCCCATAAGAACATTGGATCACGTCCCTTCTCAAATCCGGTCTTCCTATGAATGTGAATCATCGAATCGCAAATCGACAATTCATTGTTCCTTTGTAGATTCCGTTGAGCTGGAATCATCGAACTGCAAATCGAAAATCCGTTTTTCCTTTGTAGATTCTGTTGAGCTGGAATCGGCGAATTGCGGAACGACAATTCATTTTTCCTTTGTAGATTCTGTTGAGCTGGAATCAGCGAATTGCGGAACGACAATCTATTCTTCCTTTAGACTGGAATCGTCGTGATCTCCTTCTTTCGATCAATACGATTCTTTCATTCCCGGGACGAGATCCCAATTCGAAATCTTCTATCTATTGATTGTACATTATATTTTTTGAATATATTTCAAAACAATACGTTTTTCGTAATCCGTATTGAAAAATAACCAATCCTACGATTCGGAGCAAACTGGGAAATCAATCCTTCACTTCGAATCATTGATTTGAACCTTTCCCTAAACAAACATTCCACAGGTCCTGTCAAAGAAGTTCTCTGGCTCCATGTGACTCTTTTATAAAACCAAATTCTTAAAGAAAAAAGAACATTTAGAAAATCCATAAAAGTCGATTCGAATATACCACCTAACATTGAATAGACTCTTTCCTTTGACTTCTC
This sequence comes from Leptospira stimsonii, assembly GCF_003545885.1. NCBI lineage: Bacteria > Pseudomonadati > Spirochaetota > Leptospiria > Leptospirales > Leptospiraceae > Leptospira > Leptospira stimsonii. Next base: position 143,939 of record NZ_QHCT01000003.1, read on the forward strand.
TCTTGGATTTATTAATTTGATATCAAAATTATAAAAACTGAATCAATGGACTGATTTTGCCAGTCCGCATTGACAAAACTTTGATTCTTCGATACGTTAACAACTAACATGAACCCTTTTCAATCCATGCCGGACGTAAACTCTCCGGATTTTATTCCTTATTTTCAGAGTCAGGATCGATTTTCTCGAAAACTCGGTTATAAAGCGTTTCAAGCGAGTCCAGGAAAAAGCGAATACGAAATCGAAGTGGATGAGACATTTCACAATCCTGTCCATATCGTACACGGAGCCGCTCTTTTTGCCGCGATGGATAGTTCAGCAGGTGCGGCGATGGCCGGTTGGATCAAATCGTCCGGAAGAAAGTGTAAATTTATGGCGACCGGTACGGCAGAAATTAAATATCGAAAGAGTGTAACTTCCGGAAAAATTCGCATCTACAGCGAAATCACCGAACAAAAACGGGCAACGGTCCGTTTGATCTCTCGATCCATAGATCAAGACGGAGACTTAGTTGCCGAACTTTTTTCGATTTGGGTCGTAAAGTTCGAAAACGATTCGTCCATTCCGTTTTGACAGAGATAGTATACGAGGGAGGCTTTTGAATCACCTCCAGTTTTTCAACGATTTAGAATTTTATGATATTCTAAGCTACAAAAAATTCTGCTCTGCTAATACTCGCGAGCTCCACGGCGCTCGTTAGATTTTTTGTAGGAAAATAAACGATCTGCTCTCCGACCAATTTACGATTTCGATCCAATTCCACGCGAGACCCGTCTTTTAGATGCAGGACGATATCGATCCCGCGATAGTTGATGTATCTTTCTAACTGACTCTTAAACTTTGCCGCTTGCTCTTGCATGGAAACTTCCTTAAAAATTGTTGAAAGGATGTTCTAGGACTGGGCGGAAAGTACAAGCTTTTTTTATCAAAGAGACAGAATTTTTTTATTCCGCACTTGGAAAAATCGTTTCCAGGAGCGTCCAACTCGTTCCGAAATCTGTGGAAACGTAATGACGCATCGTATCCCCTTCCACGTTATTAAACGTATGAAGTTTCTCTCCGTTCGCCATCGTCACGAAATGCGCGAATGCCGCCGTATTGCTCGGACCGGTGTCTTGAGGATAGAACGCTTCTCGAATAGGGAAATTACTTTGATTTATCTGAACCCAATTGACTCCGAAGTCCGTCGTTCTGTATAGGAAATGCTTATTGATTCCGGAACTGTCCGTCGCGATGAAAGAAAGGTAAGATCCATTGTTTCCGCGTACGGCATAAATCACATCCGTATCCCGAATGCCGGGAGCGCTCAATACCTGTTGATTGGAAGTTCCGGGAGAAGTTAAAGCTCCGAACGAAGTGATATCTCCGGGAGTTGAGGTGATTCGCACCGAATCGTTCGTATGTTCTACGTAATGCGAGAGAGTGAGATCGGGTTCGAAGTAAAAATTAAGATTCCCTAAGAACGTATTAAACGGAGCCCCCTGATAGTTGGAAACCAAGGAGACAGGAAGGGCTCCAAACGCGGCGACGGTCCCACTTGTTGAATTGAAGTTAAAGTTAGAGGCGGTAATCGAATCCAGACAATTTCCCGAACTTCCGTTTCGAACAACGAAAGAACATTTCGTATTGATCGGAGCTGAGATCGTGAGTCGATTCGAAAAATCGCTGTCCATGTTGTAACAGGTCGTCGAGCTCGCGCTGATCGGCTGTTCGCAAAAAACGATTTTTTCCGCGGCGCCGACGTTATAACTTCCGATTCCCACGATCATCTCCCCGGGTATAACGGGCGAAAATTTGGTAAAAGTCATGCGAGAACCTGCGGACGGCAAGGTGGAACCGACCCAATAATAATAGTCCGGCGACGTGAGCGTATTTAAAACTTCAAAAAAGAACATATATTTATTACTCAAATTTCCCGGAATATATCCATATCCGATCAGATTCGCGAGTTGATCGCCGACCATAGGCACATTGGTCGGAATCACAGCCGTCGAATTTTCTCGAGCGATGAAAAGATCGACTCGATTTCTCGGATCATCGGTTCCGTCGAATGTTCTTCGGGAATATGAAATGTAAGTATCGATATCCGCCCTTTGGAAGGCCTGGTATTTGTTTAACATAAAGTCGGTGTAACCGAACAAGTTTACGCCCAGTAACGTACGAATGATACCTATCGTTCCGTTCGGATCCAAAGCGTTTTCTTCAAACTTATAACACTGGGATTGGAGGAGGATTAATAAAATCAAAATGAACCGTTGCATAACTTTACCCTATTAAAAAAACCAATTGTATTTAGCCTCTGCTCTCCAGCCAAGGCTCGAGTTGGCACCGATCTGCGAGGAAGGAAACTCTCTCATGGAATCCATCTGCAAGCCTTTCTTAAGGATCGTTCCTTGCGGAGTCAAAGCCACATCCTCATCTTCCCAGGAAATTCCCGTATAATAAACGTGACCGAGTTGGATCAGATAAAGAATGACAGTCGCAGTGGAGATTTTTTGATAATCATCTATTGCCTTTTTATAATCATCCCTCTTTCCATTTGTAAGAATCTGACCTGCCAAAAGAGGACTATTTCCACCGAAAACCTGCGCGTTCAAACTAGCCTGATCATAATCCGCCTTGGTTTGCGTTACTTTCTGAGCGGCAACATAGGTGGCGACAAATCCCGTCCAAAAAAGAGCCCCGTAAACATAGGCAGTGTTCTTTCTTTCGGCTTTGTAGTGTCCCCAGCCGGGCAATACGGCCGATCGCCAAACAAGATTCCAACGATTTCGATCCCCGGATCGAGGCCCTTTGAAGTCCGGCTTCGCCACGATCGCTTCGTCTTCGATTTGTTTTTTTTCATCGGCGGATTTTGCCTCCTTCAATTTTTTTTCCTCTTCTTGACGGATCCGCGTTGCTTCTTCTTCATTCACGTCCCGATACACCACTTTCAAAATCGTCTTTTTCGAAATGGTTTTTACGGAACCGTCCGTTAGGCGAACCGTAATATTCTTTTCGTTTTGCCCCGTCACGTCCCCTTTGAGTGATGTTCCATTTTTTAGGAGAATTGTCTGCGCACTCCAAATCGATTGAGAAAAGAAAAACAAAACGATCAGAAGAAAAGAGAAGTATCTTGTTTGTTTCAAAAGGATCTCCATTTTTATTAAAGGAAAAAAAATATGATTTCACCGACTAAATTTCAATCCTTGAAATCATATACGATTTTGATGTTTGCTATCAATAACTTTTTAGAATTCTTCCAAAGGATCCTGCGTCGACCCGGAAAAAACGCAGTGATCAAAGTAAGAGCAACCTGAAGAGTGAAGATACAATTCCGTTGAAAATTAAACGAATCGTAATTTGAGCTTTTTGGGCGCAAGAAACAAGATCTTCTTCGGAAATACTAACTCTACTAATAGTAACGAACGTGGGTTCGAGTGTTTCGTTTTTTGGAATGATGAGAATTGGATCGAAACCGATTAAGGATTGGAAATCAGATCGTGTTTTTTATAGAATGCGCTTAACAATTCCACCAATAATTCCGGTTGATCGTGATGCATGTTATGACCCGCGTTTTCCATCTCGATATATTCCAGATGTTTAAAGTGAGAAAGGATTTCTTCCCTGTTTTCCGGCATCAGATGAGTTTCCTTTCCGTAAATGATCAAAGTCGGCGAATCGATCGATTCCCAAAGATGACGAGTCAAAAAAGGAGAGAACACAAAAGGAAACCCGCGTTTGTATAAGGGATCGTTTTTCCATTGATAGCCATGATCCGTCTTTTTTGTAAGATACTCCGCAAGATCACGAATCTTGGAAGAATCCAGTTTCGGATATACGGGCTTGAGTCGGGACGCGACCTCGTCTATGCTCGAAAACGTTTTATTCTTTCTATCCTTCGTCCCAACTTCGTTGTTTTCAATCGTATCCAACCAAGCTTTTAGTCTTTTTTTTTCGAATTCAGGCGATTGAAGGGACATGAATCCTTCGAGACAAACAAGACTTTTGATTCTTTCCGGATAAATTCCGGCAAAACGCGCTCCGATTCCCCCGCCCATCGAATGTCCTAAAATATGAAACTTTTCCGGGAGAAAAGAAGAGATAAACGTTTTTACGTCAACGAGGGTCTGGATAAAATGATAGTTTCCTTCCCGAAGCCAATCGGAATCACCGTGACCTCTATAATCAAAACGATATATATCGAAATGTTGCGATAAGAATGGAAATTGATAGAGAAAAGTGTCCGACGCGTCTTGAAATCCGTGAAATAGAAGGAGCGCGTTTTCTTTTCCGTTCTTATGAATTTTATAAGAGAGATTGTAACCACCTGATTGAAAAAATCCGCTTTCGATTTCGCTCATGGATGCACCCTAAATAATTCTCGCCAGTCTTTGGGAAGGCTTGGAATACTGAAAGTAGAAACTTTTTCTACCAAAAGTTCGTCTCCGTCGAAAAGATTCAAAATTTTATCCAAAGAGGAAAGCAAGTCTAACGTTTCTCGTCTGCCCACTTCGCTTAACACGGGAGAACGTAAAATCGTTTCCAACTTCTCCTTCGCTTTTTCGGCTTGCATTCTGGCGCCGCGTCCGTTCGGTTTGACAAAAATCTTATGTAGGGAAACGGAAAGCTGTATGATTCCTTGTAAAAATAGTTTCCGCGGTCCGAAATCCTTTTTCCATTGAAATTCGAAAACCTCGTGTGCCTCGAAGTATTTTCCTTCCCGGAAAAGTCTTTCACCATTTTGATAAGCGAAGTCCACTGTTTTTTCAGGATCGGATGTTTCGGTGATCACGTCGAAAATGGCTACGATTTCCGGGTCAAATTTCAAACTGCTTCCAATCCTTTTCCTGAATCTTCGTCATCGGACCGTCAAACGAACCTTCCGCGTCCCGAACGTAATTTTCTTTTCTCATCCCCAAAAGGACGACCCCTTCCTTCAAGGAAGAATGGAGCAAGTGCAAAGCCGTTCCGGAAAGATTCCAACCCTTATACTGAGGATAGAACTTTACGATTTTTTCATAGAGCAGATGCGAGTTCTGAATATTGTGAAAATGAACATAACGTTCCAGAAGAGGAAGCGCGTCGTTCAGTCTATCGATGTATTCGGTTTGTTTTTGACCTCCGGCAATCGTTTCGATCTGAGCGATCAGTTGTTGCATGATGGGAATCACCGTTCTTTCCAAAAATTGCGAGAGATGATCCTGATTTTGAAATTGATCCAAGTACGGTTCCGTCACGGTTCGAAAGGTATATTTATCGGAGCCGGGAGGAAGTAGTTTTAAGAATTCTTCCTCCCAAGAATACACATCATTCAATTTATTTTTTATATTCTTTAAGACCTCGTCCTGACTTTCTTTCGGATCGTAGGAAAGACGAAAGATGCTCCCCTGACTCGAGATCGCATTGAGCGGTCGATTGACTAAAGGAAGGAGTTGATTCGCCTCTATGATATCGATCAATGACTTTCCTTCGAACTTCCGGTCCAAGAATCCACTTTCCAAAAGATTGGCCGGAAACTGAACGACCGCAAAACCGGATTCTTCTAAACCAAGTTCCGTCTGCACTTCTATTGCGATTTCCAAAACTTTGAGTAAGGAAGTCGCCGTATATTTCTCGGGATTTTCGGGAAAGGTATTGGAGGAAATTCCATAGAATTGAATTTTCCCTTCCTTCCTTTTTTCTTCGAGGAAAAGAAAAGCGTTCTTCACTCTTTTATAATATTCTTCTTTGGCCTTTATTTTGGGAACGTTATGCTTTTCTCGATCCATAAGAAAATACTCTGGATTGTGAAGCAGAAAAACATCCACCGTTTCCAAGCCGAGTCGTTTGAGGGAACGTATAAGCTGATCTTCCAAAAATGCGGGATGAATGCAGTGATAACAGCCTTCTTGGTAATACGTGATTTCCGGAAATTCTTGATTCTTCTTTTCAAGTTCGGAAACGATCTGTAGATTTCTCCCTTGGATATAACCGGATTTTGTTACGATAAAAACTTCTTCTCGTTTCAATTCTCCCCGATCGATTTTTTCTCCGAGAACGCGACCGAGCAGACTTTCGCTTTCGCCGTTTCCATAATTGGATGAAGTATCGACGACGTTAAAACCCTCTTGAAAAGAAAGTTCGAGCGCCTTCTTATGTTCGGGAGATTCAAGTCCCACACGATAACATCCGAAGGCGATTCTCGAGAGAGTTCTTCCGCGAAAGGTGAAATAGGGATTCAGAAGATTCTCACCCGACTTGTATTTTTTTTGAAGCGGGGATCGTTCGGAATATTCTTTCGTCGCTTCGGGAGTTGCACTTCCTTTGCGAACAGATTTTTGATAGAGAGTTTGGAATGGATCGGATGGATTCATATTTTTCCCCGTTTGTTTCGGTTCCCCTTTCGTTACGCATCGCACAAAACGAAATTTCAGAACGAATGTTCGTTATTCGAATTCTAATTGAGAAACGATCTTAATAACATTCCGTTCCAGTATCAATTTTTTAACTTCAAAATAAAAATGCTTTTCGTCCTAACTCGCTTTTTTACCCTAATTTAAGAGAAGTTGAGCCTCGGCCCATCTTTTTCGAATCATATTAATTTTTCGATGAATTCTTTCCACAATCAAACAGGAGAAAATGAAATGGATTTAAAGGCTGGATATCTCCGGTCTTCCATCGGGAGAAAAACTCTCGTGGCAGTAACCGGACTTGTTTATTTCGGCTTTGTTGTTGCTCATATGCTGGGGAATCTTCAGATCTTCCTCGGACAAGAAAAAATCAACGCATATGGCCAAGCACTTAGGGACATCGCCCCCCTTCTCTGGGTAGCCAGAATCATTCTGATCGTAAGCTTTATCATTCACGTCTACTACGCGATAACGCTCTCTATTGAAAACAAAAAGGCTCGTCCCGTTCCCTACTCAAAACAGAATACGGTTCAGGCAACTTTAGCTTCTCGAACCATGGCTCTTACGGGTCTTTTGATTCTTTCCTTTCTCACCTATCACCTTCTTCATTTCACGTTAGGCGTAACCAATCCGGATCATTTTGCGATGACCGATTCCAAGGGAAGACACGACGTCTTTACGATGGTCATACTCGGTTTTCAGAATCCGATCGTATCCGGTTCTTATATCGTCGCGATGGTCTTACTCGCGTCCCATATCAGCCACGGCGTCGCTAGTGTTTTTCAAACCTTGGGCTTGAGCACTCCTTCCTTGAGTGGAAAGATCAAAGCTGGAGCGATCCTTTTTGCTCTGATCATTTTCATAGGCAATACTTCTATCCCGCTTTCGATTTTGCTGGGATACGTTCACCCGTAATCTTTTGGAGAAACTTTCATGAGTTTAGATTCTAAAATTCCAAGCGGCTCCATTGAACAAAAATGGTCCAATCACAAAGCCGATATCAAATTAGTAAACCCCGCTAATAAAAGAAAATTCAATATCATCGTAGTCGGTTCCGGTCTTGCGGGCGCTTCGGCTTCGGCGACTCTCGCGGAACTCGGTTACAACGTAAAAACGTTCTGCTTCCAAGACAGCCCTCGAAGAGCTCATAGTATCGCGGCTCAGGGTGGAATCAACGCGGCGAAGAACTACCAAAACGACGGAGACTCCGTTCACAGATTGTTCTACGACACAGTAAAAGGTGGGGACTTCCGGGCAAGAGAAGCGAACGTGCATCGTCTCGCTGAAGTTTCGGTAAACATCATCGACCAGTGTGTCGCACAAGGTGTTCCTTTCGCAAGGGAATACGGCGGACACTTAGCAAACCGTTCTTTTGGTGGAGCTCAAGTTTCCAGAACCTTCTACGCGAAAGGTCAAACCGGACAACAACTTTTGTTAGGAGCGTATTCGGCTCTTTCTCGTCAGATCGGACTCGGCGCCGTCAAGATGTATCCAAGGACCGAAATGGTGGAGCTCATCGTCGTCGACGGTCACGCAAAAGGAATCGTGGTTCGTGACTTAGTCACGGGAAAACTTTCCACTCACATGGCGGACGCGGTTGTTCTCGGAAGCGGCGGATACGGAAACGTATTCTTTCTTTCCACAAACGCGAAAGGTTGTAACGTAACCGCGACTTGGAAGGCCCACAAAAAGGGAGCATTCTTTGCTAACCCGTGTTATACACAAATTCACCCGACTTGTATTCCGGTTTCCGGAGATCATCAGTCCAAGTTGACTCTGATGTCCGAGTCTCTCCGAAACGACGGAAGAATCTGGGTTCCCAAAAACAAAGGCGATAAAAGAAATCCAGCGGATATCCCTGAGTCGGAAAGAGATTATTATCTCGAAAGAAAATATCCGAGTTACGGAAACCTTTCTCCAAGAGACATCGCGTCTCGCGCGGCGAAAGAAGCCTGCGACGCGGGACTTGGAGTGGGAGAATCCGGACAAGGTGTCTATCTGGACTTCGCGGATTCGATCAAACGTCTCGGCGAACCGAAGATCCGAGATCGTTACGAAAACCTCTTCCAAATGTATGAACAAATCACCGGCGAGAACCCTTACAAACAGCCGATGAGAATCTATCCAGCCGTTCACTACACGATGGGCGGACTCTGGGTGGACTACAATCTTATGAGTAACCTTCCCGGGCTTTTTGTAATCGGAGAAGCGAACTTCTCGGATCACGGAGCAAACCGTCTTGGAGCTTCCGCTCTGATGCAAGGACTCGCGGACGGATATTTCATTCTTCCTTATACGATCGGAAATTATCTCGCGGGAGTCGGATTCAATTCTCATCCGAAAGAAGATCATCCTGAAGCGAAGAAAGCGCTTTCCGATGCGGAAGAAACCACGAAAAAATTTCTTTCCATCAAAGGGAAAAGAACCGTGGATTCATTCCATAGACAACTCGGAAAACTCATGTGGGACAAGTGCGGAATGGCGCGTAACGACAAAGGGTTGAAAGAAGCGTTAGCCGAAATCCCTAAGATCCGAGAAGAATTCTGGCAAAACGTAAACGTTCCGGGTAGCGGAAACGACCTAAACCAATCGCTTGAAAAAGCAGGAAGAGTCGCGGATTTCTTAGAATTCGGAGAACTCCTCTGCCTCGACGCACTCACAAGAGAAGAATCTTGCGGTGGTCACTTCCGAGAAGAATACCAAGAAGAAGGAGAAGCGAAACGGAACGACGATAAATTCTGTCACGCAACGGCTTGGGAATTCAACGGAGTCGGAAAAAAACCAACCGAACACAGGGAGAAGCTGGAGTTCGAAAACGTTCACCTCGCTACAAGGAGTTATAAATAATGGATCTGAAACTCAAAGTCTGGAGACAAAAGAGCGGAGAAGAAAAGGGAAAAATCGTAGACTACGACGCAAAGGATATTTCCCCGAACATGTCTTTCTTGGAGATGTTGGACGTAGTCAACGAAGAACTCATCGTCAAAGGAGAAGAACCGATCGCTTTCGAACACGACTGTAGAGAAGGAATCTGCGGTTCTTGTAACCTGATGATCAACGGACAAGCTCACGGACCTCACCAGGGTGTGACCACTTGCCAACTTCATATGCGCTCCTTCAAAGACGGAGATACCGTTTACGTGGAACCTTGGAGAGCGAAGGCTTTCCCTGTTCTCAAAGACCTCGTCGTGGATCGAAGTGCGTTTGATAGAATCATTCAAGCGGGCGGGTTCGTAAGCATCAACACCGGCGGCGCTCCGGACGCAAACGCATTACCGATTCCTAAAGTAGATGCCGATATCGCAATGGATGCGGCCACTTGTATCGGTTGCGGCGCTTGTGTCGCTTCTTGTAAGAATGCAAGCGCGATGCTTTTCGTCTCTGCAAAGATCACCCACCTCGGCCTTTTACCACAAGGAAAAGTGGAACAAAAAGAACGTGTGAAAAAGATGATCAACGCGATGGACAAAGAAGGTTTTGGAAACTGCACAAACCAATACGAGTGTGAGGCGGTTTGTCCAAAATCGATCAAGAGAGATTTTATCCGGACCATGAACAAGGATTTTATCCTTTCTTAAACTTTTTTTCTTATCAAAAGAAGAATTCCAAGCCGCCCTTAATACAGGCGGCTTTTTTGTGGGTTTTCATCCAAATCGATTTTAGAATGTTCTAGAATGCTCGTTGAGATAAGAAATTTTTTAAAACATCTCCCACAAAGATTTAGAATCGACCTCGAGGTTTGTTTCCGAGGGATTTGATCTCAAAGAATGAAAATTCTCCCCCATTTTCTTTTCGAACGGAATTAAAGTCCGCTTCAAGCATTCATTTCTTTCGGATCTTTGTAGGACCAAATGCTTTTAAGAAGAATCATCTGAGTCCATGGTAAAAATTCGTTTTAAGAAGTTAACAAGGAGCGTGCGAAAACATTATGAAATTATATTTTGATTCGAGTTTAATTCGGGAAGAGATTGCAAAACGAAACCTCTTTTTGAGATTTTCCGTATGACATCCTACAAAAAAATCATAGAGAACTATCTCAAGCTCCTTTCCGACTTCCATTTAGAACGAAAAGAATTTGAAGCGATCCTCCATCCGGAAATAGAACAAATTGAATATCCGAATGCGCTAACAAAATCAATCACGGTAAGGCGATTCGAAGACTTGATGAGGAGAATGCCGGCAGGAAAAAATCTACTGAAAGAACAAACCTTTCAAATCAGGCAATCTCTGGAAAAAGAAAATACGGCAGTCGTAGAAGCGGATTGGGGAGCGACGGTTCGGACCGATCTAGGACCTTTCCGAGAAAACCAAAACTTAAAAGCGTATTTTTGTATGATCTTTGAATTTAAGGACAATAAGATCTATCGTCAAAAGAATTACGATTGTTTCGAGCCATTTGGATAAAAATACAAGAAGTGACAAAGTAAACTCTCCATTTTTTTATCCTTTCGAAATATCGACGACTCGATGATCCAGAGAAAAAAGCTCTCGTGTTTATCTTGAATTTGAATGTCATTACCAATTCTTCAACGATTCCGATTCTACTGATTCGCTGAAGATCATCGAATTTGAATCATGAACTCGCGCACTTTTGAAAAGCGCAATTCAGGAGACATCCATTCGATGATCTTAATTCCTCTATTACGTCTCGATTCTCATGCGTATCATTCTTTCTTGGACATGAAGTCGCGAGTGCCACTTCGCTGTTTGGTTTCTTCTTCACAAAAAAAGATCACGGCAAATTTCGATACTTTCATCGAAAGCGGCATTGTCCAATTTTACAATCCGCTTCTTCTTTAGAGATTCTTTTGGGAAGGAAGAAAAAGATCCAAGAAATTCCAGAGTCCACCTTGATGAAGATACAAAACCTTACCCTTGAGTTCTCCCGATTCGCACCTCCGTTGAATTTCAAACAAAGATTTTCCCGAATAGAGTGGTTCGATCGGAATATCATATTCCGCGTAAAATTCTTTACAATATTCTAAAATTCTTATGTCCTTGAAACCAAAACCTTGAGAACTCCGAAATTCTAAAATCCGTTCTTCTGCAATCTCATATTCGGTATGTCCCAAAAATTCTTTCTTTTCTTCCAACCAGGAAATCATCTTTCCCTTTGGAAGACCTACGGAGATCCCAAGGATCGGAATGGAGTTTTGAAAATAACGATTTGCGGACAACCAAGTTAAACCCGAACCAATGTCTAAAACCAAAAAATCAAATTGCGAAAAAGAAATCCCTTCCCAAAGAGTATCAAGAGAATTCGAAGCTTCAGATAAAAATCCATACTCAGGCAACAAAAACTTTCCTTCTTTTTTTACGGGAATCCTGTCCATCCTCTCCTTCCATTCTTTTCGGGAATGAAAAACCTCTAAAGAATGAGAATTCCTTTTTACAAATATGGAATTAGCGGTTGTCCGTTCTCGATTTCTCACGTAAGCAATCGTTTCGATCTGATACCCGAAATTTCGAAAGAAAAACGAGAAGGCCGATAAGGCATTGCTATGCAATTCACCTTGTAGAATCACATTCTTAGTTTTGGATTTTTCTAATGTAGAATGAATTCCGAAAAACTTACGAAGCTTAGTCCCCATACCCATAGCAAGGGTATCATCCCGCGCGACAAAAAGCTCAGCATTTCGCATTCTCCAGACTCTATGAATCTCTGGAGAAGAAAGTTGAAAACGGAGTGGATTTTGAAACAAAGACAAGGGAACTGGATTTTAGATTCTAATAGTAAAAGGTCAAACTTGTTTTTTAGGCTCACCGAAGGCGTTAGAAGAAAGAAAGCGTACGGCCAAACTGTCAACGAGCACATCCATTCTCTTTCTAAGATAAAAAATGTTTTTATCAATTCTTAGAATATCGTTCTTCCATTCCTTACGAAGTTCAGTGAAATCGAATTTTACCTCGGATCGAATTTCTGAGTTATCGGATTTTACTTCCGCACGAAGTTCAGAGATATCCGTTTTTAATTCTGCGCGAAGTTCAGAGATATCCGTTTTTAATTCCATGCGAAGTTCAGAGATATCCGTTTTTAATTCCGTGCGAAGTTCAGAAATATCGGATTTTACTTCCGCACGAAGTTCAGAGATATCCGTTTTTAATTCCGTGCGAAGTTCAGAGATATCGGATTTCACTTCCGCACGAAGTTCAGAGAGATTCGTTTTTAATTCGGAGTAAGAATGCAAGAATTCCGATCTTAAACTTTGATTATCCGCTTTGGATTCCAAACGAACATCCCGAATTTCGGATTTCAATTCGGTACTAAGTTCTTTAAATTCAACTTTGATATCCTTCCAAAAGAGACGAAGGAAACCAAAAAGAGAACCAAAACCGACGATCACCGACAAAAGAAGCGAATATACAGGAAGGGAAGAGAGATCCATAGCGGGATTCTCTAAAAAACAAAAAAAGGAATCAAGCTTTTTTCGAAAGAGTAAATTAGAAAAACCTAATTACTCGTTTTCAAAACCGCCAAGAACGCCTCTTGCGGAATTTCCACGTTTCCGATCTGCTTCATCCGCTTTTTCCCTTCTTTCTGTTTCTCTAAAAGTTTTTTCTTCCGAGTGATGTCTCCGCCATAACACTTCGCAGTAACATTTTTACGAAGTGCGGAAATACTTTCTCTCGCAAGAATTTTTCCTCCGACCGCGGCTTGGATCGGGATCATAAACTGATGTCTCGGAATGAGATCCTTTAACTTCTCAATGATTTCTCTCCCTCTTTGCTCCGCTTTGGATCGATGGACGATCATAGAAAGAGCGTCCACTGGCTCGGCGTTTACGAGGATATCCATCTTTACGAGTTGAGATACCTTATAACCGGAAGGTTCGTAGTCCAGAGACGCGTAGCCTCTCGTAAAGGACTTGAGTTTATCATAAAATTCGAATATAAGTTCCGCAAGAGGAAGTTCGTAAGTCAACTGAACCTTGTCTTGAGTCAGATAGACCGTGTCGAGTTGAATTCCTCGTTTGTCGTTGGCGAGTGCCATTATATTTCCGACATATTCGTTCGGAGTAATGATCGTCGCTTTTACGTAGGGTTCTTCCGTGGATTCCATTGCGATCGGATCCGGAAAACGAGAAGGATTGTCCACCTCTTCGACTTCCCCGTTCTTTTTTCGAATGATGTATTTTACGGAAGGAGCCGTCGTGATCAAATCGAGATTGAATTCTCTCTCTAAACGTTCCTGGACAATTTCCATGTGAAGAAGACCGAGATATCCCACGCGAAATCCGAAACCGAGCGCCATGGAACTTTCTTTTTCAAAAACGAGGGCGGCGTCGTTGAGTTTGAGTTTTTCAATCGCGTCCACGAGTTCGTCAAATTGTTCCCCGTTGATCGGATAGAGTCCGGAGAAAACCATTGGCTTCGCTTCTTTGTAACCGGGGATCGATTCCTTTGTCGGATTGGAAAAAAGTGTGATCGTGTCTCCCGTCTTTGCATCGGAAACTTTTTTGATTCCCGCGATCAAATAACCCACTTCTCCCGCTCCCAAACTTTCGGTTGGGGTGAGAGTGATACGATTGATTCCTACTTCGTTGACGGTAAAATCTTTTCCGGTGCTCATGATGAGAAAACGATCACCCTTCTTAATTCTTCCATCGAACACCCGAATCTTGATGACGACTCCCATATAAGGATCGAAATAAGAATCATAGATGAGTGCCTTCAGAGGTCCGTCCGGATCTCCTTGAGGCGCGGGGATTTGTTTTGTAATTTCTTCCAGGACGGCCTTTACGTTGAGTCCTGTCTTTGCAGAGATTGCGACAGCTTTGTCCGCATCGAGCCCCAAACTTTCTTCGATTTGAATTTTCGTTTTTTCCACATCGGCGGCCGGAAGATCGATCTTATTCATCACGGGGACGATCGCGAGATCTTGTTCCATCGCGAGATAGAGATTCGCGAGAGTCTGCGCTTCCACTCCCTGACTTGCGTCTACGATCAGAAGAACGCCTTCGCACGCCTTGAGAGAACGAGAGACTTCGTACGTGAAATCAACGTGTCCGGGAGTATCCAAGAGATTCATCGTATACGTATGACCGTCTTCCGCAAGATAATCAAAGGTCGCGTTATTGGCCTTGATCGTGATTCCCCTTTCTCTTTCGATATCCATGGAATCCAAAATCTGGTCTTTTTTCGTTCTATCGTTTGTTACGTGACCGATCTCTAAAAGTCTGTCAGCCAGAGTGGATTTCCCGTGGTCGATATGGGCAATGATGGAAAAGTTACGAATAAATTTCTGTTGAACATTCATAGAGGGGCTCACTTCCGATGATTTCCTGCGAAGGCCTCCCCTGAAAAGCAAAATACGAGTCCATTTTCGGTGGCAAATTTGCAGAATCCAACCCGCGAAACGTAGGATCTCTTACGTTTCCAAAGTCAAGTTTTAGAACGAACTGGAGAATTCTTAAACTCAATGAAATGGAAAATCCAACCTCAAAATGTAGGATCACTTACAGTTCCAAAGTCAAGTCTTAGAATGAACTGGAGAATTCTTAAACTCTATGAATTGCAGAATCTAACGGGCGAAACGTAGGATATCTTACGTTTCAAAAGCCGAGTTTTGCAAAGGACTGGAGAATTCTAATCGCAACGAGTTGGTGAATCCAACCCGCGAAGTGTAGGATCTCTTACGTTTCAAAAGTGAAATTTTACAAAGGACTGGAGAATTCTAAACTCTACGAATTGCAGAATCTAATGGGCGAAACGTAGGATCTCTTACAGTTCCAAAGTCAAGTCTTAGAACGAACTGGCGAATTCTTAAACTCTATGAATTGCAGAATCCAACCTCGAAGTGTAGGAACTCTTACAGTTCCAAATCCAATCTAAAATTTCGGAGAATCGTCCGAAATCAGCCCGAGTTCTTTGAAACTCTGAAAGACGATTTCCTTTCTGAGTGGGAGGTCTTTTTTGTCACGGATATCGAGATTGAGTGCGAAAAACCAAACTTCCGTTTTGGTTTCCAGATAACCTACATACCAGCCGATGGAAGGATCGGCCTGCACCCAACCGGTTTTTGCAAAAAGAGAAAAATCCTGATTCCGCACAACGAGAAAAATCTTTCTCAGAATTTCATAGTATTTAGAATCGAAAGCGAATTTTCTCAGATAGAGTTTTTTTAAAAAGTCGATTTGTTCCCTTGCGGAAATTCTCAAATCACCTTCCAGCCAGAATGATCTCACATCCTTTCCGGTTTTCAAATTCCCATATTCCATTTTTTGCAAATACGTTTCGTATTTTTTTAAACCGACTTGGACCGCCAATTCTTGATAACACCAAACACAACTCCTTTGAAACGCGCTCTTGAGTGTCTGATCTTGATTCCAATCGTCCACGTCGGTCCGAACTCCGTTCCAATGAAACCTAAAATTCTCATCGGAAACGATTCTTTCCTGAAGAGAAATCAGAGTATTCGGAATCTTGAAAGTAGAAGCAGGTAAAAATCGCTCTTCCGAACGCCTTGGATCGTGAATCCATTCTTTGCTCCCGTCCAGAGAACTGATGATCAGAGTTCCCTTCTTTCCGGAAGAATCAAAAGTTCGATCGACTTCTGAAACGGTCTTACAAAACGAAAAGGAGAAAAGAAAAATCCATACGATAGAAAACAATCCGCCTCGCCAAAGAAAGAACTCGATTCTTAATCTCATCGGTTTCGAGGCTCGAAGATATATTCTTTCCAATCTCAAAAGCAAGGGGTTCTCGGGAACACGAATCGAAGAAAGATCCATTCCCTTGTTTGATTCTTCTTTCTCTGATGGATAGAGGCTCTCGATTCTCTTCAAACCGGATTCGGAATTTTACAGGTTCCTTCCATGATCAAAAAGAAAAAGGCGAGCGCTCCCAAATAGACGCACATCGTCAAAAAGGCCCAGAGAATTTTCTCCGGAAGAGAAGCGTATTCCGTTCTGTGATACGCATACGCGGTAAACGCTCCGAGAATGAATTCGGGAATCAGAACGTAAACGGCAACGTGCCCGATCATAAAAACATTCTTCGCGAACCAGACCGGTATCAGATAAGAAAATTCTTCCGAACCCAAGAAAATCAAAAAGGCGACCAAACCTCCGATCAGATAACTCTGAATCGCTGGAGCGTCCGGAACTCTTTTCCGATAACGGATCGAGAGAAACGTGGAAAGAAACAGAGGAATCACCCAGAGACCCGCCATATAACCGGAGACCGTACCAATCTTAGGAAATCCGTCCGCAGGAAATTCTAAAGAGCCTATCACCTGAGATAGAAACCAATCGGGAAAGACCTGAAAGAAACTTAAGGGAAGAAGAAAAAACCAGAGATCCATCCAACGTTCGTGTGTCCAGATGCTCGAAAACAACGGAAGTCCCGCGTTATAGACAAGTACGATACAGAACATTCTCCAACCCGTAGAAAGATTTCCGGGACTAAAAAGAATGATACCAGCAATGATCGTAAAGACGATGTGAAAACCTAAGACGTGTTTTTCGGAGAGTTTCATTTCAAGCGATCCAGTCGTTTCCTTTCGGGGTTTAGCTTTAAGGAATCCGAGGGAAGTGGGCAATCCATTTTTTCGTTTCCCGCTTGATTTATTCGATATGGACCGTTTAATAACCCTGACTCTGACTCGGAGGCTAGAAAATCCGAGACTCCAATTCAAAACAAAAGCCGATTCTTTCGATTTTCATTTTTAAGAAATCAAATTCGAGATCTCTTTTGTTTTTGCGGTCTCTTTTCTTCTCCGTCAGGCACGAAACATAGAGAATCTCAGGAAGTACAATGTCTCATAACTCTCAAATTCAAAAAATACACGCTCGGGAAATCATCGACTCCCGCGGAAATCCTACCGTTGAGGTGGATGTTACCTTAGTAGACGGCTCCTTTGGTAGAGCCGCGGTTCCTTCCGGAGCTTCAACCGGAGAATACGAAGCCGTAGAACTCAGAGACGGCGACAAACACCGTTATCTCGGAAAAGGAGTTCTGAAAGCAGTAGAACACGTAAACGTAAGAATCCAGGAAGTTCTCAAAGGCGAAGACGCACTGGATCAAAATCGAATCGATCAGTTGATGCTCGACGCGGATGGGACCAAAAACAAAGGAAAACTCGGAGCCAACGCGATCCTCGGAACGTCACTCGCCGTTGCCAAGGCGTCCGCGTCTTATTCCAAACTTCCGCTGTATCGTTATATTGGAGGAAATTTCGCGAGAGAACTTCCGGTTCCCATGATGAACATCATCAACGGCGGAGCGCACGCGGACAACAACGTCGACTTTCAGGAATTTATGATTCTTCCCGTGGGAGCCAAAAGTTTCCGGGAAGGGCTCCGAATGGGAGCCGAAGTATTCCATTCTTTAAAAGGTGTGCTCAAAAGTAAGAATCTGAACACGGCCGTGGGTGACGAAGGCGGCTTTGCTCCCAACCTCACGAGCAATGTGGAAGCGATCGAAGTCATTCTTCAGGCGATCGAAAAAGCCGGTTATAAACCCGAAAAGGACGTTTTATTAGGTTTGGATGCGGCTTCTTCCGAGTTTTACGACAAAAGCAAAAAGAAATACGTACTCGGTGCCGAAAATAATAAAGAGTTCTCCAGTTCCGAATTGGTAGATTATTATGCGAATTTGGTCTCCAAATACCCGATCATTACGATCGAAGACGGTTTGGACGAAAACGACTGGGACGGCTGGAAACTACTTTCCGAAAAATTAGGAAAGAAAATTCAGCTTGTAGGAGACGATCTCTTTGTTACAAACATAGAGAAACTTTCCAAAGGAATCGCTTCCGGAGTC
Organism: Leptospira stimsonii; assembly: GCF_003545885.1. Lineage (NCBI taxonomy): Bacteria > Pseudomonadati > Spirochaetota > Leptospiria > Leptospirales > Leptospiraceae > Leptospira > Leptospira stimsonii. Next base: position 162,073 of record NZ_QHCT01000003.1, read on the forward strand.
GGAAACTCGATCCTGATCAAAGTAAATCAGATCGGTTCCCTTTCCGAAACTCTCGCTTCGATTGAAATGGCAAAAAAAGCCAAATACACGAACGTCGTGAGTCATAGAAGCGGGGAAACCGAAGACGTTACGATCTCTCATATCGCGGTTGCGACTAACTCGGGACAGATCAAGACGGGTTCTCTTTCCAGAACGGATCGAATTGCAAAATACAACGAACTTCTTCGAATCGAAGAAGAACTTGGAAAATCGGCGATTTACAAAGGTAGGGAGACTTTTTATAATCTTTAAACTATGACTTCTCTTTCGACAAAAGTCTTTTGGTTCTCATGTTTTCTCTCAGGGCTCTTCTATTTCATCGTCCTGGGAGAATCGGGGATCGTAGTACGTTCCCAACTGGAAGAATCTCTCGCTTCGCTCCAGTTGGACGTGGAAAGACTTTCCTATGAGAATAGACAGTTGGAAGAGAAACAAAGGATTCTAAAAAACGATCAAGTGGCCCTCGAAAGAGAGGCCCGAAGATTCTATCTTTTGAGCGAGAATGCGCAGATCATAAAATTCAGGGAAACGGAGAACGTTTCCGAGTTAAAACCCATTCTCGCTTCCAGACTCAATGCGTTTCGGCCCGGGAAACAATTTCCGGTTCCACCGATCCAATTTATTCGGATTTTCTACGCAATCTTTGCTAGTTTTACTTGTATTGGAGTTTTCATAAAAATGAGGAAGAAGAAACTGGACTTTAGCAACAACTAAAGGAAAGGTTCAGGAATGCCAGAAACAGAAAAAATCCAGGAAGTATTCGAAGAACTCACAGGAAGTAAAATTTCTAAAAATTTCCTCGACCACAGAAAGATTTTTCTCTGGGGTCCGGTAACCGACGAATCGTCTAAGGACTTGGTCGGAAAACTCCTTTATCTGGAAATGAAAGATCCAGGAAAACCAATTACGTTTTTTATCAATAGCCCCGGCGGTGTTGTAACTTCCGGAATGACCGTATTTGATACGATCAAGATGATCACTTCTCCGGTTCATACCGTTTGTATGGGAATGGCGGCTTCTATGGGTTCCGTTCTACTCGCGGCGGGAAAAAAAGGAGAACGTTCGATTTGGCCGAACGGAAAAGTGATGATTCACCAACCGAGCATCGGGGGACAAATCGTAGCTCCGGCAACCGATTTAAAAATCCACGCGGAAGAAATTCTCAAAACGAAAGCCAAGTTGAATCAGATTCTCGCGGACGCTTGCGGACATCCCGTTTCCAAACTCGAAGAAGATACGGATCGCGACTATTATATGGACGCAGAAGAAGCTCTTAAATACGGAATCGTAGATAAACTCGCGACTAAAATCGACTTTAGCTGATTGGATTCTCTCTTGTCCAAGTCCGTTTCTCTCAACGATTTTTTAAAAGAATTTTTAGCCGCTCCCCAAAAGGGAAGAAACGCGGAAGAAGATCAGAAATTAAACGAACTCTTCCTGGAATTTTCCTCTCTCCTTTTTTTAGAAGGAGAAGAGGAAGAAGAAACAAAGGAAGAAGTTTTGTTAAAAGACATCGGTTCCTTCGAACTGGATGAGTTCGTGAACTTCTATCTTTCCGATATGCATCCGGAAGACGCGGGAATCGTCAAAAGAGGAATTGATTTTTTAAAGAGAATGCATAAATTCTTAAAAAAATCTCCACACGCAAACAAAGAACAACTCGCAGACTGGGACGAATTCTTTCAAGAACTCTGATGTCTAAGTAAGGATCCTCCTGAAATGAGTCCTGAACCGTTCAAACCGAAACGTTTTCTAAAAGGCAAACACCTTCAGACCGTCTATAGCACTTTTTTTCCTCCTACAAATCACCTGAGGACGACCTACTACGTCGAAGACATTCTCATTCAATTGAGCGATGGTTCCGGAGACGCAGTGTGGCTCGAACACAATCCTCCTTTACAACACTATTCTTCTCCTGCTCCGAAATGGAACGGAACTTATATCGTGATGATCCACGGGATGGAAGGAACCTCGGACAGTTCTTATCTCGTCGCTCTCGCGCAGAACGCACTGCAGAGGGGTTACGGATGTATTCGGATGAATCTCCGAAACTGCGGAAGAGGACAAGGTTTTTCAAAAGGAACGTATAACATCGGTCAGACGAAGGACGTTCAAGACGTGATCGATTTCGTTTGGGGAAAACTTTCTCATCGGATTTTTCTCTCCGGATTCTCCCTTTCCGCGAGTTTGGTACTAAAATATCTTGGAGAAAGAAGAAACCACAAAGTGGAAGCCTTCTCTTCCACAAACCCTCCTCTTGATCTTTTGAAAGGTTGCGAGTTTATCGACTCCGCAGAAGGAAGATTTTATCGGGATCGTTTCGTTTCCGAGTTTCGAAAGAAGATTAAGAATAAGGTCATACAACTTCCTCCCGAACTCGAGAAGAACGCTTTTGAGACGAAGACGTTCTTTGATTTCGACGATCTTGTGACCGCTCCTTTTTTCGGTTATCGGGGTGCTTTGGATTACTATCAAGATTGTTCGAGTAAACACTATATACCGGAAATCCGTCATCCTGGAATCGTCATTCATTCAGAGGACGATCCGGTTGTTCCTCCCTTTGATTGGGAGAAAATCGGATGGGAGAATTTGCCGCATATTCAGACGATCCTCACTCCCAAAGGCGGTCACGTTGGATTCTTAACCGATCCAACTCCGGAAATTCCGGATGGAAGGTGGTTGAATAAAATTATTCTGGATTATTTCGATTCGAAAGTAAAATCTGGAAGCTGATTTTCAATCCCAATGAATTCCCCCAAAAAGAAACCTCTTGAAAAAGAAAAGCTGACCAAACCTCCCGGCGCCTCCTTCTTTATTGTAATCGCGTATGAAGACGCGGAAATGTTTTATTCGATCAAAGCAAAGACCGAAAAAAAATTCTCGGCGACCTTGTATGAAAGCAATCCGATGCCAACTTGGAAGGATCCGGAAGCCGACCTCTGGAATCAATTTCCGGGAAGGCATACGAAAATTCTTTCTTTCAAAAGAAGAATCCACCGAGAAGAGCTACCTTCGATCCAGAAAGAATGTCTTGCGATTCAGAATGCGGCTCTTGAAAAAGACAGCGGAATTCGGATCTTCCCCGGTTATCTTTGCAGTCACTCGGTCGTGATGGCGTCCATTCGGGATGATTTTCATAGAATTTATCTTTTCAACGGTGTTTATGCGGAAACCGTTTACAACTACCAGAAACAAAAGATGGTGAGTCGCGAGACTTCCCCTCCTTTTTTTAAGACGCCCGAAGCGATCTATTTTTTTACGAGCCTGAGAGAATCTTATGTACAAAACATTACAAAAAACTAATTCTTTTCTTTTTATTTTTTTCTCGATTTTAATGATTCAGTGCGCCCCCTCTAAATTGGAAATCGCTTCGGTCACTCTCTGCGACCATTTCAATCGAATGGGAGAATGTTTGGAGCCCGTTGAAAAAAACCATCACTACAAAGTTGAAATCCCGAACGTAAAGAAGCCGGATACCTGGGAAAAGTTTGCGAATTATCTGTACTTTCACGCAAGGGAAACTCCCGGTTTTATTCTCCGCTTCAATCGCAAATTACTTCCTTCGGAAGCAAAGGCGATCAAGGATTCTTACTTCGCGACGATGAGTCTTTCCGGAACCGTAGAGAGAATGGAAGGTTTTGAGATGGGAGAGGATTGGATCGGATCCTTTCAGTATCTAGGATCGATGATCAAGGAAAAACTCAAAAAAGAAAACCGACTTGGATCCTTTCCTTATACGAATACGATCTTTCCCGCCGAAGTGGAATTCAAATTCAACTCTTCTCTTTTCGAGGGAGAAGAGAAAACAAAGATCAATTTGAGTTTTACCGTACTTCCGCCTGAGAAATGAGAGAGAAGAATTGTCGGAGTTCCGACGACATCCGGAAGAAGGAAATTCTTCTGGAAAACATTCTGTTTTTCTGATAGAGACTGATCTCGCCGAGTTTTTCCCGCCACCGCTCCCCTCCACCCAAGATCAGGGTGGGGCCGCCGAATTTTACGGTAAGATCCGTCGGAGTTCCGACGACATCTGGAAGAAGGAAATTCTTCTGGAAAATATTCTGTTTTTCTGATAGAGACTGATCCAGCGAGTTTTTCCCGCCACCGCTCCCCTCCACCCAAAGATCAGGGTGGGGCCCGCGACTTTTACGGTAAGATCCGTCGGAGTTCCGACAGGGAATTTAAATTCTCAGGAATAGTTCTGCCGGATTTAAGAAAATCGTGGAGGGCTCGACTCCAAGAACGAGCCAAGCGGTGAAACCTAAAACAACGGCGGAAACGGTAGGAATCAAAAGGTTATCATCGATCAAACCGTTCCAATAGGTCCCGCAATAGAGTTCCGTAACCGCGGAAATCAAAATCGCAGGAATTAAGAATAGAACGTTATTATAAAATACGAAACCTTCAGCTTTTAAAAAGTTTTGTTTTCCGTAAGTATCGGAAATAAACATAAAAAGAAAACCTACGATCGCGCAGGCAAAGATAAACGCTAAAATTCCTTCAACGGATTTACCGTTGGAAAATCTTCTCTTCCCATAAAATGTCCCCACCCAAGCCGCAGTCGGATCACCGATCACAAGAAAAAGCATGGAAAGAATCGAAATCTCCGGAGGAAAAAGAAAAACTACGAAGGTGCATGAAAGAAAGTATGGAAGAGTCCCGTTCAGTCTCGTCTTCTCCTCTTCTTTCATCAAAACTCCTGCAATGGAAAGGAAGAATTTTTGAAAACCGGGAAACCGAAATCGAAGATATTCGAGAAGTAGAATGATTCCCAGACAAAGGACGAGGGTCATTGAAATTACGGCGCGTGTCGCATTGACCAAACCGAAAGCACCCTGAAAGACGTCCTGATAATAACAGACAGGAACAATCAATCCGAGGAGATGCCAGAGTTTTCGCGCATAGTTAAATCGAACCGAATTTGCCACTTGTTTCCTACCTATTTTTCATCGTCATTTTCAAGGCCGATTCTTCATCGGGAGCGATTAGAAAAAGACCATTGAGCGCCGCCATCTTAATCGCGTTCTTCACGGAGTCGGTCGGATGAATGAGGACCAATTTATTCCGAGAAGTAAAACTCAACTGATTCATTTCTTTGAGGGATTGAATTCCTCTTGAAGAGATCAAACTCACTTCTTCCAAATCTAAGATCACCGGTCCGGAACGGATCGAATTGGAAAGTTGTTCTCGGAACTTTTTTTCAGTAAATGAGTTGATGGAACCCTGGAGCTTCATAACCTGAACGTTGTCGATTTTCTCCGTAGAAATGATGATTTCGTTCAGGATCATGGTGTCTCGGAAAGACAGTCTATAAGCGTTTCTTCCCTACGACAAATGGTTTTTCACCTCTTAGCGATCCTATTTCTGATTTTGAGATCCTACTCATTCCTCTCTCCGGGCGCCGTCGTCTTGGGATTTGCGATCTTATTCTACCGAAGAAAAGGAATCGAAGATTCTCCTCGGAATCTCGAACTTCCGGGCATATTCACTCTCGTCCTTCTCGCAATTTCGGGGTTAGACGGATCCACCGCCGGGGACATCTTAGACCTGATCTGTATCCACTGCTCGGGAATCCTCGCGCTCAAAGAGGATGGAAGGCTCCAAAGAAGCGGAAAGGTTCGAATTTACGATTCAAATCCGGATTCGATCCGAATTCTCAGAAAACAAGTTCTCCCGGTTTCTCTCTTCCTCATCGCGATCTTTCGAATCTGGTACCAAGGGGATTCCGAGAACTGGACGACGCTCAGCTTCTTCTACGTTCTAAAAACGGGAATCCTCAGTCTCGTCTTGGCATTTCTCTATTTTCGCACAGGAGAATCGGGTGCAAAAACGGTGCTCTTTCTTTTTTTGATTCTCACGATCTTGCTCATCCACCCGTCTCAAGGAATATTGAATTTTTCGTATTTTCTTTTATTTTCATTCTTGCAAACCGACGTAGAATCAAAAAAGATCAACGATGGGATTGAAGTATGAAGGTAAAGGTAGCACATCTTTTTCGTAAGATTGAAGAAGTGGACCGAGACATACTTGAATTGGGAAAAATTCAGGAGAGAATTTCCTCGGACCGAGACTATTCCGGAATTCTGAAGGATTCCATTCAGAAAGAAATGGCCAATTTAGAAGCCGGAAAAAACGAGATTCTTTCGCTTAAGATAAAGGAAGAACCCGGAAAGACGGGCCAAGTAAAGAACTCCGGAAAATCACCGGCTGAGATGAAGAATTTATACAGCTCCCGAGAAAAAAATCTGACCCGAGAAATTTCCGTGGAAATCCCGGATCGACAATCTCTTCCAACCCGTAAAACAATTCACAAATACTAAGACTCAAGACACAACTTCATGAAAAAAAAGACCCTATCTCTAACTATCCTTACTCTAATCGTACTGTTTGCGGCCAATTGTAGCAGGGACTCCGATGTTCTCGCCTCCTTTAAGAATGGAACCGTAACCAGAGAAGAATTGAGAGCCTATTATAAACTTCGCGGAGTCGAACCCGATGCGAATAACGCGTCGATCGCAACTCAGGCAAAGATCGTCGAAGAACTCGGCATTCAAAAAATCGCGGAAGCGCAAAACAACACGACAAACGTAGTCACAAAAGACGAATACGCGAGAATCATGGGATTCGTAGAACCTCAGATTCTTTTTAACGATTACAGAAAACAATTCTCCGAAAAACTTCTCAGTTCCGGAATGTTGGAATTGGCTTTCGGAAGAATCCTCTTCTTAAAAGCGGCGCCGGACGCGGCGGTGAAAGCGAATTCGATTCTTCAGGAAATTTCCGCGATAAAATCCGATAAGGAAATCGCAGAATTTATCGCGAAGAACACCAACGAAGTTCAGAGAAAAGCGGTAGGTGGAAGATTGGAACCACATTGTATCAATTGTGGAGACGATCCTTTCACGGCGATTTTAAAGGAAGCCGCTGAGAAAAAAGGAACCTTCATTCTCAAAGAAGCACAAGGAAATTATTATATTCTGAGAGTGGAAAGAATCGAAAGAATTTATCCGAAAAAAATTGATAAGTTCTTCCAAAACGAACTGGAAAAACTCAAATCACTTGCAACCAAATATGTGAGCAAAGAAGGCATCACTGAAGAAGAAAAACGAGAAGCCGCTTTCTACTCCGAATTGGCAGTAAACGAAAAGGCGAACCAAACTGCAGAACACTACGGGAACCGTTTTCTAAAAGAAGCTTGGAAAAAGGAAATGGATTCTCTCCGCGTTCAGAGCGGACTCAAGATCGTTGATCTCACTCCGGAATTTATAAAGGGATTAAAACCGGAGACTGTACTTTTCGAAGACAAAGCAGGAAATAAATTCTTATTCAAAGATCTTCTCGTCGAGTTTAATAAGATCGCGCCGATTCTTCAAAAACGAAAAGCAAATCCGGAAGAAGAGAAAAACGACCAGCTTTCTTTTTACACCCAGATTTACCTTCCGATCCGAATCTCCGCGGAGTCGAAGGAAGTGCAAGGTCTGAAGGAAACGAAAGAATTTAAGAAGACGCTCCCTCTACTCGGAAGATCCGTTCTTTTTATGCTCATTCGCAATCGTTCCACCGATGCTAACATCGACGTAACGGAAAAAGAAATCAGAGATACATATGAAGCGGGAAAACTCTATGCTTATTCGAAACCTTCTCCATCCAATCCGAACGAAAGACTTCCGGAAGATTTTGGAAAAGTTAGGGATCGAATCAAACAGGAACTCATAGAATCGAAAAAACAATCCGTTTTTCAGGATTATCTTTCCAAGTTGAAATCGGAAAACGAATTCAAAATTGCTTCGGAAAGTCTGAAAGCCGGCCAAATCTAATCAGCCAACTTTACCCGGTGAATGTTTCACCGGGTTTTTCCCCGCGATTTCTAAATCCGAATTTTTCTACGATCGCAAAATACTTTCGCTCCCTTCACTAAACTCCTAAATCATAATTCCGGAATCATACGAGTCTCTTTTCCATTCCCCTCCTTTGGCTATAATTTATTTCCAAAACGAATCAAGAGCCTCATTTTTTTTCTCCTAATTTATAGTTAATTACTATAATCATTTTGGCTTATTTAACATAGATAATGAATTCTTGTGGCAAGAGTGTTGGAAATTTTTTCTTGAATTTTTGTCTTATAAAATTACGTTGGTTCATTGAGAGGGGAATTGAATGAAAAACCACATCTACATGCTCCGAAAAAAACGGGGTATAAAACAATACGATATGGCAAGAGCGCTTGGAGTATCTCCTAGTTACCTTTCTAAAATCGAAACAGGAAGCCAGGATCCTACAGAGAAGTTCAAAATTTCCTGTGCAAAATATTTGAAAACCACTCTTGATAAATTGTTTAACGAGCAAGTAGTTGAGGATGTATATCCTGAATTTACCGAAGGGCTCACCAACCGACTCTGGGCAAAACGAAGAGAATTGGGAATTAAACAATACGATATGGCGAAAAAATTGAAGGTATCCACTCCGTTTCTTTCCAAAGTAGAACTCGGACTTTTAGAACCGCCTGAAGATTTTAAAAACCTCGCGTCCAAAGCCTTAAAAATGAAAAAAGAAGAACTCTTCCTTCAAAAAGTTGAATATTAAAAAAGGGTTAAGTTCCTAAAGAGAAAGGGAAGCAGTCGCTTCCCTTTTTTGCGTACACTCACTTCTCAACGAACGCAACGAACCCGAACGAGCGAACTCGTCTTATCAAAGGTGTCATACGTTCCGCTAGTAAAAACCACTTGGTATGCTTGGTTTTTAAATCCTCCACTCGAAGGATGAGTCGTCGAAGTCCAATACGAATCTGCTGAATTCGGGAAAAATGTCTGATTTATAAATGGAGAGGCCGTCTTCGAATAATCCACCAAAGAAACCAGTTCTTTTACGGAAGGAAGCCTCCATCCGCCGACTCCAGCCAAATTTAGGGTATTACAATATGTGAGTGCGGCTGTCCAAGAAACCAGATTTGCAGTCCCCGCACTACAATCCGTGTAGGAATCTCCTACGCTTCCTTGACCAAATCCACATCTCTGCCAGACCAAACCGCTTTTTTGATCCAAGACCGTCCCATCGCCGATGTTTGTGAAAGGACCTGTATACGCGTTCAAGGAGAGAATCCCCAAAAAAATACCGGATAAAATGATTCGTTTCAATTTCATGAGTGTTTGCCTCCGTTCAAGGATTTCCATTTACGCAAAGAGCGTAGTAAGAATAGCCGTCGTTTGAAATATTCTTGTTGTTAATGAAGACTCTCGCTCCGAAACTTCGAATCACGAACGCATAGAGGCTGTTCACTCGATTCGTCGTAGCGCTCCAATATCTTTGATTGGAGGCGTTACTTGGGAAATTTGGAAAACTCGCAGGTGCGAAAAAAGTATAACCGGATGTCGCGGATGGAAAGGTAATCAATGAATTCAGGTCGTCCATAGTAGCGAGCCTCCACGCTTTTAATCCCGCATAACCTTGTTTGGTATTTCTTTCATTTAAGGAACTACAACTGGATAATGCACTCGACCAATTTACCTCAGTAGGAGTTCCCGCGCAAGTGGTCCCGTTCCATTCCATCCCTTGCACACAACTTCTCCAAGTAAGGCCGCTTGTCGAATCTACACTCACCGGATCGTTTGTAAAACCGCTCAGAAAGAGAGGAATTGAAATGGATTGGAGAGAAGGAGTCGCCGAGAACGCACCGTCCTGCCCGGTTCCACTACACGCGATTCCCGCGCCTCCAGAATCATAACAGTCCGGCTGGTTGGAATCGATGATGTTTCTCAGAGCCACCATTCCTCCTGTCGCAAAAGAAAAATAAAAATAACCGGTTGCATCCCCGGTCAGAACGTTTCCCGCCACGTCTTTAAAGCCGGCCGCAAGGATCTTTACATTAACCGAACTGAATTCAGGAAGAATCGAATCCAAGTCGATCTTTACGACCGTCCCGGAAATCCATTGAACTTGCACGCTTGAAGGAAGAACCAATTCTACCGTTGTTAAACCTCCACCGCTTCCGTAGGTAACCAATGCGTGCACCTCAATCGAAGTGCCGGGTTGCATGGTCTCGCTAAATGTAAGAATCAGGTCTCGATTGAAAACGTCTGTGTCTACTGCTCCATTGATCGGTGAGGTGGACGCGAGCGTAGGAGCCGCCGTATCCAAAGTAATATCAAAATTAAAACTCCCTGCCTGATTGGACGCATCCAGCAAGCAAAGCTTGAAAGAATTACTTCCTTCCAAAAAAGAACCGTCGGGAACCACTGTATCCTGTGTCCCGGGACTCGCCAAGGTCCCGGCGGCAATCGTGACTCCGGGAGTGACGCTCAAACAATCCGTCGCAGAAGGAACAATATAGAAATCCCCCGAGGAATCCGAAGTCCAATTGATCGAAGTGGAAGAACTTGCGTTCGTGATTCCATTCTGAATCGAATTGAGAGTCACGGAAGGCGCCGGGGTCAACGGCAAATTGACGGTGTAAGTTGCAGAAAGTGGTCCTACTAAATTTCCCGCTCGATCCGAAGCGAGAATTTTAAGGGTGCTCGTTCCACTCCCAATTCCAAGAGAGGTTGGAAAAACAGCTCCGAACACAATTTGCAAGGGATCAAAATCCGTAAGAAGTGAGAGGGTAGGATCCGATCCATTGATTGAATAGATCAAATCCTTACAACCGGAAATCGAATCCGTACACGTTACACTGATTGTCTGTATGGAAGTGTAGGTCCCACCGGAAACAGATAAACTCAGAGTTGGGGGAGAATTATCGTAGATCAATGAACTGGATTTCTGACTTATCATTTGAGAATTCTTAATCAAGGCAACGTTCAAAGAATTTCCTCCGATATTTACCGGATATGTTCCCGGAATCGGCAAATTGAGATCTAAGTTGGATACTCCGGAAGCAAGCACAACGCTGTATAAGGGCGGGCTTGCTTGACATCCGGGATCATTCAAACAAACACGGAGCTCCGTGCCGTCGAAGAGGTTCGCAAAGGTAAGATTGATATTGAACCCTTTTTGTGCGGAAGTCATGGAAGAAGCATAATAAATCCCGTTGTAGAAACTCTTACCACCCGCGAACGTTAAATTCGGAGAATTTGAGGCATTGTCATTGGTGACAAATGGATTTGAAATATTCGAAAGGGACGTTGGCAAATAATAGAATTTGAATCGATTCGTATCCGCATCTTTTAAGCAGGAAAGAAAGAGAAAACAGAGCAAAAGAGCAAACAAACCTACTTTGTCTTGTTTGCGCGTAAAATTCCAATGATTCCGCCCCATAGTTTGGCCCCCAAAAGAACGCAATCATACAGCAAAGTTTGTACTGATTCTTCTTGGATTATAAAAAGGAAAAATTTTAAACGCAAAAAATCTCAAATAAATTGTTAATCGAAGTTTATTTCCACTTTCACTAGGAATCGTTCGCCCGTGAAATTTCAGCTTAAAAGACGAATCATCAAACTTCATGTTCGAAATTTATTATTTCCTTTTTTAGTTACGAATGCATGGAAAAATTCTTTAAAGCAATTTATCGTTTTCAGGAAAGACTTTCAATAAGACAAAACTTCTATACGCGATCAAATTTACTGAATTATAATTCTAACAAAAGCAACAACCTATTTATATAATCGAACTGCCAGTTGGTGGTAAATTAATTGCAAATTTAAACTCACCTCAAACAAGTTGTTTTCAATCAATGAAACGAAAAACGTACGACACTTGCATAACCTATAGAACCATAGACTCGTTTTATAATAAGATTGTTAATATATTATTTGATTCGATTTCCCTTGGAATTCCAAAAGCAATTTGAGCGAAACACTTTGAAAGAATGCATTATGGAAAGTTATGATTTTTGATTTTGATAAAGTTATCATTCACCTAAACCAACTTGGAATTTACTTCGGATTTTTGATCGGCCTCTGGAAGCTATCTCGGTTCAAAAAGAACCGAATGAACGTATTCTACGGAATTACTTTCATTTGTATAGGTAGCCTCTTCCTTTATATAGGCGGAGACAGCGTTTTTTATCTTCTTGAGTCCGATACCGGTATCCATTACGATTGGTCTCTCCCCTTCTACGGCCTGATCATCTATTCTTGTTTGATGTGTAGGTCTTTGATGCGCAAATCGATCAGTTTAGAACTCCGTAATAACGACGTGGGAATCAACCTCCTGTTCACGTTTACGATTAACCTTGTTCTTTCTTTCATTTTTCGCGACGAGGTTACCCTTAAGATAGCCGGAAATTTAATCAGTATTGCGATCACCTCCTATACATTTGCGGAAATTACGACTTCGATTCACACAAGGAGATTTCCAAAAAAATATTATCAACTAATAGTGTTGTCATTATTTATGACCTTCGCTCTTGCTTTAGATACGATCGCCATTTTAAAAAGCGATCTTCGTTATCATTTGATACCGAGCCTAATCCCGGCTCTTCTGCTCGTTTACTTAAATTTGCTCGAAATCTATACCACTGTAATCGCCGATAAGAAAACACTGAATTCTCTTTCGACCGAAGAACGATTGTTCGAAAGGGAAGGAAGCGCGACTCTAATTCAGAAAGAAGGCAATCGAAAAATAATTGATTCTTCCAATCACAAGGGATTGTTAAAGGAAGAACAACTTGCGCGAATTGAAGAGAGGCTGATTTTTTTTATGGAAGAAAAACGCTTCTTGGACGAAGAGCTTCGCCTTCCAGATCTTTCGGCTTTCTTGGGCATTTCATTACATCACGCGTCATTGTATCTGAATCAATATCGGAAAACGAGTTTTACGGATTTTATCAATCAAAAACGAATTGAGGAAGCAAAGCGACTGATTTTGGAAGAAACAAACAAAAATCTAATCGATATCGGATTAGCTTGCGGATTCAATTCTTATTCTCCGTTTCATAGGGCCTGTATTCGTTTTACAGGTTATTCTCCTAAGGATCTGAGAAATCTGGTTTTGAAGAAAGAAGCCCCTAAGTCGCCTCTCGTTCCCGAAATCGAACAAAAATTGCGCAAAAGAAAAGGAAGCGTGATTCTGATTCAGAAAGAAGGCACTCAAAAAATAGTCGATTCTTCCAACCACAAAGGTCTGTTAAAGGAAGAACAACTGGCACGAATCGAAAAGAGGCTGATTTTCTTTTTGGAAGAAAAACGTTTCTTGGACGAAGAGCTTCGCCTACCTGATCTTTCGGCTTACTTGGGCATTTCGTTGCATCAAGCGTCATTGTATCTGAATCAATATCGGAACACAAGTTTTACGGATTTTATCAATCAAAAACGGATTGAAGAAGCAAAACTGCTAATTTTAGAAGAAGCGAACAAAAATTTAATCGATATCGGTTTAGAATGCGGATTCAATTCCTATTCTGCATTTCACAAAGCCTGTATTCGTTTTACGGGTTATTCTCCCAAGGATTTGAGAAATCTGGTTTTAAAAAAGGAAGCCCCTAAGTCGCCTCTCGTTCCCGAAATCGGAGAACGAAGAACGACTTAAGGACCGATTCTAGTTTAGATTATGGTGACTTTCGAGTTCTTATAATCTACGTTCACTTTTTGTCCTTCGGAGAATTTTCCATCCAGGATATAACGGCTGAGCACGTTTCCGACTTCCCTTTGGATTAGTCTCTTCAGCGGTCTCGCTCCGTATTCCGGATCGAAGCCGGCTTTGGAGACGTAGTCTTTCAAGTCTTTCGTAAACTCTACGTTGAGGCCGTTTTCTTTCGCCTTTTGTTTTAGAATTTCCAACTGAATTTCCGCGATCTTATGGATCACGGAATCCGTAATCGAATGGAAGAGAATCACTTCGTCGAGTCGGTTTAAGAACTCCGGTTTGAATTGTTTTTTCAATCTTTGTTCCACGAGCCTTTCTTTCTCTTCCGATGTGTATTCGGCGGAACCTAGGATATCCGATCCGATATTGGAAGTGAGAATGATCAACGTGTTCTTAAAATCTACGTTACGCCCCTTTCCGTCGGTCAGACGTCCTTCATCCAGGATTTGTAAGAATATGTTAAAAACCTCAGGATTGGCTTTTTCGATCTCATCAAAGAGAATCAAAGAATACGGTCTTCTTCTCACTGCTTCTGTGAGTTGTCCGCCTTCATCGTAACCTACGTAACCGGGCGGAGCTCCGATCAGCCTTGCGACGGAATGAGCTTCCATATATTCGCTCATATCAATTCGGTGCATCGCGTTCGGATCGTCGAACATGAATTCAGCGAGGGCCTTTGCCGTTTCCGTCTTTCCGACTCCGGTTGGTCCGAGGAACAAAAAGGTTCCGATGGGACGGTTCGGATCCGCTATTCCTGCCCGGGATCTTTGTACGGCTTCGGAGACAAGTTTGAGCGCGTGGTCTTGGCCGATCACTTTCGCTTTGAGAGCATCCTCCATCAAAAGAAGTTTCGCCCTTTCTCCTTGTAACATCTTGGAAACGGGAATTCCGGTCCAACGCGAGACGATGTTTGCGATATCCTCTTCCGAGACTTCTTCCTTGAGAAGCCTGGAGGTCGCGGACTGTTTTTTCAATTCTTCGTTTGCGACCTCGAATTCTTTTTGAAGATCCACGAGTTTTCCGTAACGAATCTCAGCGACTCGATTGATTTCCCCTCTTCTTTCTGCTTCGGCCTCGAGGTTTTTGTATTTTTCAATCTCTTCCTTGATTTGTTTCAATCGGGAGATTTTTGTTTTTTCCAAATCCCATCTCGCTTTCAAAGTCTGGAAGTTTTGTTCGTGCTCGGAGAGTTCTTTCTCCAAATTCTTCAGACGATCTTTGGAAGCGGTGTCTTGTTCCTTTTTTAAGGCTTCTCTTTCGATTTTGAGCGATTGTATCCGCTTGCTCGCGCGATCCAATTCCTCCGGCATGGAATCGATCTCGATTCTCATCTTGGAAGAAGCTTCGTCGATAAGATCCACCGCTTTGTCGGGAAGAAAACGATCCGTGATATAACGGTTCGAAAGTGTTGCCGCCGCGATCAATGCGGAATCGGTGATACGAATCCCATGATGCAATTCGTAGCGACCTTTGAGTCCGCGAAGAATCGTTACGGTCTCTTCCACGGACGGTTCCTTTACCATAACCGGCTGAAATCTTCTTTCTAAGGCCGCGTCCTTTTCGATATACTTCTGGTATTCTTTGAGAGTTGTCGCTCCGATACACCGTAATTCTCCTCGAGCAAGCATCGGTTTGAGCATATTAGAAGCATCTAATGCTCCTTCGGTCGCGCCGGCACCTACGAGAGTATGAATCTCGTCAATGAAAAGGATCACTTCTCCGTCACTCGCCTTTACTTCGTCCAGGAGCGCCTTCAAACGATCTTCGAATTCTCCTCTGTATTTCGCCCCAGCGATCATAGAACCGAGATCTAACGTATAGATGATCTTATTCTGGATACCTTCCGGAACTTCTCCTTGTACGATCTTATTTGCAAGACCTTCTACGATCGCGGTTTTTCCCACACCTGGTTCTCCGATAAGAACCGGATTGTTTTTCGTTCTTCTCGAAAGAACTTGGATGGTTCTTCGAATTTCTTCATCCCTTCCTATTACGGGATCGAGTTTTCCTTGTTTGGATAACTCATTTAGATTTTTTGCATATTTCGCAAGTGCGTCCGTCTTGCTTTCCGGTGAATCGTCCATGATGGTTTTTCCTTTTCGATTTTCCAAAGTGATTTTGAGTAATTTAGAATATTCTAATCCGAGTCGGAGAAATTCCTCTTTGAGAGGTCCGGTCCCATTCTTCATAAGTCCGAGAAGAATATGATCGGTGGATAAATACTCGTCTTTGAGTTCTTTTCTTAAGTCATCCGCGGCTTTCAAAAGCGCTACCGCGGATCTGGAAAATCCTACGTCCGCCTGAGCGCCTCCTACCTTCGGAAGTTTTTGCACGGATTCTTCGGCCTTTTTTAAGAATGCAGTCGGATTCAGACCGAGCTTCGAAATCAAAAGAGGAGCCAGTCCGTCCGATTGACCGACGACTTCTCGGATGATATGTTCTTCGCTAATTTCCGGATTTTTCGAATTTTCAGTCAGAGACTGCGCGTCTTTCAGGGCTTCATTGAGTTTTGTTGTTAGCTTATCTAATTTCATCGAATTCTTCCTTTTGACGATTCCTTATCTAAAAGTGAGAAAACGGATTCTGCAAGATCCGAACCTTTTTGTTTTGGAGGAACTCCGACAGGGAAACTTTGCGCTTGCAAAAAGGTATTTTCTCTGATAGAGAAAATCTACCGAGTTTTCCCACCACCACACCCCACCACCCAAGATCAGGGTGGGGCGCGCGACTTTTCACGGAAGATCGTCGTTTCTCCGACGAGCGGATCTTGAAATTCGGGATATTCCCGGATAGGTCTCAGATCCGCACGGGTCTTCTACACTTCTTTTCCTTTTAGACTGGGTTCCTTGTCAGAATATCAATTTTTTCTGCCATATTGACATTTATCAATGGTACGGTTTCGA
Organism: Leptospira stimsonii; assembly: GCF_003545885.1. Classification (NCBI taxonomy): domain Bacteria; kingdom Pseudomonadati; phylum Spirochaetota; class Leptospiria; order Leptospirales; family Leptospiraceae; genus Leptospira; species Leptospira stimsonii. Next base: position 178,533 of record NZ_QHCT01000003.1, read on the forward strand.
CCACACAAACAATCCAGCCCTTTCCTTCTTATGTCCCCTTTTTTATCGAAATCTCCGCTTTTCTTTTGACATTGGGAGGTTTGGCGTACGTTTTGCAAGAACCAAGAGCATGAGCAAGGAACCTCCAAAAGAAAGCTGGAAATCCAGAACCGGACTTATTCTTACCGTCGCGAGCGGAGCGATCGGTCTCGGAAATTTCATTCGTTTCCCAGGACAAGCGGTCGCAAACGGCGGAGGAGCCTTTATGGTTCCTTATATTATCAGCTTTATTCTGGTCGGTATTCCTGTTTGTATCACCGAGTGGATCATGGGGAGAATGGGCGGTCGAACCGGTCATAGCGCCCCCTTCCTCTTCAAAAGTTTTCTCTCGGGTTTTCCCTTAAGAATCGTCGGTGCCATCGGCGTTACCGTTCCCATTCTCATCTATGTATATTACGTTTTTATTGAGGCATGGTGCCTCGCCTACTCCTTCGAATTTTTAACCGGTCAGATTCAATTTAACACGAACGGTCAAACTCCTCAACCGGAAATCATCAAGGCCGCAGGAAGTTATTTCTTGGATCTGACGGGGGCTCGTCAGAACGGGGACGCGATTTCCGGTAAAATTTTTTACGCGACTCTCGCCTGCTTTGCGTTAAACTTCGCGCTCGTCTATCGGGGAATTTCCAAAGGGATCGAATCCTTTGCAAAGATAGCGGTTCCTCTGATGTTAGTTTCCTCCGCAGTCATTTTGGTTCGAGTGCTTACGTTAGACAATATCGACCTTGGTCTTGGTAAAATGTGGAATCCGGATTGGTCCGCGCTTCTTCGATCCGAGGTTTGGATCGCGGCGGCAGGCCAGATCTTTTTTACACTCTCCGCGGGTTTTGGAATCGCTCTCGTTTTTTCGAGTTACCTCAAACGGGATAACGACGTCGTTCTTTCTTCCCTTTCCGCCGCTTCATTAAACGAATTCGTAGAAGTTGCGATCGGCGGTATGATCACGATCCCCGTCGCCTATCTCTTCTTAGGCGGTTCTATCAGCGAATTCGGAACGTTCGGAATGGGCTTTATCGCGCTTCCTTCTGTCTTCTCCATGATGCCCGGCGGTCAGTTTTTCGGTGCGATCTGGTTCTTTGTCCTTTTTCTGGCGGCCATCACTTCTTCGGTTACGATGCTCCAGCCTGGAATCATCTTCTTGGAAGAATCCTTCGGTCTCAAGAGACAGGTTTCCAGTATCATCCTCTTCGTTTTTACCGGTAGCCTTTGTTTTCCGATTCTCTACTTCAACCAAAACTTTCAGGCCTTGGAACTCGCAGACTTTTGGATCGGAACGGTCTTGATTTTTATTCTCGCGAGTATTCAAATTTTCTTATTCGGTTGGAAAGTCGGCGCAAAAAAAGGACTCGAAGACGGCAACGAAGGTTCTCATCTGGAACTTCCGAAATTCTTCTGGTTTGTGATTCAATACATCACCCCCGCGTTTCTCCTCGTCGTCTTTGTCGCATTTTTGTTTCAGAATCTTCCGAGCTATTTTGAAAGAATGAGCGTGGACGCAATGGTTGCAAAGGCGATCGCAAAAGGAACGTCCGTGGAAATTGCGAGAATGGGAGCCCTTATTTCTCGTTCCGTGTTTTTCGGAATTTTAATCGTCTTCAGTTTGATCGTCCTTCTCGTTCACTACGCTTTGATCTATAAGGAAAGGAGTTTGAAAGCGGAATGATTCTTCTTGCACAACTTACGGGTCTAAATCTTCAAGGGACGTTGATCATGTCCCTTTCCTTACTTTTAGTAACGGGACTTTCCCTTTTTTGTATTTATAAACTTTTTAGAACCAGAAACCATTGAACCGAACATCTGAGTATTTTGAAAAACTTTCCACGATCTGGGACGATTTCGAACCTAGGTCGGGGCAGATCCAACTCTCCCAGAGAATCGAGGAAGCCCTTTCCTCGGGCAAACATCTCATCGCGGAAGCGGGAACGGGTGTCGGAAAATCCCTCGCTTATTTGATTCCTGCCGCCTTGAATTCTATGGAAAGAGAAGAACCCGTCATCATTTCCACGGAAACGAAGTCGCTTCAACAACAACTTTTGTTAAAGGACATTCCGATGGTTTCGAGAATCCTCGGAGTGGACTTAAGAGCGGAAGTCGCGATGGGAGCTTCCAACTACGTCTGCAAACGAAAGATGAATCACGTTATGCGCGATGGGACCTTCGGCCCGGAGATGATTCCTCATCTGGATTCTTTCAATCAATGGATCCGAAACACCGAGTCCGGAAGAAAGCAGGAATTTACGGGGACCGCCTCCTACGATTTTTGGAATAAGGTAACAAGAGAAGCGGACAACTGTTTGGGGAGAAATTGTCCGAACTTTTCCCATTCTTATTATTTTTTAGAAAGGGAAAAGTGGAAACGTTCTCATATTCTGATCGTCAATCATCATCTCCTCGCGGCGCATATCGCGAGCGATTTCAATATTCTCCCAGAATTTAGCAGAGTGATCTTAGACGAGGCGCATAACTTTCCGGATATCATCGGCTCTTCCTTTCGTCAGGAGATCCGTTCTCAGGAAATTCAAAAACTTTTACAACAGATCTGGCTTCCTTCCAAGAACGCAGGAGTCGCAGGTGAAATCGGTTCGAACGAATTGAAAAATTTAGTTTCCAAAGCCGGAGACGCACTTACCGTTTTTTTCAACGCGCTTTCGGGAGAAGTTCCTTTGAATTTCTACAGTCCTCAGAGAATCAAAAAACCTCTGAGACTCGATCGAGGCGTATTCGCCGGAATTCTTTCCGAAATTACGGAGATTCTACAGAAGCACCTTTCCAAGTTGTCCAAGGATTCGGAAGACATCACCGAAAAGGAAAGTTCTCTCGTTTTGGAAATGTTATCCGGAAGAATGGAACAGATCGCGGTTGGTCTCGAGTCTTTTCGTTTGACGGAGGATCCCGGACTCGTCTATTGGATCGAACCTCCGGATCAGAATTCAAAAGAGATCTATTACAAAATTTGCATGGAGCCGATGAGTCCCGATAAGATCATCAAGGACTTGTTTGCGCCTAAAATGCAATCGATCGTCTTTACTTCAGCGACTCTTTCCACCGCCGGAAACGATTTCAAATACTTTAAGAAGAAGATCGGCGACTTACCGACCGCGAGCATGGTCGTCCCTTCTCCCTTTCCCTATCAGAAAAACGCCGTACTCTATGTGCCGAAAGAAATCCGAGATCCAGTCGGAGATCCAGACGGATACCAAGCAGATCTGGCAAAACAGATTCTTTGGTTGATCGAGCTGACCGAAGGAAATACGTTCGTTCTTTTCACTTCTTTCAAATCGCTAAAACTCGTTTACGAGGCGATTCGTCCTTATACGGAGTTGCCGCTTTTTTCCCAATCCGATCTCGGACCGGACGGCGCCAAGAAGATGTATTTGGAAACACCGAACAGCGTGTTATTCGGGGTCTCCACGTTTTGGCAGGGAATCGATATCCGGGGCGATAAACTCAAGTCGGTGATCATCGCGAAACTCCCGTTTCAGGTCCCGAACGATCCTGTTTTGGAAACCAAAAGCGAGAAGTTAAAGGAATCGGGTGGAAATCCGTTTGCGGAACTTCAACTTCCCTATGCTTGCACCGTTTTGAAACAAGGATTCGGACGTCTCATTCGATCGGGAACAGATACGGGAATCGTTACAATTTTGGATCCGAGGGTCTTTACGAAAACGTACGGAAAGGACCTTTTGAAGTCTCTTCCGCCGGCAAAACTCGTCCAGAACCAAGAAGATTTAAGAAGAGAATTCAACAATCTGCCGAAATAGATAGAAGAACCATTCTATCCAATGCAGTGCAGAAATATGAATTCTAAAATCCGATTCTTCTTACTCGTTCTTTTGCTTTTGACTCCTACTCTTACGATCTTTTCTTTCGAGACCAGAGACTTCACGGACACGGTCATCCATTGGAAGAAAGGAGAAATTCAGAAAATTCTTAAATTCAAACTTCCGAAACTGACCTACTCTGTGGAAGATCCCGATTTTGGATCGGAGAATACGGCGAGAAATCTCACCGAGGCGAGAAAAAAAGCCGCGAGCGCGGCGGAAGAAGAATTGAAGAAATATCTTTTTCGAAAGATCGATACTCTGAAATTGGATTCGGAATTTACTCTGAGAGAAAAGATCAAAGAAGATTCTATGTTCCGAGAAATCTTCAACCAGATCTATGAGATCGAACCGATTTTGAGCACGGTGAATTTTGTGGAGAATCAGGCGATCGCAAGAGGAACGATCTTGTTCAAGGGAAAAAGAGGAATTCTAAATTATGTTTTTCTTCCGTATGAAACGGAAACCTTTCCTGAATATCCGGCTCCGACTCTGGCCGCCGATTTTACTTCTCTGATCGTGGACGCAAGACATCTTAAAATGGAAACAGCGCTCTTTCCGGAAATTCTTTCGGAAGAAGGGAATAGCCTTTATTCTCCCTATTTCATCTCCAAAGAGAACGCAGTGAAAAACGGTTACGTGAGTTATATGAAAACTCCCGAAGAAGCCTTTCGTTCACCGATCGCGGGAATGAAACCTTACTTCGTTACTGCGTTAGGCGTTACGGGACATTATCCGGTGAATCCCGTGATCGCAAGTGAAGACGCGCGAAAATTGTTAGCTTCCCCAAAAACAAAGAGCGCACTCAAGAATTGTAGAGTGATTATCTTAAAGGATAAATGAGGAAAAACGCGTTTCCCTTTGGACTTTGGTTCGTAAAATCGAATCGTAGAGGAAAAGGGGATCGCGCGGTAAAGAGTAAAAATTTGGCTTTGTAGGAGTTCCGACAGAGCGATTCTATGGAATTTTTTCTTGCGAATATGCAATTTTTCTGATAGAGATGGGCTTCCCCCGACTTTTTCCCGCGAACCCGCCTCCTCCACCCAATTCAGGGTGGGGCGCGCGACTCTTCACGGAAGAGTCGTAGGAACTACGATAAAATAATTTGGAAACCGGACGCGGAGATTCTTCTCTAAAAAAATTCTCCTCAGGTTTTTCCTCTCCTTTTTTTTTTAGCTTTGTGCCGCCACGAGTTCGCTAAAAACCTCTTCCGCTTTTTTGAAATTCTCGGAGAAAAGATACGCAAAACCCAGATCGATCAGCTCGGAAGAAGAAAGAGATTTTCTCTTCGCTTCCATCTTAGGAATACTCGCGATCTTCTCGGAAAATTCTTTCTTTTTTTCTTCGAAAGTAGGGAGTTCTTCGTATCCTGGAATTCTCTGAAGAACCGTCTTCGCTTCTTCAAAATTTCCTAGATGAACCAAGGCCAAACCAAGAGCACCCAAAACGTCTCTCTCACCCGTGAGTCGTTTTGCATTTTCTGCAAAAACCTGTACGGCTTCCTTGTATTTTCTTAGATGATAATTTGCAAAGAATTCTGTCTTACAAAAGTAATCGTTTGTAAATCTTCCTTTGTAGATCGCCAGAAGATCCAATACGGTCTTGAAATCAACCGCGTCCTCACTGGCCAGAATTCCGGTCCTTAGAATGGAATACGCGACCGGAACCGAAGAAGAACGAAAATACTCGTGAAACTTCTTCGCGGCTTCTCTGAGTTTTCCGCCTTCCTTCAGAAGATAGGCTTCGACGAGCGGGCTTAGAACGGAGGATCCTTTTAGAAAGTAATTGATCCCGGTTTCTGCCCCGGATTCAAACTCAGCAATTCCACTCAGGTGATTTAAAAATACATGACTCGGATTTTTCTTCGCAATCGCGATCACTTCTTCATAGGAACCCGTTTCGAAACATTCCCAAGCCGATTCTTCAATGGAAGTGAAATTGGATACTGCTAAATTCTGACCCATACGATACCTCTATTTTCCTTATCGGTTGGGCCCCGGGAATTCAGCTTAAAAAAAAGTGAATCGGGAGGATCGCATGAACTCAGCATCCCGGCTCCCTATGGGTCGCTCGACAGGTCGCATTTCAAGGATAAAGTCGTTCCATCATCCTCGGAAACGGAATACATTCCCTTACGTGTTGGAGCCCGCAGATCCAAGCGATCATCCGTTCCGATCCGAGACCGAAACCGGAATGCGGAACCGAGCCGTATTTTCTCAGATCCAGATACCAATCGTAAGATTCGACCGGAAGATTTTCCTCTTTCAGTCGATGAACAATATTCTCATAGTTCTCTTCTCTTTCCGAACCTCCGATGATTTCCCCCACCCCATCCGGCGCGATGAGGTCCGCGTTTAGAACGGTCTTCGGATCTTCCGGATTCACCTTCATATAAAACGCCTTGGCTTCTCTCGGATATTTCTGGATAAAAACGGGACCACCAAACTCGGTCGTCAGCATCTGCTCCCGTTCGGAATTGATATCATCCCCCCAAACGATGTCCTCTCCTTTGGATTGAAGAATTTCGAGTGCCTTCGTATAATCGATCACTGGAAATTCCTTTTCCAAATACGCGAGTAAAGGAGCCGGATCTCGATCCAATACTTTCAAATCTTCTAATGAATTCTGAACCGTGTCCTTTATGATCGCCTTAACAAAATCTTCCTGGAGTTTGAGATTCTCTTTGTGTCCTGCGAACGCAACCTCGGCTTCGACCATCCAAAACTCCGTGAGATGTCTTCTTGTCTTACTCTTCTCCGCACGAAAGGTCGGACCAAAACAAAAGACCTTGTTGTGTGCAAAGATCGCGGTCTCGAGATAGAGTTGTCCGGTTTGAGCGAGATACGCATTTCCTAAGTCGAAGTATTCGGTCGAAAAAAGAGTTCCCGCACTTTCTCCCACGGACCCGGTAAGAATCGGAGTATCGATGAGTAAAAATTTTCTCTCATGAAAGTATTTGCGGATCGCAAAGGAAAGATTGTCCCTCACCCGAAGGATCGCGAGTTGTTTGGAAGAACGCAACCAAAGATGTCTCTGCGATATCAGAAAATCGATTCCGTGTTCCTTGGGCGTGATCGGATAATTTTCGGATTCTCCCACGACTTGAATCGATTCTAAGATGAGTTCGAATCCGATCGGAGATTTTTCGTTTCGAACCAGCTTTCCCGTTACGGAGACCGAGGTTTCTTGTCTGAGGTGTTTTACGGTCTGAAACAACTCTTCTCCCAAGATTTCTTTTTCAGCGAGGACTTGGATGATCTTTCCGCTGTTTCTTAAGGAGAGGAATTGCCTTGCGTTACTTCCCCGGATTCCGTGAACCCAACCTGGGATCGTAACTTTCTGTTCTACGTATTTTTCTAATTCATGATTGCTAACGACTTGTGTTTCGGACATGGACTCATTTTACGCTTTCGGTTTCACCGGAAAGGATATTTTTTACCTGACAGACAAGCCCGCTCGGAAATCCTGAGAAGTATGAATCCGGTTTTGTTAGATGGAAAAAAACTCTCCGAAAAAATCAGAGATGGAATCCGCACCGAAATTGAAGAGCGGAAAGCAAAGAATTTAAGAATCCCCAAACTTGCAACCATCCTCGTGGGAAACAACCCCGCTTCCGAAACCTACGTTTCCATGAAAGTCAAGGCCTGTCATTCCGTGGGAATGGGTTCTGAAATGATTCGTCTCGGTGACAACACGACAACGGAAGAATTACTGGCGGTCATCGACAAACTCAACGCCGATCCGAACACGGATGGAATTCTTCTCCAACACCCGTCTCCTCCGCAGATCGACGAAAGAGCGGCCTTTGATCGGATTTCTCTTCGCAAAGACGTGGACGGTGTGACCACCCTTTCCTTTGGAAAACTCTCTATGGGCGTGGAAACCTATCTCCCTTGTACTCCGTATGGAATGGTTCTCTTATTGCAAGAATACGGAATCAATCCTTCCGGGAAAAACGCGGTCGTGGTCGGTCGTTCTCCTATCTTAGGAAAACCGATGGCGATGCTCCTTACGGAGATGAACGCAACCGTAACTCTCTGCCATTCCAAAACGCAAAATCTTCCGGAAATCGTAAAACAAGCGGATATCGTAGTCGGCGCGGTCGGAAAGCCGGAATTTATCAAAGCCGAATGGATCAAAAAGGGAGCGGTTCTTTTGGACGCGGGTTACAATCCCGGAAACGTCGGAGATATCGAGATCTCCAAGGCCAAAGACCATTCTTCTTATTATACTCCGGTTCCAGGAGGGGTTGGTCCGATGACGATCGCAGTATTACTCTTACAGACTCTTTATTCCTCAAAAGAACACTTTACACCACCGGTAAAGTGAAAACGATGTTTCCTGATGGCGATCAGTTTTGACGAATGCTTTCAGACGTATCCGGAGCTTCATAGCCCTGCAGACCTTGATGAATTTTGGTCCGAGGCGATCCGCGATTTAAAGAATTTTCCGATTAAAAAACAATCGAAGGCTCTCCTCAAAGGATCCATTATCAAGGAAACGATCTACGACGTTTCCTTTCAATCCTGGCAAAACGCCACGATCACGGGAACCTTGGTCATCCCGAGAAAGAGAGGGGATCTTCCCGTTGTCATTCACTTTCACGACTATGGTTATGAAAGACCCGCCATCATCAAAGGACTCACGGAAACCGGAGTCGCACAACTCATCATCGATCTGAGGGGACACGGAAGCCAATTGGTTCGACCTCAATTGAAAGAGGGAGAAGTCGCCGATCCGGATTGGACCCCGGGATATTTTTCCAAAGGTCTGGATGGAAAGGATTCTTTTTATATGAAAGGTTTGTATTTGGATGTGATTCGTGCCATCGAGTTCTTACGACTTACCGACGGGATCGACGGCGAAAAGATCATCCTTTCCGGAAAATCCTTGGGCGCTTCTCTTGCGGTTTTTGGCGCGGCATTTACGAACCGTGTTAAGGGTCTCATCTTAGAAACTCCGAATTTCTGTAATATTGACGATACACAACTTAAACTCGAAAAAAGCTGGATGAAGGAAATCAACCTTCAACTCGCGAACGCAAAAACAAAAAAGACCGCGATGAAAAAGAGTTTAGCATATTATGATAGTCTAAACTTCTCTAAGAAGATAAAAATTCCGACTTTGGTCTCAGTCGGTCTCGACGATAAGATTTCCCATCCGAAATCGATCTTTGCACTTTTCAATCATATGAACTGCGACAAAAGAATGCAGGTATATCCTACCGAAGGAAACGAGGCGGGTCTCAAGGGCGAAAAACAAAACGGCGCCAATCTAGAATTTGTGAGGGAAATCTTCTTTCCTGAATGATCGAAGTTTATTTTCACAATTCCCTTACGGGCAAAAAAGAAAAATTCTCCCCCGTCGATCCCAAACGTGTGACGGTTTATTCCTGCGGACCGACGGTCTATAACTACGCGCACATCGGAAATCTGAGAGCCTTTCTCTTTGTGGATTTTCTTCGGAGATCCTTAAAACTTCTCGGATACGGCGTCGAGATGACGATGAACATCACCGATATCGACGACAAGATCATCCGTGATTCCATCGCATCCAAAAAGAGCATCCAGGAATTTACAAAACCCTGGACGGAAGCTTTTTTCGAGGATCTAAAAACCGTTCACGCGGAAACCTTAGAACACTACCCGAAAGCAACGGAATCGATTCCGGAGATGATCGAGATCATTCAAAAACTTAAGAGCCAGGGTCTGGTTTACGAAAAGGATGAGAGTCTATATTTTTCAATTCAGAAATTTGAGAATTACGGAAAACTCAGCAAGATCGACACAACCGGAATGAAAACCGGAACCCGTTACGATACGGACGAATATGAAAAAGAAGACGTGAGAGATTTCGTTCTTTGGAAAAGTCCAAAGGTGGAAGGCGAAGCGTCTTGGAGCACGGAAATCGGTACAGGACGTCCCGGTTGGCATTTGGAATGTTCTGCAATGATTCGAAAAGTGTATCAGAGCGGAGTCGACATTCATACGGGCGGCGTCGACCTCCTCTTCCCGCATCATGAGAATGAGATCGCACAATCCGAAGGAGCCTTTCCCGGAGAAACGTTTGTAGGAACCTGGCTTCATTCCGAACACCTTCTCGTAGATGGACAAAAGATGTCCAAGAGCAAGGGAAACTTTTACACGTTACGCGATCTTGTCCAAAAGGGAATCGATCCGAGAACAATCCGTTTTCTTTTGATCTCGACGCACTATCGTTCCAAATTGAATTTTTCCACGGATCGTCTGGAAGAATCCGCGACGAGCATCCGAAAGATGCAGAATTGTTTGGATCGCCTTTTGGACACGGAGCAGAATTCCGAGATCGTTTCCGATTTTACGTTTACAATTCCTTCGATTCTAACTTGGAAAAAGGAAATCGAAGAATCCTTGGCCGACGATCTCAACATCGCGAAAGTTTTAGCCGTTGTTTTTGATTCTCTTAAGAACATCAATTCCGCACTGGATTCGGGTTCCATATCCTCCAGTGAAAGAAAAGAGTTGATTCAACTTTTTGCATATTACAATCGACTTTTCGACGTTCTCTCGTTCGAATCGAAAAAGGATCTGATCGATTCCGAAATCGACTCTCTCATTGAAGAAAGACAACTCGCGAGAAAGAATAAGGACTTTGCCCGCTCGGACGCGATCCGAGATCAGCTTCTGGCGCAAGGAATCGTGATCGAAGACACAAAAGACGGACTCCGCTGGAGGAGAAAATAGCTAGGCAAGAATACATCTTTGGGAAGAGAACTCTGATCGAACTGACAGAGGCTCATCAAGGGAGAGAACATTCTTTTCCTTTCACCGAGTTATTTGTTAAGGAGAATCCGGGCTCCGAGATCGTGGATAAGATTCTTAAAAAACTTCCTTCTTACGTGAAGGTGCATAAGGTTTCCGTTTCTAAGTTAGACGCTCTTGTTCCAGGGAGAAATCACCAGGGCTTAGTCGCAGTTAAGGTTTCGAGTAAAGAATCTACCTTGGATCAAAAGGATTTAGAGGCAATTCTTCCTTCCAAACCGGGAGCGTTTCTAATCTTGGATCGAATTCAAGATCCAGGCAATTTAGGAAATATTTTGAGAACAGCCGAATGTTTCGGGTTTCAGAACATCATTCTTCCCGATCGAGAATCTGCGGGAATCACTCCGGTAGTGGAGAAAGTTTCTTCGGGCGCCCTTTCCTTTTTAAAAATTTTCACAGTTAAGAATCTCGCAAACACCTTAGAACTTCTAAAGGAAAACGGATACTGGATCGTCTCGACGAGTGATCGTGGAACGGAAGATTGGTCCAAACTTCCCGAACTGAAAGAACTCGCCGTCTTGATGGGAAATGAAGGCGAAGGTGTGAAACGAATTCTTTTGGAAAAATCGGATTTTGTCCTGAGAATCCCGATGCACGGAAACCTTTCTTCCTTGAACGTTACGGTCGCAACCGGCGTCGTTTTAGATAGACTCGTAAATCGCAAAGCCCCCTGACATTCCCGTCTCTTGATTCGGATTTCAGAATCGAAACTTCTTTAGGAGATTCTAATTCTATTTTGTAAAACTTCCGATCGATTTAACTGTTGCATTTTTTATTTTTCCATTCTCAATGGAGACCAATGAAATCGTCTCGTAGAAATTTTCAAATCGTCACCCTTCTTTTTGCGTTAGTCTTTGTTACTTCCTGCTCCGATCTATCTCTGGAGAAACTAAAGGAAAAACTCAATCTTGCGAAAAAGAAGAGTTTAGCAGAGGAAATTCTCGGCACCCTTACTTTCGTTTTTTGGTCGGAGACAAATCACGAGCTTTATAAATTCATCCCCCTGGCGCCGGTTTTGTTAAAATCTCAAATCTCCGCAGATCAGTTTGCGGTCGCAACGCCGGATTTGAAAGAGGCAAAGCCGAAGATCGTTCTGGTTCACGGTTGGGACTTTAAAGAGAAGAATTCCGATCCGCCGACGGACAAGTTCACAAAGGTTTCCAATATTCGGGGAACCTGGGACGAAGTTTTGGAAATGTATTCCCAGAATCTTTCCCAAGTACAGAGTAATTACGAACTCTATACGTTTACGTATAGAACCTCCGATTATGTGGAGAACAACGGAAGAAGGTTTATCGATAAGTTAAACTCCGTATTTTCTCCGGAAGATAAAGTGATTCTTCTCGCGCATTCCATGGGAGGACTTGTGAGCAGGTCCGCGCTATATCATCAGAATAACACCAAGGATGTGATCGATTTTGTTGTTTCCCTTGGAACACCTTATTTAGGCTCTCCCTTTGCTTCTTCCAGTTATCAGGGCAACTTTGGAACGTTAGGTGATCTGATCGGGTTTATGACAGGGACGCAAGGAGGAAAGGATCTCGCCTATACGAACGCATTTGGAACGAGTTACGCGGTTCCAATTCCGAGCGAGTATGTCGACGGAGCGTTCAATCTCTATTTGGAAAGATTGCTCTCCGATTCTTCCAAAGATGGAAGGGTAACGGCATATTTCGGAGCGATGAGCGTTTGTAACGGTCATGCAGGTTCCGATTCTATCTATACGATCGGGTGCACTTTTTTAAGCAACGGGAGTCCGAGTTTTGCGAATAAGAGCGATGGGATCGTAACTACCACAAGTGGAAAGATGTCCACAAAACTTCCGGGTGGGCGTCAGATCTCAAAAGACTTTGATCACGCTCAGCTTTCGTTTCGGAACCACGTGAATAATACTGCGAGGAATACGTATTTCAACGAAGTAATCACTCTGATCAACGCTTTTTAGGAGTTTCTAAAAAAGCCGTCGGAGTTCCTACAAAGAAAGCCGGGGATTTTTCCTTGATAGAATTCAGTTTTTGTGATATAGGATAGTCCTTCGACTTTTTTCCCGCCGCCTCTCCTCCTCCACCCAATCAGGGTGGGGCGCGCGACTTTCACGGAAGAGTCGTAGGAACTACAGGTGAGGGACTTCGATACGCAAAATACTTCAAAGCCGTCGGAGTTCCTACAAAGAAAGCCGGCGATTTTTCCTTGATAGAATTCAGTTTTTGTGATTTAGGATAGTCACTCGACTTTTTTCCCGCCGCCTCTCCTCCTCCACCCAATCAGGGTGGGGCCCGCGACTTTCACGGAGGAATCGTAGGAACTACGAGTAAGGGAAAAGCCTTCGATCTCAATAAAGCAATTTTTTACCTTTGGGATGTTTCTTCTCCTAAAACAAGAGTCATTCGATTGACTCTTGTTTTTAATTTTTAGGTTTTCATAATATACTGAAAAAATATTCATTAAACTTTCTAAAGAACGAACAAACTCAGTTTTCCTCCATGCGAACCATTATAGTTGAGAATGAGATATTTACCGTTTACAAAATCAACCAACCCGAACGGGTCATGACCGGAATTAAACCCTTGATCGGCTGATTGGTTTATATTAAACACTGGAGAGGTTCCGGAAAGACTTGTGCGAATCACCTGATTCTGCATACCGTTCCCCGGATAAACCAAAATCAACTTCGAATTCACAAAATCTAAACTCATCGAAAGCTTTATATTTCCTACCGAGGATGCAGAATTCATATTAGTAATAATGGATTGAGTATTCGAAGTACCATCCAAATTACTCCGAAAGAAATCGATCTCATTGGTATTATTATTCATTCCGTAGGTCGACATCAGTAGCTTTCCGTTCAGTCGGTCGAGCGCAATCGCGGGTAGAATATTAGCAAAAAACGACCTTCCCGTCGAGTAATCGGTGTGAGTACAATTCGTTCCATCCAAATCACAACGGTACAAGGAAGGCTTATTGGAATTTCCTTGATTCCGCGTGATCACCAAGATTTTTTGATTGGTATAATCCAGATCCGCGATCGGGGTAAACCCAGACTGCACTCCTTGCCCCGAGGAAATATCCTCGTGAATACAATTCGATCCATCAATATCACACCGAAACAAAGAAGGCCGGATTCCGTTCGCAAGGTTGTTCGTAACCACTAAGAGTTTTCGATTCAGCTGATCGATTAGAATCTTCGGATTCGTTCCGGATCCGGAACCTTGACCCGCTGAAATATCAAAATGACCACAGTTGCTTCCGTCCAGATCGCAACGAAACAGGGAAGGCTTAGAAGAATTTGCCCCATTCTCCGTTGCAACCAAGATCTTTCCTCCGATTTCATCCACTACGATCGAAGGACTTTTTCCGGAATTGTTTCCTTGACCGGAAGAAATATCAAAGTGTTGGCAAGAATTCCCGTTTAAGTCGCAACGAAATAAAGAAGGTTTGTCCCCGTTGCTTCCGTTTTGAGTTACGACGAGCAATTTCTTATTGATTGGATCGATCGCCGCGGACGGAAATTTTCCGGAATCGGTTCCTTGACCTACCGAACCGGATATATCCTTATGAACCGCAGTAGTCGCACCTGGGATCGAAGTCGTAGGAGTTCCGCTTCTTTCCACACTCAAGGGACTCTCCCCACCGTTATGAATCGCGGTCATCGCGACGAACTTGGTGGTTCCATTCGTCAAACCGGAAAGCGTAATCGGAGAAGAAGTCCCACTTACGGAACTCATCGCAGTTGTCACACCACTCGAATTTGCGGTGTAAATTTTATAACTCGTGGCGCCATTCACCGGGATGAACGAAACAACCAATTTTGCATTTCCAGCTCCGACAAGAACTCCATTCGGAGAAGGAGGTGGACCGATGTTCACGGTCTGACTCACGATCGAAGAAATGTTCCCAGCCTTATCGATTCCGATCACTTTTATTTGAAACTGCCCCGCTGTGGAAAGACTCACCGAACCGGAATAGAGGTTTCCGTTCGCAATCCCTCGGGAAACATTGAAGCTCGGCGAAGTTCCGTCTAACGTGTAGGCGATCTTATCGCACCCTGCGTTGCCGACGTCTGCGCAAGAAACGGTAAAACTCGTTCCGATTGGAAACGGTCCTGTGCTTGTTGGCGAAGTGATTGAAACGTTAGGAGCTGATTGGTCCTTTGTGATCGTCACCGTTGTGTTTCCAACGTTGATCGCACTGGCGACGCAGATACGAATCGTATTGTCCCCAATACTCAACCTTGTATTGTCGATTGCAGTTACAGTGTCCGGACCTCCGGCTGAAACTGAACCGGAAGATAAGACCGTTCCAGATGTACAACTGGACCCGCCCAGAATGATTTGGTAGGTTCCGCTTCTGTCCGATTGCCAAGCGGTCGAACCGTTCTCTCCGGAAACGTAACGAAGATTCGAATTGATCGTAACGTTCGGAGTCGCGAGGTCAACGGTATATCGCTTTTGTGTAACGGCGGAAACATTCCCCGCCTTGTCTCTTGCGATAAACTTTATGGAAGTGGTCGCATTGTCTACGGTCGAAATCGCTGTCCCGGAATACATGCTTCCCGTGCCGATCGTACCGGAGAGCGCGTCGATGGTTGGATTCGTAGGAGTTCCATTGACCAAAGAATTTACGACCGTTTGATCGCAACCGCTTCCCGAATCCGAGCAAGTGAGGGAAACGTTCGTAATCGTCCCGAAATTTCCTTCATCCGGACTCACGGAAACGGAGGGAGGAGTATCGTCTCTTTGGATGGAAATCGAACTCGATCCGATTCGATCGAGACCGGGTGTACAAATCCCATCCCCGTCTAAATCGACGTATCCGAAAATCGTAAAGTGCTTCGTTCCTTCCCCCGAAAAATTTCCGCCTGCCGTCACCGAAAAAAGCGAATTCGTTCCGGAAGATAAAAACCCTCGAGTCACTTCCAGTCCGGAACCACAATCGGACGCACCGGAGCGAATCGTAAACGCAACGGAAACGTTGGATGACCAGGTGATATCCGACCGACCAATGGCACCTGGATGATTGCTGATAAAATTAGATGTCGTATTCGCGATGATCACAGGAAGCGTCGTATCGATTTGATACAATGACTCCTGAATCGCACTCACATTCCCGGCCAAATCTCGACAAAGATATTTGATTCTATAGTCCCCGCTCACGGAATCGGAGCCGACATTAAAATGGACGCTCGGCGCATTCGAGTAGATTCCATGAAAAGGAGAAAAATTCGGAACGCTACCGTCCAGAGTATAGACGATCGAACCCGGACCGATATTATCCATACAGGTAAGTTTCACCTTCTGAGAGTTTCCATAAATCCCGGGAAGATTGTTCGAAGAAATTGAAATGGATGGAGAATCTAAATCCTCCTGAATTCGTTTCAGAATCGGATCGTTAATCGAGCCGTCGTTATCTACATCAAATCCATCCGCAATTCCGTCATTTTCGAGATCGATAAACGCGAGGGGATTCCCGGTACAATTCTTTCCAGTTCGAGAAGAATAGTGAGACATCTGATGGCATAAGTAGTGATTCGTGACGCCGTCCCCGTCTGTGTCGATGGAATCTAAGATTCCGTCCTGGTCCGTATCCGATACAAGCATATCAATGACGTCGTTATTGTTGGTATCGATTCCGTCGGTGATACCGTCTCCGTTCACATCCAAAAATGTCCCTTTGATCCTCGCGGTTCCTTCCATATCGATGATCATAAACGGAATCGTGTTTCCTATTCCGGAATGACCGGTTTTCAAACAACCGAAACAAAAGAGGAAAAAAAACACAAACAGGGGAAATACTCTTTTCATAGATTTTCGACAAAAGGAAGAACGCGTTAGACGCGACACGGTTCCTTTCTTTACTCCAGTCTCTAACTTTATCTTTTTTATCGATCCAAGCATTCCCGCCCAATAAAGAGCATTAGAATTCCTGAATTTTCAAACCTAGGACTAAGAGTAGTCGAAAAATACAACTTCCTAAAATTAAAAAAGTCTTAAAACGAGATCCGAAGAGAACCGAAAGATAAGAAAGAAATTTCTTTATCAATCATTCCAAACGTTTTTATAAATCAGAAAAGAAAACGATACAAACGAATCCTCAACTCTTACTTCTTGAGCAATTTCCCATATCCTTTTCGGATCTATAAAGAATCGAACGGACAAAGTGAACTCGATCCCTTTTGATAAAACGGAGAATCCTTTTTAAATTGAAATCTACGTTTGAACTAAATGCAAAAAAAGAATCAAAAAGATGGATCCCTTTTGTTGATGCGATTTTCAGATGAGTTTGACGAAACGGAAATTCAAAAACACAGAGAGGACTCATTCTACCTTGAAACCGACTTTCTCGATTGAACCGATCTGGACCTTAGAAATCTTAAAAGAAAATTCACGGTGGCAATGGATTCGGAGAAACGGAAAGGAACCAAGGTCTCCTGAAATAGGATTCTTATAAATTCGTTTTGGAAACGATGTTGGAGAAGAGCGTCTTTGGAGTTTAGAGACGGAGACAGGATTCTTCAATCGAGGCGAACGGAGATTCCCATCTCCTGCATCGCTCTCTTCGTTTCTCGAATCGAATATTCTCCGAAGTGAAAGATCGAAGCCGCGAGCACGGCGTCTGCTTTTCCTCTGAGAATCGCTTCCACCATGTGTTCGGGGTTTCCGGCGCCTCCGGAGGCGATGATCGGAATTTCAAGAGCGGAAGAAAAAGCTTTTAGTAGATTGATATCGAATCCGTTCCTCGTTCCGTCTCGGTCCATAGAAGTGAGAAGAATTTCACCTGCGCCTTTTTCCGCGGCTTCTTGTGCCCAGTCCAAAGCTTCCCTTCCGGTCTCCGTTCTTCCTCCGTGCAAAAAAATCTCATATCGATCTCTTTCCTTTTGGAACTTCACATCGATCGCACAGACGATGCACTGAGAACCGTAGATCTCGGAAGATTCTCGAAGCAGTTCAGGATTTTGAAACGCGGCGGTGTTGATGGAAACCTTATCGGCACCCTTTTCTAAAACCGCTCTTACATCCGCGACGGTTCTGATTCCTCCGCCGACCGTAAATGGAATAAAAATCTTCTCTGCGATTCTTTCTACGAGATGAAGAAGAATCTCTCTTCGATCCGAAGAGGCCGTGATGTCTAAAAAACAAAGTTCGTCCGCAAGATTCTCTTCGTAAATCGCGGCTGATTCGACGGGATCTCCGGCGTCTACGAGATTTACAAAGTTTACTCCCTTTACCACCCTTCCATCTTTGATGTCCAGGCAGGGAATGACTCTTGCGGTCAGGTTGCTCATCCGATCTTTTCCGGAAATTGAATATTCAAACCTTCTAATTTAGAAACAGCTTGTGAAAGGCCGAACAATTTTCCTTCTTCGAAATAAGGCGCTGTGATCTGCAATCCGATCGGAAGTCCCTTTGTATCTTTCCCCATCGGAACGCTGATGGCCGGAAGTCCCGCGAGATTCACGCTCGTAGTCCAGATATCCGCCTTATACATCTGCACCGGATCCTTGGTCTTTTCTCCGACCTTAAATGCGGTCGTAGGAGAAGTCGGCTGAAGAATGAAATCCACCTTGGAAAAAAACGTTTCGTATTCTTTCCGAATCAGAACCCTAGCTTTCTGTGCGGTTCCATAGTATGCGTCGTAATAACCGGCGGAGAGTGAGAAGGTCCCCAAAAGAATTCTTCTCTTTACCTCCGCTCCAAAACCTTCCGTTCTGGAATCCACATACAAATCTTCCAGTTTTCCCGTAGGATCCTTTCTCGCCCCAAAACGAATTCCATCAAAGCGAGAAAGATTCGAAGAACATTCCGCTGTAGCAATGATATAATAGATCGGGATCGCGAAGCTGAACTTCGAAAAATCCAGTTCGACTAAGGTCGCACCTTTTTCTTTCAATTGCGAGAGAAGAGATTCGTAGGCTTTTGTAACGTCCGCATCGATCTCCGGAGTCATCTTGATCACGCCGATTTTCAATCCTTTGAAGTCGACTTCCTTTACGGAAGACGCGGAGAAACCCGGGCGATTTACGGAAGTGGAATCTCTTTGATCCTTTCCCGAAATGACCGAATACAAATCGATACAACCTTGAACATCCTTGGAGAACGGTCCGATCTGATCCAAGCTGGACGCGTAGGCAACGAGCCCATAACGTGAAACACTTCCGTAAGTGGGCTTCAGTCCATAGAGTCCACAGAGGGAGGCAGGTTGTCTCACAGAGCCGCCCGTATCGGATCCGAGAGCCAACGGAACCATAGAAGCGGCCACTGCGGCCGCGGATCCACCGCTGGAACCTCCTGGAATTCTTTCTAAATCGAACGGATTGCGTGTTGTCTGAAATGCGGAATTTTCCGTAGAGGAACCCATCGCGAATTCGTCCATGTTCGTTCTTGGAAAAAGGATAAATCCTTTTTCGAGAAGTCTTTCGATCACCGTTGCGTTGAATGGAGATTTATAATTTTCTAATATTTTAGAGGAACAAGATGTGATCGAATCTTGGATACAGATATTGTCTTTGATCGCGACCGGAATTCCGTCAAACTCCGAAAGAGGTTTGCCCGCTTTTCTTCTGGAATCGCTCTCGGCGGCGGCTTCCAAAATTTTCTTCTCATCCAGGGACAAAAATGCTTTCACCGAACCGTCGACTTCTTTGATTCTTTCGATACAGGCTTTCGCTAAATCCGTAGCGCTGAGTTTACCCTCGCCAAGAGCCGTTTTCAATTCTGTATAAGATTTTTTTAATATTTCGTTCATGTCTCGATCACCTTAGGAACGACGAAGTATCCGTTTTGAAAGGATGGTGCGAAGGTTTCGATTTCTTCCCGAGTGAGATGTTTTCCGGAGAGATCCGGACGAATCGCGTTTTCGTGTTGGAAGTAGATCTCGTCGTCTTCGATCGAAGATACGTCCAGTCCTTTTACTTGATCCACGTATTCCAAAACCTTATTAAAGTCTCTCAAGGTGGATTCTTTTTCTTCAGGACGGATTTTTAGACGCGAGAGGTCTGCGATTTTTTGCAAAGAATCTTCGTTCAGGTTCATGATTCTCTCCCTTGCAGTCAGAGTGTTTTAGTAGGCATTTTTGTCCATGATTCCTTTAAATGGAGTCAGGAGAATAATCTTTAGGTCGAGCCAGAGAGACCAATTTTCAATATAATAAATGTCCGCGGCGATTCTATCCTCAATCGATGTATCTCCTCTGAGTCCTTTCACCTGAGCAAGACCGGTAATTCCGGCCTTTACCGCGTGCCTTCTCATATAATGTCTGTGATCATTTTTAAATTTTTCAACAAAATGCGGACGTTCCGGTCTTGGTCCCACGACGGACATGTCCCCGAAAAGAACGTTGAAAAACTGAGGAGTCTCATCCAAGGAAAGTTTTCTAAGAATTTTTCCGAATCCGGTAACTCTCGGATCGTTCTGGATCGTCCAGGTCGTTTCGGATTGCGACTTCGCTTGAACGACCATCGTCCGAAACTTGATCATCTTAAATTTCTTATTATCCAGACCAACTCTTTCCTGATAATAAAAAACCGGACCTCTTGAGGAAAGTTTTACGAACAGTGCCATCAAAAGATAGAAAGGAGAAAAGAAGAGAATAAAAAGAATCGAAAACGTAAGATCAAAAAGACGCTTTATGAATTTATTATATCCCAGACGGATCGGAATGTTTCGGATCGAAATGACCGGAAGGCCTTCCATCTCCTCCACCCTTCCCCTCGCCTTGATGAATTCTTGAAAACCGGGAACGATCTTTAGATCGATGCCTTCGTGATCGCAAGCGTCCAAAACTTCTTTGAGATAATCCCCTTCCGAAGGTTCGAGAGTATAAACTACAAGGTCCGGTCTTTCCGTTTCGAGAATTTTTGCGATCCTACTTACCTTTCCGATCACCTTCATATCCTTACGAACCGGCTTTCCCGTATCCGCTTGGACAAAACCCAAAATTTTATAACCGTAGATTCCGTGTTTGATGACCGCGTCGTTAAATCGTTTGGACGTTTCGGAAACACCCACGACGAGTACGCTCCTTAGATTATAACCGCGTTTTCGAAGAGTTCTGAGAAGAATTCTCGCAGAATAATGAAGAAGGCTCGTGGTCAAAGTATTGATGACCGTGTAGACGAGGATCACGGATCTTGAAAAACGTTCGCTTCCCAGATCCCCACGAAAGAAGAATAAAACGGCGAGGACGAAAACTAAATTGAGGAACACCCCGCCGACGATCGTAAGAAATTCGTCGATAAAAGAAAGACCGCGTCTCGGGTGATAGAGATCGATCGCGATAAAAACGATCACTTGAAAGAAAGCTAATAGAACAAAAAGAAAAACATAACTTTCAAGATCCACGTAACGAACGTCCATCCCGGTTTCGTCTACGACATAGAAGCGAAACAAAAATGCGAGAGCCCCCCCGAAAAGAGCCGTCACAAAATCCAAAATGGTAAAGATCAACTTAAACGTTTGACTTCTTTCTTTGAGCATGTTAAGGATTCTCCGAAGATATTCCCGCACGATCACCCGTTTGGAAAGGACGTTTTCTAAATCTAAACAGACGAACTCTTGTTAGCTCGGAAGAATCCTGTTGGCCCAAAGAGAAGTCCGTGATCGATATCGAGAAGAATACGGATTGATCGTAAAAGGAAACGAGTCCGTCCGTTCTTCCTCCGGGAACCGCACGCAGATCCATGCTGTATCCGAGTCGAAAGTTCGCGGTATGAAGATTGTATTTGATCGTTCCCATAAAACGATTGATGTTTAGCGCCGTGTTCTGCTTAGCACCGTTTCCGTTCACGCCGGTTCCATCCAGTAAGTCCCGTTGGAGAGTTGTTCTTTCCAGGTTGAGAGTGGACGCGCTCGTCGTAGGATCGTTCCCATAAAAAAAAGTATCGTATGTGTTTCCGACCTGATTGGTATATCTCCAAGGCTGACTCACCCTGGAATCCAGCTCCGCTTCGATTCCTAAGTGTCTCGTAAAATCCACATTCGCTTTTACGAATATTCTATATCCGTCAAGTATCGGACTATTGTAGACGTGATACCAGGTTCCTCCCAATTCCAATTCACGAATCAGGCGAACGAACGGAAGGGTAAAGCCGCCCATCTTGTAAGAAGCCGTAAAACTATTGGAAAGAGGTTTTGCTTTTGGAGTATGATGTACGTAGTCGTTGTTGATAAAAAGACCGGAGTAAAAACTTCTTTTCTTTTCAAGCAGAGAAGCGCGTTTCGGGCGTAGGCCGTCTAAAAAATCGAAATAACCAGAAAAGCGGGCCACAGTAAAATACCAACGCTCTTGATTTGTAGGTTGCGGTTGATATTCCGGGGAAAAGGATCTCAGATCTCGTATGGTTCGAACGGAAATTTCAAAATTCTCCAGCGCATAACTTTCCAACGAAATTTCCAATTCGTGTTGTCTCGTTTTTGCGAGAATCGGATCCTGTAGTTCCGGTTTGTAGGCTTCGAGTTTACGATACGTCGCGTTGAAAAAAATCAGAGGGATCCCGATTCTCAAATTGGAAGCCGTTCTTACGTATTCGTAAGATTCCCTTGCAAGATAACGTTCCAAAGAAGTAAACGCGTTATCCGTCACACCGGTAACTGCCGCGTTGTTTCTGCTCGTAGCGGATTGTTTTTTGGCCCCAAAAAACGCGTTCGGGGTAAACGTCATATAACTTCCAAAGTTCAACGTAGTTCGAAGACCCGTTTCCCCTTGGGTGAAGTACTGCGTTCTGAGAACATTCTCCTTATAATTTCCGTAAGGATCCTGATAATTTCCGTCCAAGGTGGGAATACTTAGATTCTCCCTTGTGGGAACTCCGTAGTAACGAAGAATCGTATTGTTCAAATACGCATCCCAATACACAGCGGAATTAAAGTAAGGAATTCTTCCGATTTCGGAAGAATTTCGGATCGTGGTGGTCGGCAATACGTCCACGGTCGGAAAGTAACCGGACTTATCCGTCGGACTTAGGATATAATACAAAAGATTTCTCTTCATCCCCACGTTGATGGAAAGATCTCCTCGGTTTTCGGTATAATCGAACTTCCATTCGAGTGTATTTCGAATATAACCCTGGCGAACGTTTCTTGCGGTATACAAGGACTGAAGCGTGTTTGCAGGTTCGTAACGATTTCCGTATTCGTAATCAAAAAGACGATTTGTATAATTTTCGTATTGAAAGCTGAAGTTTCGGGTAACGTCCTTTTCCGTGTTGTTCGTCTTCGAGTTTAAAAGAATTCTTCCCTTCCACCAAGGTTCCGTATCCTGTCCGATATAACGATATGGGCTATTCGGATCCGTAGAAAAACGGGGCCCCTTATCCACTTGATTGGTAACGGCTGTAGTTCCGATCCCGAAATTGTGAAATCGATCTTCATACGCGCTTGAGATCGCATAGTTTCTATGATTCGCATATCCGATGTCGATCAAGTAGTTCAAATACGGGCTTTGTTTCCACATCTCAAGTTGAAACGCCTGCCCGGTTTTTTCGTAAAAATCCGCGCGAAATTTATAACCCATCGGGGCGACGGCGATCGTAGGCATCACGGACCACTGATAGGAATTCTGCATAAACAACCCTTGCGTGTTGTTCTTACCGGCTTGCGTGATCCAACCGTTTCCTAAGTTACTGTTGTAGAGAAACGGCAACCAGAGAACGGTCGTTCCCCCAACCTGATAACGCACGTTCGTCGCCATCACGGTCTTATCGTCGTAGATATAGAGTCGATTGACTTTAAAAGAATAGTGGGGTTTCTCAGCGTTACAGATCGTAAAGTAACCCATCTCGAGCGCGTATCGTTTGTCGTCCAACTTCTTCAACTTCTCGCCGATAAAATGGGCAGGAGCAAAGGTCCCTTTTGTCTTATAGACGACCCCTTTTTCCAGACGAAAATCGTAGATGAATTTATCTCCTTCGATTACCGCACGTCCGTCCTTATAGACGATTCCACCTTCTGCGTAGATTTCCTGCCTCTCACTGTCGACGGTAATCGTTTCGGCTTCGATCGAACCGGATCTGAGTTTCAGTCGTACGCGGCCTCTCAAAACAAGAACCCCGGATTTATTCTTATCCACTTGTAGGAGCTCCCCTTCGGACGCGTTTTCGATCGAAATCGGGAGCGCTTTTTTCGACTGAGGAAGATTCGCGAGCGGGTCCGCCGCGACCGGAAGCGCTTCTTCCAAAGCGGAGCGAAGACGTTTTCTTCTACTAAACAAAGATCCTTCACGGGTCAATCCGAGGGAAAGAAGAAGGTCGTCCACTTCACGGTCCGGAAGTGTATCGATGGATTTGCCTAAAAGTCGATTTTTTGCCCGGAGAATCGCGAGCTTTTTTTCATCGTTGGGAGCCGAAGACGGACTTTGATCCCCTGCCGCTCCGCCCGTCATAAAACGGAGCATCTGCTCTTCCGTCTGCCCGAAGATCGGAATTCCGAGCAGAAGTAAAAATAGAATCAGAATAAGGCGGAGGTGCATTCCGGTACCGGTGTCAGATTATTCTCGGGAATTAGATTTTCATCTAATTATTTTTGTGAAAACGAGAACGCCGACCCCCAAGAGAATTCTATACACACCAAAGGCTGAGAAAGAATGCCTCTGAAGATAGTGCAAAAACCAACGTATGACGAGTGTGCAAAGAAGAAAGGAAACCAAAAATCCAAACGCTAAAACCGGAATCGTATCTCCGTTTAAAATCGAACGATACTTGTAGAGTTTATAAATTCCCGCGGCCAATAAAACCGGAACGGCTAAAAAGAAGGAAAATTCCGCACTACTCTTCGTATCTTTTCCTAAGAATCGCGCCGTGATGATTGTCGCCGCGGATCGTGAAATCCCTGGAATCAACGCAACACACTGAAAGATCCCGATGAGAATCGCGTCCTTCATTTCTACGGATTTTCTTTCGTGAGTCCCTTGTTTTTTGTGAAAGAACCATTCCGCGATCAAAATCAGAACGCCGCCGAAGATCCAGGCCCCCGCGAGAATATCCAAAAGGTCCGGCCTTGCTTTGATCGTATCTAAGAAATTCTTAGCGACAAAACCCGCGGCTAAAATCGGAAGCGCACCGATCACGATCTGAATCACAAAGTAAAACCCTTGTGGATCGGTATTCTTTTTTGTTACATAGGAAATGGAAGAAACGATATGGGAGCGAAAGCGTTCTCGATACAAAAAGAGAACCGAAAGAATCGCTCCGCTCTGAATGAAAATATCAAAGAGGTCGTCGAACTCGATTCCGAAATTCTCTCCTGAAAAAGGAAAAAAGGAACTAAATAGAAACAGGTGTCCCGTCGAGGACACCGGCAGGAATTCGGTGATCGCCTCAATGATACTTCTCAGAAAGGCGTTCAGGTAATGGTTCAAGGGAGATTACTGTCCGGGAGTTTTTGGAGCTTCCGTTTTAGGAGCTTCTGTGCTCGGAGCCGTCGTCGTTTCTTCTTTCTTTTCGGTTCCGGTCGCGGTCGTCTTTCTCTTCAAAAAAGCGTCGAGATCGAACTTGTCGTTGTGTTTGATCGAGACTTGTTCTTTGATTCTTTCCAAAACCTTCGGAAGAATTTCTTGAGACTTGTCTTTTTTGAGTTTAGCTCTTGCGAATAGAATACAACGATCGATCGGAAGAGAACTCACTTGTGGTTCTTTCGCGCGGAGTTTTTGACATTCTTCCATCGCTTCTTCTTCGGAGATTTTGATTTTACTTTCCACAAGGTGCATAACGTAAAGTTGCGAAACAATCTGCATTTCTTGGAACTTCAAAATCTTTTTGATATCGTCGCGTTTTGTAAACCCGTCTTTTTCCGCGGCGATGGTGGTGATCATCATATCTCTGTACTGATCGTAAAAATTCTTCTTTTGGAATTGATAGTTCAGAGCTCTCATCTGCTCCGGAACTTCCGCGATGTCCTTGGAAATAAACTCGAGAAGATTTTCTTTCTCGATGTTTTGAACCCGACTCATCGCGTCGATGGCGACGTTGTATGTGTCTTCAAAGCTGTTGACTGTGATCTTGTTTCCGTCAAGGGTCTCGATCACTTCGGAGTTGTCTCCGCAACCCGCAAAAATAGCGGCTAAAAGAATCAAAGAAATTAAAATAATGTTTTTTTTCATCGGACTTAGGGTTCCTGTGCAAAGGATAGGATTCGGGGTTTGGTCGTCTATACTTTTTTGGAAGGGAGCATTTCCGAAAGAAGAAAGATGAGATAGTTTAATTTTTCCTTTTCCGATTTTTTTCCGGTCTGAAAAATCAGTATGTTGGGTTCTCTTGGGTTGATCGTAAGACCGGTTCTTGCCGAAATCAAATGGATGATTTTTTCGTTGTCCCCTCGGAAGTAAGAACCCGACTTCATCTTGATCTCGTCTTTCATTTCCGCGACGGATTCGAAACCAAGATTGGATGCAAGAGTACGAATTTTTTCCAGAAGGATAAACGTTTTTGCGTCTTCCGGAGGTTCTCCGAAACGATCCATCATTTCCTTATAAACTTCTTCGATTTCTTCTAAATCCCTGGCGCCTTCAAACTTCTTATAGAATTCGATCTTTTGTCGTGTGTCTGCAATATATGTTTCCGGAATGAAGAAGTTGGTGTTCAGAGTTACGGAGGTTCTCACCTCGACTGTGACTTCTTCTCCTTTGATTCTCGCGATCGCCTCTTCGAGCATGTGAACGTAGAGGTCGAAACCGACTTCCATGATGTCTCCGGATTGTTCTTTTCCGAGAAGATTCCCCGCGCCTCGGATTTCTAAATCCCGCATCGCCACCTTAAAACCCGATCCGAGTTCCTGGTATTCGTAGATCGTGTTGAGACGTTTTTCGGCGAGTTCCGAAACCACCCGATCCTTGGGAAGAAGCAAGTAAGCGTACGCTTTCCTGTCGCTTCGCCCCACTCTTCCTCGAATTTGATACAACTGGGAAAGACCGAAAAGATCCGCTCGTTTGACGAAGAGAGTGTTTACGTTCGGCATATCGATCCCGGATTCTATGATCGTGGTCGTAACTAAAATTTCATATTTACGATTGTAAAAATCGAGAAGTGTTTCTTCGATTTCGTCCTCGGTCATCTGCCCGTGTAATACTCCGATGGAAACCTCGGGAACGATTTCATTGAGATATTTCGTTTCTTGTTCGATCGTTTCCACTCGGTTGTAGAGATAAAAAACCTGTCCATCCCGTTTGATTTCGTTTCGTATCGCCTCTGCGATCAAATCCTCGTCCTCTTCGATCACGTAGGTTTCGACCGACTGACGATTCTTAGGCGGAGTCGCGATGATCGAAAGCTCCCGGATTCCTGTCAGAGCCATATGAAGCGTGCGGGGAATCGGGGTCGCGGTGAGAGTCAGAACGTCCACGAGATTCTTAAACTTCTTGATCGCTTCCTTGTGGTTCACTCCGAATCTTTGTTCCTCATCGATAATGAGAAGACCCAGATTTTTTGGTTTCAACTTCGGAGAAAGAATCGCGTGGGTTCCGATGACCATATCCACTTTTCCGTTGCTAAAATCCTCGAGGATCGCGCGCACTTCGGAAGGACTTTTAAAACGGGAAACGAGTTCCACACGAACCGGATAGTTTTCAAAACGATTCTTAAATGTATTATAATGTTGTAATGCTAAAATCGTTGTCGGGGCGAGCATCATGATTTGGCGCCCGGCGATCGCGACCTTAAAAGCCGCTCGGATCGCAACCTCGGTTTTACCGTAACCGACGTCGCCGCATACGAGACGATCCATCGGACGGGGCGATTCCAGATCCTTTTTGACGGCTTCGATCGCGTCGATCTGATCCGGAGTTTCTTCGTATTCGAACTCGGCCTCGAATTCTTCTTGATAGACCGTGTCGGGTGGAAAGGCGTAACCTTGCAGTTTGAGACGGTTGGAATACATCAGGACAAGATCTTCAGCGAGTTCTTCGACCGCTTTCTGGACCCGTTCCTTTGTTTTTTTCCAAGTGCTCTTACCGAGGCTATCGAGCCGAGGAGATTCGGTTCCGCCGATATATCTCTGCACAAGAGAGATTTGGTCCAGAGGAACAAAAAGCGAATCGCCTCCGCTGTATTCGAGTTTTAGAAAGTCCCTTTCTTTCCCGCCGGCGTTCGTTCTTTCTATCTTCAAGAATTTTCCGACCCCGTGGTGGATGTGAACTACGAAGTCGCCTTCTTTGAGATCGATAAAACTCTGAAGTGCCTTGCTGTTTTGTTTTTTAAAACGAGTCTTCCGTTTGTATTCTCGACCGAAAATATCATTTTCGGATAATATTAGAATTTTCTGATCTTCGTAGATAAATCCGTTTCTGAGTTCGGAAAGAACGAGAAACGCATCTTTTTTCGTTTTTGAAAGATGTATCGGAACTGGTTCCGTCGAGTCTTCGTTTAACAAAACGATTCCTTCTTTTTCGAAAAGCCCTTGAAGACGTTTTGTCTGAGCTTCGAAAGAAGAAGTAAGAATGATTTTCCATCCTCCGTCGTTTCTGAGTTCGGCGATTTTTTCCCGCACTTCCCGAATTTTACCCCGAAAGGTCGGGGCTTCTTTCAGAGGAGAAACCAGATCCCGATCGTTTCGAGGAGGAAGGCCGTAAAAAGAAATCCCCATCAGATCGCGAAGAACCGCGTGTTCTTCTCCGAAGCAAAGCAGTTTTTCCGGAGGCGAACAAAGAACTTCCTTCGAACGTTTTTCGAAAAGGGACGCGTATTCTCTTTCGAGATGAAGCATTCTTTCTTTTACGGAATTGGGAGAAGGAAAAAGAAGAATCGGAGGTTCCGGAAAATAGGAAAGAATTCCGTGATTCTCACGGACGAGAGGAACGAGTTCCTCATAATAGATTCCGTAGTTTCCGTCCGGTATTTCCGGGATGTGCAAGGAAGGATCCGCTGACTTTAGAAGATTCTGATATTCTTTCTTTTGATCCTCGGAAAGAATGTATTCGTCAGCGGGAAGAAGAATCGCTTTTTTTAGATCGGCGACCGATCTCTGTGTGTCGGGATCAAAGGTTCGAATGGATTCGATCTCTTCTCCGAAAAGATCGATTCGAACCGGCTCGGAAGAATAAGAAGAATAGACGTCTAAAATTCCTCCCTTGAGACTGAATTCGCCGAAGGTTTCGCAGACGTCCGCACGTTTGTAACCGAGATCGATCAATTCGATCAGAAGAAGTTCGAGATCGATTTCCTTTCCTTTTTCCAAAGTAATCGAGCGACCTTGCATCGTCGTCACGGGGGGAAGCGTTTTCAAAAAACCCGCGACAGAAGTAAAGATGAGCGCGGGTTCTCCGCTCAAAATTCTCGCGATCGCTTTGATCCGTTCCCGTTTCATCTCCGCGGGATAACGAAGATATTCGTAAGGGAGAACTTCCTGTCCGGGTAAATAGACAAGATCGCTGCTCGGAAGAAAACTCAAGGATTCTCTGTATAAAAATTCCGCGGCTGTATTGTTTTCGGAAATGACCACGATCGTTTGATTCAATTTTTGGAATAAAGAAGAAGCTAATATGGAATGACTTCCGTTCACGACAGAATAAACGCTTCCGGTGACGGTTTCGTCCACCGATCCGTTTTGCCGAGTCGCAAAAGAAGCCGAAGTTTTACCGCGGACATCGGAGGCGCCCTTCGTGGAAGAGGAAGATTTTGCCGAAACATTCTTCTTTTTTGTATGTGCAACTCCGAACGAAGAAAAGAGTTCCTCGCCTACGACCTCAAGAAGATCCTTCATTCGGTGACGCTCAACGTAAGATTGTCGATCAACCGAACCGGTCCGATAAATACCGCGACCGCGAGAAGCACGTTACCCGTAACACTCTCCAAATTCTCCAGAGTGTCCGCGTTCAAAACTTCGAGATAATCGATTTTAATTTTTGCGGAAGAATCCAGGACGTCCTTCATGATATCTCTTACCAAAACCGGATCCTTCATTCCGGAAAGAATCTGAGATTCTCCGAGACGAAGCGCTCTCGAAATCAAAAGAGATTCTTCCTTTTCGGTTCCACTGAGACGTGCGTTACGCGAACTGAGAGCCAATCCTTTATCCGAACGGATCGTTTCACAACCGACGACTTCTACCCGAAACGCCAACATTTTGCAGAATTCGCGGATGAGAAGATACTGCTGGTAATCCTTTTTCCCGAAGAACGCGAGATCGGGTTCCACGAAGTGAAAGAGCCTCGAGATCACAAGAAGAACTCCTTCGAAATGCCCCGGCCGTGATGTCGCGCAGAGATTGTTCATGAGATGTGGAATTTTTAATACGACATCGGGAATCCCACCCGGATACATCGCTTCCTTTTCCGGTAAAAAAACAAGATCCACGTTTTTGGATTCGCAGAGTTTGAGATCTCCTTCCGTGTTGACAGGATATTTTGCGTAGTCTTCCGGGTCGTTGAACTGAGCCGGATTGACGAAGATCGAAACAACGGTTTTATCGGAGCGGGAAACGGATTCTTGAAAAAGGGTCGCGTGGCCTTCGTGCAAAAAACCCATCGTGGGAACAAAACCCACTTTTTTTCCTTCTTTTTTCCAGGTCCGTACCTGGATGTTCACTTCTTCGGGGGTTCTACAGATGATCATAATATTTGAATATTCTCAGGTCCTAATTTGAACGGAGGTGCCGTGTTCTTCGTCCAAACCTTCGAACTCGGAAAGAACTTTCACGTGAGGATAGAGTTCCGCAAGGGATTCTTTGGAAACTTCCTGCCACGTAACCCGTTTTAAGAACGTGGAAACTCCGAGGGAGGAATAGATTCTCGCCGCACCTGCGGTCGGGAGGATATGATTCGTTCCGCTGATATAATCCCCCATCGCCACCGGAGAATAATTCCCCAAAAAAACGGAACCCGCGTGTCTTACTTTTTTGAGATCCTCTTTGTAAGTTCTCGTCTGGATCTCAAGATGTTCCGGAGCGAAAAGATCCGAAAACGCAAAACATTCTTCTAAATTAGGGAAAACGAATATTCTTCCGTGATCTTCGATGGACTTTCGTTTCATCTCGCCTCGTTTCGGACGTTCCCGCAAGGCCTTCTCTACTTCTTTTTGGACATTTTGGGCGAAGGTTTGCGAATTCGTGCAAAGAATCGCGACCGAATCCTCTCCGTGTTCCGCTTGGGATAAAAGATCGGCGGCCACCCAAATCGGATTTGCAGAATCGTCCGCGATCACAAGAACCTCACTCGGTCCCGCAGGACTGTCGATGCCGATGACTCCGAGTCCGCTCAAATAAACTTTAGCCGCGGTAACGAACTTGCTTCCCGGTCCGATGACAAACTCGGAAGCGGAGATCGTTTCGGTTCCATAAGAGACCGCCGCGATTCCTTGCGCTCCTCCCGCGAGAACGATCCGATCCGCGCCGGCGATCTTTGCCGCCGCGATGAGACCGTCCGGAATTTGACCACCTTGTGGCGGAGTAACGATTTGAACATTTTTCACTCCGGCGAGTTTTGCCGGGATCACTCCCATGAGAATGGTGGAAGGATACAAAGCCTTTCCACCGGGAGCGTAGACGGAAACGGATTCCACTGCGGTGTGGCGAATCCCCAGACGATTTCCGTTTACAAGAATTTCCTTATCTTCGGGAATTTGAATCTGATGAAAGGCTCTGATATTTTCAGCGGCTTTTTGAAGAGCGGATTCGAGTGCAGGATCGATCTTCGGGTGAAACTTGGAAAGATCCAAAACGAAAGAATCCGGAACGATTCCGTCAAACTTACGAGTGTATTCTCGGAGAGCCTTGTCCCCGTTTTTTTGAACGTCTTCGATGATGGGTTGGACCAAGGACAAGGTGGAACTCAGATCCTCTCTGGCTCGTTTGAGAACCGGATCCAGAATTTCTCGATCTTTCAAACTGACTGGAAGAATTGAAATCGCCATCTGAAAACCAGGATTTCGGAAAGAACTCTTCCTGCATCTGAAATTTACTCAAAAAAAACAATTGCCCCAAGAAAGAAATCGGTCAGCGTATCTTTTGCTTATGAAACTCGTTTCCCTCAACTGCAATGGAATCCGTTCTTCGCTCGAAAAAGGCCTCTCCGAATACATTCGAGAAACCAAACCCGACTTTCTCTGTTTTCAAGAAACAAAGGCGATGCAGGATCAGGTTCCAACTTCACTTTGGGAAGAAGGCGGATATACTCCGATCTTCCACAGTGCGGAGAAGAAGGGTTACAGCGGCGTTGCGATCCTATACAAAAAACCTCCACAAAAGGTAACGATCGGAATCGGGGATCCGTTCTTCGATGCAGAGGGAAGAAGTATTTATATAGAATATCCGAATTTTGCGCTCTGGAATCTCTACTTTCCTTCCGGAACGACCGGTGACGTGAGACAAACTGCGAAGATGAAATTTTTAGATCTCTTCCAAAAAGAAGCCGCGAAACGAAAGAAGAAACAACCCAATCTCATCATTTGCGGAGACGTAAACATCGCGCACACGCCACAGGACATTCATGATCCGAAGGGGAATGCAAAGAGTAGCGGCTTTTTACCGGAAGAAAGGGAATGGCTGACCGGATTTTTGAAACAAGGTTGGGTCGATACATTCCGCTTCTTGTACCCGGACAAACAAGAATATTCCTGGTGGACGTTTCGCGCCGGCGCGCGCGCAAAAAACAAAGGATGGAGAATCGACTACTTCTTCGTAACGGAAGAATTGAAAAAGAACGTTAAGAGTCATACGATCTACCGAGAAAAACCGTTTTCCGATCACGCACCACTGATCCTGGAAATGAAACTCTAAACGCGGGAGTTCCCACAAATTTTATCTCGTTCGCGAGAGAATGGTCTTCTGCGAAGGAGTTTCTTCACAAGGTTACGCGGGAGTTCCCACAGATTTCCTCTCGTTAGCGAGATGAACCGTTTTCTGCGATCGAGTTTCTTCACAAGGTTACGCGGGAGCTCCCACAGATTGAGCTTTTCCGGAAGCTTGCGAATTTCTTTACGAAGGAAAAGTTAGGATAATACTTCTAAATTTAAGAATATTCGAAATGCAGAATATCTCAAAAAGCCGGTTCGATCCCGGCTTCGCAAATGGAAACAAAAATCATTTTCTTCTTCGAGGTCGATCCTTGGTTTGATCCAAATGCGTCTTGCATTCCGGGGAAAGTTGCGCTTCGTTTTTCAAAAGACAATCTCTCATCGCTCCCCCTCTACGATCCACGTCCTTGCAGAATTTTTCTCGGTCCTCGTAACAAGGTTTTCCTTTTTGGCTCCAGGAAGGATTTCCTCTTCCGTTCCCTTGCGCGGAAAGTCCAAGAAGCGAAAGGAAGAAAATACCGAAAACTAAAAACTTTTTCATAAGATTCTCCTAATAGATTCTGAGTCACAACAGCGAAACAAAGCCCGCATTTTCCTCGTTTTCCGCCCGAATCGTTTCCGAATCGCGAAGATGGATTCACGATTTTCGTTCGTGAGAGAGAGAATTCAGAGAAAAGGAGCGGCCCTAAGCATGCGCCCGAATCGAAGGAAAGTCAAATGAGAATTTCGACAGTATCCAAGAATAGAAATTGATAAATGTCAAAGGAACGACTCAATTCTGGATTGAATCGAAAATTCTTTTCGATCCAATATTAGAGTATGAATCCGGAATTTTGGAACAATCGATACGCATCGGAAGAATGAGTCTACGGACTTCGGGAAAACGATTTTCTTCGAGAAGAGATTCTCCGAGTAAAAAGAGGATGTTCAGGAATTGAAATTTGATCTTTCCGTAGATCGTTTTTCGAATCCACATTCAATCGAAAAAAAAGGGACGCGTTATCTTGCGTCCCTTTTTCGAAATCGTTTTGATTTCAACCGGCCTTTTTCGGAAATTCCGGGATCTTCCAATCTTTCAAATCAAGAGGAAGTTTTGGTAAGAATTTCTTAACCAAGCCGATCGCATCCGATTCAAAAAGAAGCACGTTGTCCGTAATTCTTTCTTGCGATTTGGAGCGAACGATCTTTTTTTCGGTGATGGTTCCGTTGATCAAAATCGGATCTTTCCAAAAGGGAATTCGAACTTCTAACGTCGCGGATTCCCCCACTGCGTCCCCGTTGAATCGTTCCAGGTTCAGGCTCATCGCTGTGCCTTCCCAACCGCCAATTTCTGCGGAATAGTTTCCGGTCTTACTGTGAACTTCTAAGGGGATGCGTACCGATTTCACCGATTCTTTTACAGAATCTTTGATATCTTCGATCATTTTTTCGAGCATTTCGCGCCTCCCTTCTAAGGAGAAAAGAACATTATTTTGTCCCATATGGATGTTCCTATTAGACGTGGTGCGGCGCAACAATAAAACAAACTTTTCAGCCTTCTTACGCCGTTCCTTTTCTTCGTTTCTATTAAAAACAACTGAATTTGACGATTCTTTCAGGTTTTCAGAGTTTTTTACTTTTTTCCCTAAACAGATTGTAAGGAGTTTGATTCTTAGATCCCGAGAAAGTCAAAATCCGTTCCTTTTTGAATTTCGGACCGATTTTTCTTTTTATATCTTGAAAAGAGCGGTTTTGCTTTCCTTTGCAATTGGTCCGATTAGCTTGAGATAAATTTCCATGTTCTCATTTTTACCAGGAAACTTCCCGATCCATTCGATCCTCTCCGGATTTATCGGCTTTTGTTCCGCCTTATCCTTTCTCTTTGTCTTGGGGGAAATTCCGCTCGCGTTTCGAGGACATCGCAACCGAATTCTTCTGTTCCTTTTTATATCCGTCTTTATCTTTGAGTTTCACGCGTATCTTCTCGTAAGCGAATCGATCCGACATGTTCCCTATCTCTACGCGATTCACATTCCGATCTCCGCATTCTTCGGTCCTTTGCTTCGTTCTTACATTTCGGCGCTTTGGGAAGAAGAGGATACGATTCCGATCGTCCGGGTTTGGGATTGGATTCCATGCTTGGTGATTTTTGTCATCCTCGGTCCGTTCTATTTTTCTTCCAGCGAGGAGAAACTGGAATGTTTGAGAATGGCGCAACAAGGAAAACTCACCTGGGACATCCGGATCGGAATCTCAACGATGTCGCTGA
The DNA here is from genome assembly GCF_003545885.1 of Leptospira stimsonii. Lineage (NCBI taxonomy): Bacteria > Pseudomonadati > Spirochaetota > Leptospiria > Leptospirales > Leptospiraceae > Leptospira > Leptospira stimsonii. Next base: position 213,153 of record NZ_QHCT01000003.1, read on the forward strand.
CCCTTTTCGGTTATCTTTTCAATATCACTTGGAATCTTTTGCATAGAATCCGTTGGTCCACGATCTATTCGCAACCGCAGGTCCGTTTGATTCTTTTCATCCTTTCCACTGCAACTGCTTCCTCCTTTCTGGGATTGACCACGAGCATTCGACAAGACGGAGTCGTCGGCTTGGAGATTTCTTCTATTCTGATTGGAATTCTCCTCTGTGGGATCTACATCGTTCGACAAAGCCATCCGGAAATTTTCAGCGCGGTAAGAAGAATCGTAGAAGACGAAAGAAAATACAAGAACACGCAACTTCGTTCCGTGGATCTGGGTTCTTTAGAGAAAAACCTCAATTCTCTCTTGGAAGAAAAGAAGATCTATAAAGAAGAGAATCTCGGGCTTTCGAGACTCGCAGAGGAACTCGGAATTTCTCCCCACCAACTTTCGGAATATCTCAACCTCCATCTCAAAAGAAATTTCTTTCAATTGATCAACGGTTATAGAATCGCAGAAGCAAAACATCGTTTACTCCATTCTCCGAAGGAAACGGTTCTTTCGATCGCCTACGAAGTCGGGTTTCAGTCCAAGTCTTCGTTTAACGACGCGTTTCGAAAGGAAGTTGGCTTAAGTCCGACCGAATTTCGTAAAAAAGGAGAATCAAAAGACCTGATTGATAAGTCAGGTCGTTTTTTTTCGACCGTTTCGACCAAGTCGGACGATTGAATTCTTAAAAGAATGTAAACTCCTCTCATACAAAGAAGGAGATTCTTTTTATGAATCCAAACCAATGTGAGTTAGTTCTAGACTGCGTCCAAAAAATCGGGCTCTTTCAATTTACGATGAATATCCTGCGCTATTATCCGATCGCAGGTCTGGCTTTTCTGATTCTTTACGTTTGGAAAAAGGATTACTTTCATCGTTTTCGGATTCAATCCGTCTATCCGAAGGTTGAAAAAATCAAAAACGAAATCAAACAATCCGCCGTGACTCTTTTCGTTTTTACGATCATCGCGACCACGAATATCGTAAGCGCACGAATGGGACTGATTCCGAATCATGTGTATTTCGGAGATTATAGCTCGCACGGCGGTTATTTATATATGTTTCTATCTTTTGTGCTGATCACGATCTGGCACGAGACATGGTTTTATTGGGCTCATAGATGGATGCATCACAAGAAAGTTTATTCTCTCGTCCATTCCGTCCACCATCAATCCGTAAATCCGTCCCCTCTTGCCGCATACCACTTTCACATTCTGGAAGCTTTTTTAGAAGGAATCTACATCGTCTTCTTTGTGCTTTTTATTCCGATCCATTTTCACGTGCTTCTCTTTCATACCGTCTACGCGATGGTTATGAATGTCTGGTGGCATCTGGGTTACGAATTTCTTCCAAGGAGCTGGGTGAGACATCCGATCTTGAAATGGATCAACACTTCCACACACCACAATCTCCATCACCAAAAGTTTCACGGAAACTACAGTCTCTATTTCAATTTCTGGGATAGAATCATGGTAACGAATTTCCCGTATTACGAGGATTACTTTGAATCCTTATCGGACAAACGGAGCGTTCGCAAAAACGATTCCGATCCGAAAATCCGTTGGTCGGAAACTCCTGCGGAAGGTTGATCAAAAACGTCCCATAACTTCAACTTACGACACAACATTTCGTCGCGCTCTAGAGAAATCTAGAGCGCGATTTTTTAAATCTTACTTCTTCAAATCTAATTTCAAAAAGGATACTATTTCCTGCGCGACGATCTCCGGAGCCTCGAGCGGTAAAAAATGTCCCGCATTGTTTACAATCTTAAATAGAACGCGAGAATAGAATTCGGATTCTAATCCGCGAAATGAATTCGGAGAAATACATTCGTCTTTTTCTCCCGAAAGAACGAGGGTGGGAACCCCGATCTTTCGAAACACAATTTCTCTACTCGAATTCCAGAGAGAAAAGTTGCTCGGAGTCAAAAGACCTCTGTAGTATCCAAGCGCCGTGGATAAGTTTTCCGGAACTTTTAAATTCTCCGAAACTTCCCTAAATCGTTCTTCCGGAATCTTCCAACCGGGGCTCCAGTCCTCCCAGAGCCTTCGAAGGAGATCGTTTTTTAAAAGGGCGGATTCGGGGATTCCAGCGCGTAGCTGAAAAAATAGAATATACCAACTCCGAACGATCTGAGAAGGATAGAACAAAAGGTTTTTTAGAAACGTAGGAAGCGGAGGAACAGAAAGAGCGACTAACGTATCCAAAGAAGAAGGCGAAAGATTGGCAAGTGCATAAGCCGCAATCGCTCCCCAGTCATGTCCGACCACGATCGTATTCTCCGGTTTGTGTTTGGCCTTGAGTGACTCTACGATAAACTTCAGATCTCCTGCGAGTTCGGCGATGCTGACGGTCGGGGAAAAGGGAACGCCGGAACCGGAAGAATATCCCCTCATATACGGTGCGATACAGGTGAAATCTCTTTCCGAGAAGATATTTAAGAGAGCTTTCATCGAACCTGCGTCGTCCGGAAATCCGTGGAAGAAGAAGATCAGTTTTTTTCCATTTCCGAGGCTAAGGTATTTGTATTCTCTTTCCCCGTTTTTTAGAGACGCGGTTTGGATCTCAGACATGAAGGCTCCTATTCTTTATGGTCTTCTTTTTCAAAGACCTACGTTGTGTGAGATCCTACATTCGGTTTACAGAACCGATTGTCAAAATAAATTAAGCCCATGTTCCATTTGGATCTTTCCAAAGCTCCCACGCAAAATTTCAATTCTCCCGAATCCGTCCTTTTCTATCTGGGCTCCAAGGCGATCCAAGCCTCCCTTCCACAGGAAGCCGTGATTCGATCTCTTCAAAAACTTTCGATTCGTGGAAACGTGATCCTTCTTTCCATCGGAAAGGCCGCATATCCGATGGCGGCCGCCGCGACCGAAATCCTAAAAAGTCAAATTCAAAGCGGACTCATTCTCACCAAGTATGGGCACGCTGGAAAGCCGATTCCTCCTTTAGAAACGATGGAAGCGGGACATCCGATTCCGGACGCGAACAGTATTTTGGGTGGAAGGAGAATTTTGAATCTCTGTTCTCAACTGCGTCCTGAGGATACGGTGCTCGTTCTTTTATCCGGCGGAGGCTCTTCTCTCGCGGAGGTGCCGTTCGGAGATCTCACGTTGGAGGATCTCGTTTACTGGAACAAAATGCTACTGGAAAGCGGCGCTCCGATCCAAGACGTAAACGAAATTCGGATTCTTCTATCGTCTCTAAAAGGTGGCGGACTTTTATCGAAGATTCTTCCTGCGAAATCGGTGACCTTGATTCTTTCGGATGTGATCGGAGACGATCTTTCGAAAGTCGCTTCCGGACCCACAATCCCCTCGCTCACGAATAAAAATTCCATTTTAAGAATATTCCAACAATACAATATACCTCCGAACGATACAATGTTACGTCTCTTGGAGGATAAAATAAAAAAAGAAGGAGAATCTCCGATCAACATCGAACCTTCTCGAAATTCGATTTATTGTATCGGGAACCTCGGCCTTGCCATGGAAATGATCCAAAAAGAATGCACTCATCTTACGATTCCAGTTCTATTTCTGACTTCCTCTTTGTCCTGCGAGGCAAAAGAAGCCGGATTCTTTTTAGCGGAAATCGCGAAAGAATATTCAAAAAATAGAACGTCTCCCCTTTTGATTCTTTGCGGAGGAGAAACGATCGTTACCCATGACGGTTCGGGAAAAGGCGGGAGAAACCAAGAACTTGCCTTGTCGTTCGCCAAAAGAATCGCGGGGCATTCCGGAATTTCGCTTCTTTCCTTGGCAACGGACGGAACGGACGGTCCCACGGACGCGGCGGGGGCTTTTGTGAACGGAAACACCTGGGAAAAAATCCAGTCCGTCTCCGATGCGGATCTCGCTCTCAAAAGGCATCGATCTTACGAGGCGCTCCAATCGGCGGATGCTCTTGTACGGACCGGTCCAACCGGAACCAACGTGAATGATATTCAGTTTATCTGGATTGATACGAAAGAAAAGAATAGGAACTGATTTAGTCCCCTTGCGGATAAAAACGAAGACAGTTTCTTCCTTCTTCCTTCGCCAAGTAGAGGGCTTTATCTGCGCGTTCGATCAATTCCGTGATCGAATTCTCCGGACTCGGACTCAAGGTCGCCATTCCGATACTGACCGTAACGGTGGGAGCCGTTTTTGAGGCGGAATGAGGAATCGAAAGTTTTTCAACTTTTTCTAATATGTTTCGGCTGACGACGACGGCATTGGACTCACTCGTTTCCGGAAGAATCACCGCGAATTCTTCACCTCCGTATCGAGCCGAGACGTCTCCCGCTCTTCGGGCGCAATCTCGAATTGCCGAAGAAACTTGCTTGAGACACTGGTCCCCGGCTTGGTGTCCGTAAGTATCGTTGAAGAGTTTAAAGTGATCGATATCGAGCATGAGGAGCGCAACGCTATTCCCGGTTCTCCAACAACGTTTCCATTCCGTCGAAAGAACCTCGTCGAAGTATCTTCGATTGAAAAGGCCGGTCAATCCGTCCGTTCTTGCGATGGCAAGAAGATAGGCGTTCACTTCTTTGAGTTGGTCGGTCAGTTTTTCCAACTCCTTTTCTCGTTCCATTCTTCTGGTCATCTCTTCATAAAGACGCAAGGCGGAGCGAACCCGCGCCAAAAGTTCGATGGCATCGAATGGTTTGATGACGTAATCGATGGCGCCCGTGTCGAAGGCCTCTTGCAGGACGTTGGATTCCTTTAAGGCTGTGATCATGATAACCGGTATATCTTTGAGTCCCGGCTTTTCACGGATCAGGCGAAGAATTTCGATCCCCGTAATTCCAGGAAGAAGAATGTCGAGAAGAATAAGGGAAAAATTTTTTTTCGGAGGATCCTCCGATTTTAAACTAAGCCAATCGATGACCTCGTCCGGAGATTGACTCGTCAGCGTTTCTTTGTAGCCCGATCTCTTCAGGATTCCTTGCATAAGCATACAATTTTCCTGGGCGTCATCTAATATGAGAATCGAATTCATCTACAAATAGCTCCCCGGATTATTCAAAAAAAAAAGGCAATGAAAGGATACAAAGCTCTTCTGAAATACGAATGAAATCAAACGAATTTTTTAAAAACTTCTTGCTCCATTCCCCGGATCGGCAAAGTCTAATAAAGAAATGAGCAGAAATACAAAACGATGGACTGCTTTTTTAGGAACGATCGGTTTTACCACCGCTCTTCTTTGTTTTACCATCATGCTTTCCGGACAAAATTGTCCCGCATTTCCGATCGTCAAATCCACAGCCTCTTCGGAACTTCCGCCTTGTCATCAAAAGGAAACTTCGGCAAACAACGAAACGGCGCCAAACTGTTCTTCTTGTCATTTTGAAGTTTCGCAAGAATCGGTTCAGCCGAAAATCTTGGATCTTCATCCCAATGAAGAGATTGTCCTTTTTACGGTCTCCGAACTCTTCCTCCAGAAACAAAATCAAACGAAGAATTTTGTATTTTCGTTCTTTGAGAACCGCACGTTTCATTCTCAAAAATTCGTACTGCTTTCCATCGCTTCGATTCGAATTTTGACCTGATTCCTCTTTTCTTCTAACTTACTTTCCCATCGTATTTTAATTTTAGAATTTAGGAATATTATCATGTTAACTAGAAAAGAACTTCTCACCCAATCTGCGGCCGTCCTCGCCTTTGCGAGCGCTGGAACTTTATTTGCGAAAGATTCAACCGGTCATAACGGTCACAAACATCCGGATTCTTCCAAAAAGACGGAAAAAGAATCCGCCAAAAAAGGAAATCGAAAGGCATTGGAAGCGGCATCCAAATGTATCCTCAACGCGGAGATATGTCTGGCTCATTGCGAAGAAAATCTTTCCACCGGAGATACTATGCTCGCGGATTGTTTGAAAACCGTAAAAGACACATTAGCTCTTTGTAAAGCGTTTGTGAGTCTTGGCGCTTCCAACTCCGTTTACGCGAAAGACATAGCCGCTCTTTGTATCAAAGCCTGCGAGGCTTGTGAAAAAGAATGCAGAGTTCACGAATCACATCACGATATCTGCAAGAATTGTGCGGACAGCTGTAAAGAATGTATCGCCGAACTGAAAAAAGTCGCGTAAGGAAGGAAAAGAAAATGGGAAAAAAAATTCTAATCCTTTTGAGCCTAACCCTCTTTGTAACCGGTCTTCTGGAAGCGAAGTCGATCCTTCCCGTTCGACCGATGATTCTCAAAGAACTCGATCAAATCCATCAGTCTCTTCTGAATCAAAAGGAGGCTAACGTGGAGCGACTGATCGCGAGTCTTCAACAGGAATCTTCCAGGGACAAAAGCCTTGTACCGGCGCTTCAGGCGGCTGAAAAATTCAAAAAGGCCGTATCGGAAAAGGACAAACTCGACGCATATGGGGAACTTTCCGAATCCTTGAAAGAGTATATTCAAAAAGATGAATCTACCGGGGTTCACGTTTTTTATTGCCCGATGGTAAAAAAGAAATGGATCGCCTCCGGCGAAAAGGTTCAAAATCCTTACGACCCTTCGATGAAGGGTTGTGGAAAAAAGATCTAATTCTGATTTAAAAGAATCTCTTAATTCTGTATCGGGAACTGAATTTGAAATTTGGTTCCCGGTTTTGCGTCCTCTACCAGCAATTCCCCTGAAATTTGTTTCGTAAGAATTTTTACGAGTTGAAGACCCAAGGTTTCGTGGTCCAGAAACGAAAATCCTTTCGGAATTCCTTTACCGTTGTCGCGAATCGTAACCGTAATTTTTCCGTCCTCTTCTTCCGCTCGAATATTGACTTCTCCTTCGGAACCGTCGACAAACGCGTGTTTGATGGCATTCGTAACCAATTCGCAGGCGATCAATCCTAGGGGAATCGCGGTGTCCATATTCAGAATCAAACCTTGGGCGGCGATCATGTGACGGACTTTGGGATCTACTCCGTAGAGATTCCATAAATTTTGCAAGAGCATCGTCAAATAACTTCCGAAGTCCACATGAGATAGATCTCTTGATTTATAGAGTTCGTTGTGAACCAAGGACATGGAAAAAACCCGACTTTCCGTATCTTTTAGCAAACCGTAAAGTTCTTTCGAAGTGAGTTCGCGGGACATCGCGTTATCCGCCTGCAAATTGAGAAGCGAAACCATAATCTGCATATTGTTCTTCACCCTGTGATGAATTTCCTGGATGAGAGTGTCTTTTTCCGCGAGAGACGCAAGAATCGATTCTCTATTTCGAACCGTCTCTGTCACGTCCGTGATCACTGCAAGATCCAAGATCTGATTCCGAAATCGAAATTTATAGATCGTTGATTCGGTGATCAACGCGCTTCCGTCTTTCTTCCTGTGATAAAAGGAACCACCTTTGTTGACTCCGAACTGATAAAGACCGATCTCATTTCGCAAACGTTCGGAATCGTTTTCGTCGATGATTTCGAAGATCCTTTTTCCGATCAGCTCGTTCTCTTTATAGCCGTATTTTTCCAAAACCGCCTGATTCACTTCCACGATTTGAAAGGAATCGTCTTCGAAAAGAAAAGCGGGATGCGGGTTGTATTGAAAAAAGAGTCGATACCGCTCTTCGTTTTCCTGTTCGAATACGTTTTTCTTTTCCAGCTCTAAAGCCAGACGATTTCGTTCATAGGCAAAGATCAAAGAGCGACTCAGGGAGTAAGAATCGAATTTTCCTTTGTAGACGTAATCCTGCGCTCCGATCTGAAGCGCGTTCACGGTGATTTCCTTATCTTCCGCGCCGCTACAAATGATCACTGGAATCTGAGGGAATCTATTTTTAATTTCGGAAAGGGCTTCCAAACCGGCGCAATCCGGAAGGGAAAGATCTAAGAGAACGAGATCCGGACGCTCCTCCGAAATGAGATCCAGTCCGGTTGAAAAATTGATACTTCTACTGACTTGAAAGGAGGGACTTTCGGATTCACAGAGATATTCTTGAATCAAGCGGAAATCCGCATTTGAATCTTCTATCAAAAGAACGGAAAATGAATCTTTAAACATAAGAAAGGCTCTCTCTAAATTCTATTTCTCTATTTCTATTTATAAAGACTCTGAATCCGGCTCTATCGGAAGATCGATCGTAACCGAAAAACCGGAAGGTGAGGATTCGACTTCTAAACTTCCACCGTGAATCTCCGCAATTTTTTTACTAAAGAACAAACCGCAACCCATTCCTTTCACAGATTGAGCGTTTGGATATCGATGAAACAATTCGATCCGATAAGGCTCTCCGTTCAATTCCACACCGATACCGTCGTCTTGAATTCGGATTCGATGAACGTTCGGAAATTCTTGATAGGAAATAAGAATTCTTCCCGGTTTGTTCGGTTTTCGAAAATGAATCGAGTTTTGAAAGAGATTGAAAAATAATTCTTGGAGAAGTGGTGCGCTTCCCTGGATCTCCGGAAATTCTCCGATCCACTCCAACGTAAGATCGGAAGCCTCGAGATCTTTTTCTAAATCGAGAAGACCTGCTTCCAATGTTTCTCTGAGAGAAATTTTTCGAAAACGTTTTCCTTCCTTTTCGATTCGTACAAAGGAAAGAAGAGAATTGATCCGGTTCCAGAGACGGTCCGCTCCGGCAAGACTGATCTGTAAAAATTCCTTTCCATCCTGACTCAATTCTTCGGAAGAACGTTTTGAAAGAAGTTTCAGAAACGAAGTCAGATTTCGGATGGGTTCTTGGAGATCGTGGTAGATTTTGGATACGACGGCGCTAAGTTCTTTCTCTTTGTTTCTAAAAAACCCTTCTTGAGAATATTCTAATATTTCCAAAAGAAAATATTCCAAAGAATCGATTCTGACTCGGTTCAAAACCGCTTTGAATTCGGTTTCTTTTCCGAAGTCCGTTTGAGTCCGACCTTGGAATTCGATTGAATTTTCTATATTCAAGTTTCTGAATTCTTCTATCTGTGACTGATTTCGAATCTTTAGGATTTGATCTATGGATTTTCCCTTACAGAGCTCCCTTTCGGATTCTCCGCAGAGAGTTGCGAAAGAATCATTGCAAAACATAACGTGAAAACTTTCTTCCAGGATTGCTATGGGAGTTCGGAGTTGGGATAAAATTGAGAATACGGATTCAGTCAAGAATGCATTTCCCTCGGTTAGAATGATTGTATTCACGATCCATCCGTTCGCCCCTGGCGATAGATTCAACGATCGCAAAGAAATTCCATAGAATTCTTTGAAATAGCAAATCTTTGTCTAAAAAAATGGACGAATCAAATCAAATTGTCAATCCGGGTTTTTTCGTTTTTTTCTTTTTTCAAATGTAAGAATATTCTTTTTTTCGAAATTAGGAACCTCTAAAGCGTTGGATTTAATACAATTGGTATATGAAACTCCAAAGTCTGCCCCGGTGACATAGGCACCCCATCGTTTCCTGATCGACATCGTTTTCTATCACCTGAGTGCTCCATGGGAGTTCCCACAAAATTGAATTTGCATTCGAAAACGGATCTTTGTTGGAAACAGAAAGGCTTCCACGACGTTTTCCCCTAACCGTGTTTTAGAAGAACAAAGTTGCGGTTCCTTCTCAACCCCGGAATCGAAGGAATGAATTTATTTCCAACCAAGTGTTCAACTTCCCGTCAATCGAACTCATTTTGGAAAATCGAGATTTCATCCGATCGAACCTTTTTGAATCAACTTGCGTTAAAGGCTCGGTTTTACTTCCATTTTGTTCGGTGAGGTTTTATCCTCTCCGTAGATGGATTGATTTGGTTTTTTGAAAACGACGCTCCAAACGAGGTTTGGATTTCAGAGAACGGGCTTTCCTTGATTTGAGGAGGAAAACACCCGTTTTTTGGAGAAGAGATTCTTATTCGCTGAAGGTAATGGTTTCAATGACGACAGTTTTAGTCGGTTTGTCCTGAAAACCGGTTTCCGTTTCGGAAATCGCTTCTACGATATTCGTTCCTTCCGTTACCTTTCCGAACACCGCGTGTCGATTGTCCAAATAAAAGTTGTCTCGAACGTTGATGAAAAACTGGGAACCCCCGGTATTCGGGCCGGCATTGGCCATCGAAAGCGTATATTTTTCGTTCTTCAAATCTTTATGAAATTCATCCTGAATCTTGTATCCGGGTCCACCCGTTCCAGTTCCGGTCGGACAACCGCCCTGAATCATAAAATTTTTGATAACTCGGTGAAATGTAAGACCATTGTAAAATCCTTCCTTCGCGAGTTTGATAAAATTCCCCGCAGTGATCGGAGCACGTTCCTCATCGAGAAAGACGGAAAAATTTCCAAAATTTGTCTTAAATACCGCAGTTGCCATAACAGTTTATCCTCTGTTTTAAGAATTCCTCTCCACTTTCCGAAACTATATTATAGCAGAAAGCGATTTCTTGCGAAAAACGAACAAAAACACAGATTTCAGGGCTTATATTAGGTAGGAGGAAAAATCCGATGAAATTAGAATATTCCTCCCAGTGGAATTATTTTTTTCTGGAATAGAGAACCGGCATTCATGTTAGAAATCAATCATCGTTATCTTCCTTTTGGAACCACGGGAGCGCTCGTTTTTATTTCGAGCGCGGGTTCGAACGGAAAAACAAACGTTTCCGTTCTGAATGAGGAAATCAGCAAGAAGGAGATCGGAACGATCTGCGTCGTGACGAGCAAACCCTTCTCTCAACTGGGAAAGTTAGACGCGGTCGATCCGTTAGTCACCATTCTTTCCATCATCCTTCCTCCCGGCCCGGAGACAAACGATTCGGTTTACGGAGCCTATCTTAAGATTAGAAAATTCTTAAAAAGAGGGAATCTCCTCTTTTTGATCGAACCGGACTGCGAAAGCAGATTCTCTTTGTTTCTTTCCAAACTTTTAGTCGCGAGTGAACCTTCCATCGACGACAAAGAATTGGAGGATAGAATTTATCATTTCGGTTATTCTTTTCAAGATTCCGATCACGCGGCGTTTCGGAAATTTCTTTTCAGGCACAAGGAAGATTCTTCCTTTCACGAACTGCCTCCGGGAGAATTTTCCGTTTCTTCGCAGTTGATCCGGGAAGGGAAAAGACCTTCCGTTCTCAAATATAAAATTCAATACGAACCCGGAATTGAGAATTTAACAAAAATCAACGCGGTTCCGATTACGGAAGCCGATCTAAAGTCATCGCCTCGTTCTTATCAATCTCTTGCAATCAACGCGATCGAAATCGAAAATTTGGAAGGAAAGGAAAAACCGAAAGAATTCGCCGTGATCTCCCCTTCCCTTCCGGAAGGGAAACCGGAATTACAGAACGTTCCGATTTCCCCGGAACCCGCTCCACTAGAATCAAAGATCGAAGCTCCGATTTCCCCCAAACCGGAAACAAAGGTGGAAGCGGAAACCGCAAAATCGGAGGCCACACCCGTAACGGCACCCGCGGTCGAAGAAACAAAGAAAAAACAGAAAGAAATAAAGCCGGTCGTTACGGAAACGGAAGTTGAAAAAGAGAAAACGACACCGGGTGCGAAAACAAAACTTCCGCTTCAGATCAAGTTGATGGCGGTCATTTCTCTTCTGATGACCCTGACCGTTTCCACGATCATCTTCTTCGCTTCGTCCGCGTTTCGTGGCGACTCCGAACTTAGAGTTCTTCAAAACAATTTAAACTTAGTGAATATTCTCGGTCTCAAGATCAAAACGGATATCAACGACATTCTTTCCAACGGTAAGCAGATCGCAAACGCGCTCCACCAAGGAAAAGAAGGAATTTCGTTTGCGGATATCTTTTTCCAAAACGATCCCGATTTTATTTACGCGGGTCTCTTCCAAGTCGTCCAAAACAATCCAACTACGATCAACGAATTCTTCAACGAACCGTATTTAAGCGAAATCAAATCTTCCCAACAAGAAATTTCCAGTCTCATTTCTTCTCGTCCCAACCTGATTCAAAAATCGATTTTGACCGGCGGAAGAATCGAAAACCTCAGTGCAGAATTTAAGGAACCGATCTTTGCGATCGCGATTCCCTCTTCCGGAGGCTCCGATCCGAAAGTTTTAGTTTTGATTCTTAGGCTTGAAAAATTCTTAAACGCGTTTCAAAAACAAGACATCTCCGAAGTATTTCTCGTAAACGGAGAAGGAGACTTGATCGCTCATTCCGATCCGAAACTTCTTCAATCCAACACGAATTTTATGAATCTTCCGATCGTCGAAATGATGGTCAATAGTTCGGAAAACACAAAACAAACCGAATACAAGGACAAGGACGGAAAATCCTGGTTCGGTTCCTTTCAAAAGCTGGGATTCGGAGGTGGCGCGGTCGTTTCCATCGTTCCCGAAGACAAGGCCTTCGAAGCGGTCTACAGAATTCAAAAAACAAATCTTCTCATCATGGGAATCGCGCTTTGTTTGGCGCTCATCATCGTATTCTTCTTTGCGAAAACGATCACAAAACCTATATTAAATCTTTTGCAAGCAACCACGGAGATCGCGAGAGGAAATTTCAAAATCGGAATCCGTTCTTCCACAAGAGACGAGGTCGGTTTGTTAACGGACTACTTCGTGGACATGGGAAAGGGTCTCGAAGAAAGGGAAAAGGTCAAGGACGCTCTCGGAAGATTCGTAAACAAGGAAATCGCGGAGATGGTTCTCAAACAGGAACTCACGCTCGGCGGAGAAAGAAAGATGTGCGCGATCTTTTTTTCCGATATCCGAAGTTTTACCGCAATTTCCGAAAAGCTCGAACCGGAAGAAGTGGTAGAATTTTTAAATGAATACATGACCGAAATGGTACATTGCGTAAACGAAACCCACGGGATCGTGGATAAGTTTATCGGAGACGCGATTATGGCGACTTGGGGAGCGGCGAAAACTTCGGATCAGGACGCGGAAAACGCGGTCAACGGAGCACTTATGATGAGAGCCGCCCTCCTTCGTTTCAACCAAGGTCGGGGCGGCGACAAAAAGCCGATCATCAAAATCGGTTGTGGTCTCAACTACGGACCGGTGATCGCGGGTCAGATCGGATCCGAACAAAGATTGGAATATACTGTCATCGGAGACGCGGTCAACCTCGCATCGCGGGTGGAAGCTCTCAACAAACCGTTCGGAACGGACGTACTCATCACGCAGGATATGCTCAATCACGTTTCTCATCTCTTCAACGTGGAAAAGATGCAGTCGATCAAGGTGAAAGGAAAAGAAGAACCGCAGACGATCTACGCAGTTTTGGGAAGAAAGGACGATCCAAACTGTCCGAAATCCGTGGAAGAACTCCGCGCGAAAATCGGAATCGTCTGGGAGCCGCCGAAGAAAAAAGAAAGCGGAGACGGCGAACCGGGAGAAGAAGTTAAGTATGAGATACTTGACTGAAGGGAAATACGTAGTCAGCTTTCTTACGGGATTGATCATCCTCTTTAGTATATTACTGTACCTTCATCTTTATTACGGACACAAAACGGGGAACAATCCCGAAATCGGAACCATCATCTTTAAGAATAAAAAAGCGCAGAGAAAATTCGACTCCGAAGTCGTCTGGGAAGAAATCGAAACGTCGATGAAGGTCAGAAACCGAGACACGGTCCGCACCGACGACGGAGCGGAAGCGGTTCTCGTATTAAACGACGGCACCGAAATCAAACTCGATCAGAAGAGTATGATCTTTTTGGACTTCTCCGAAAAAAATCTCTCGATCAACTTCGCCTATGGATCCGTGTCTGCGAACAAGGACAGTGGAACAGCACTTATGATCAAAAGCGGCTCGGAAACGGTCGAAGTCAACAAAGGCGACTTGAAACTTTCCAAATCGGATGATCAGGCTTTGAATCTCGAAGTCTCCAAAGGAAACGCAAAAGTAATTTCTGGAAATCAAGAATCCAACGTAACGAACAATCAAGCTTTGGAAGTGAAGAACGGAAAGACCGCAATCCGCGCCTTGTCGATCGCACTCAACTCTCCTCAGGAAAGAAAATTTTTCCAATCGGATTCCAATCGATTACCGGTCGCCTTTAGTTGGAACAAAGCCGAATCCGTAAAAGATTATACATTAGAAATTTCGAATCATCCGAGCTTTTCCAAAAACGTAACTCGAACCAAGGCGAGCGGAATATCCGCAATCAAATCTTTGGAAAAAGGAACCTTCTTCTGGAGAATCACTGCGATCAATCCTACGACACAAAAATCGGAATACAGCGAAACCCGTTCTCTTACCATTTTGGGAGGACTCAAACCTTCCCTCTTCACTCCGTCCAAGTCCGAAGAATTTCGATTTACGAATTCTCTTCCGAGCGTGGTCATTCAATGGACGCCCGTGGACTTTACGAAAAGTTATCTCTTGGAAATCGCAAAGGACAAAGGTTTTGCGGACGTGATTCTCAACCAGGAAGTCAACGGTTCCTTGTATCGTTGGGATAAAACGAAAGAAGGCGCGTTCTTTGCCCGAGTGACTCCGAGGCCTTCCGTAAACGAGTTGAAAGCGAACGTCTCCGAAACCGTAGGATTCTCCATCAGAAAGTTGGAAAAGCCGGAACCACCTTCCTTAAAACGTCCTGCGGATCAGGAAGAAATTTCACTTCGAAAGATTTCAAAAGAAGGGGCCTTGTTCGTTTGGTCTGCTTCTACGGAGTCCAACGATTATACCCTCGAGATCGCAAACGATTCCGATTTTAAGAATCTGGTCTGGAACAAAAAAACGAATACGACCTCGTTGACTTCCGCACCGATCGCCAACGCCGGAACCTATTTCTGGAGAATCAAGGCAGGCGCCAAGGATGGAGAATCCATTGTCTCCGCATCCAGACAATTTCGAGTCGCGGCATTGGAGAATTTAGACCTCTTATATCCTACGAATGAGCAAGAGTTGGGCCATCCATCCAATCATAAATTGACGTTCCGTTGGCAAAGACCGGAGCCTTCGGGTGTTTATAGATTAGAAGTGGCAAAGAATTCCGATTTCACAAATGGTCTCATCCGCGAAACGTTTCGCGCCTCCTCGGGAACGATCAACCTTCCTACGCCCGGAGAATATTTTTGGAGGGTTTCTCTCCTGAGTAGTCAAGGGGAGAATTTGTTGACGAGCAAAACGCAATCCTTTAAAACTTCGGACAACGCTCCTTTCTTAAGTCAGAGCAGTCCGGCGACAGAAGAAGTCATCGATATCTCCAACCGAGACAGCATCGACTTCCGTTGGGAATCCGAAGGGAACACCGACTCCGTATTTTTGGAACTGTTCGAAGTAAAATCGAAGGGTAAGAGGTCGATTTGGAAACGAGAAATCAAATCGGATTCTTATTCGTTTAAGGATTTCTCCTTATTGGAAGAAGGTAAATTTCAATGGAGAATCTCCGCTCAGTATAAGGATAAGAATGGTGCGATCAAATTTACGATTCCCGTTTCCAGAAATTTTGAAATCAAATTGAGTAAAACGATCCGACCACCGGAAATTCTTACGCCGAAGGAAATCTATGTGGAATAAAATATACAAAACGATCTTTCTCCTTCTTTGTATTCTTTATTCCCTTTCCGTCTTTGGAGAAGAGGACGCCCAGTATTTGGAATGGAAATCCGTTCCCGAGGCAAACGCCTATTTGGTGGAAATCAAAGATCCATCCGGAAGAATCAGCCGAGAAAAAACGAAGTCTACCAAATTCGAAGTCAATCTTGCGCCGGGAATCTACGAACACAGGATCGGGGTTCTCAATAAGTTTGGTCGAGTTTCCGTATTTTCCGAGTGGAGCACCTTCGAAGTGATCCTTTCCCGAGCGCCGGTTTTGGATGCGGATTCTTCCGTCAAAATGCTCCGGGAAAAGTTAGGACCTCATCTCAATATCAAAGGGGAGAATTTTACGGAAGCGATGAACGTTACGCTCGTTCTTCCCAACGGAGAAACGATCAAACCGGAATTCGAATTCATCAACTCCAAAGAAATCAAACTTCGGATCGAAAACCTAAATCTTCGGGACGGCAGTTATACTCTTTCCCTGGAAAATCCAAGAAATAAAAAAACAGCGAAGAAGGGCTTTCTCATCATCGCCGACTCGGAACAACAGCTCGCGGAAATGGTAAAACAAAACGACAAAGAGACGCAGGTCGCTTCGACCGGTTTGATCCAGTGGGGTCCGGCTCTGAAGTCGGCGGTTCTTCCGGGATGGGGACAGTCTTCGCAGGAAAAGAAATACAAAAGTTGGATCTTTCCGGTCTTGATGGTCGGCGCCCTCGCGTATTCGGCACAACAATATTCCGAATACAATTCCAGCTTGGCGGCCTTGGATCAAAGTAAGAATTTGAATCAGGCCCTCTTATTTTTGGACAATCCGACGTTTATTCCCTTTGCAACCTACAATTACTTACAAGTTCAGTCCGATTACGGGAACGCAGTTTCCCATTACAATTCTTTCAACGTTTCCTTGGGAATCGTCGCGCTTCTTTATCTTCTAAATGTGTCAGATGCGGCATTTGTGGGTCCTTCTTCTTCAAAAACTGGGTATCACGAATCGGATAAATGGATTGTTCCCTTTTTCAAAACCGGAACTGCGGACGCACGAAATGGGACAAAATCCCCCAATGATTTTTTTCCTACATCTTTTGAATTAGGGATGAAAATATTCTTCTGAATTGAGGTTATTAATTATAGAGTAGGAATTTTGTGTATAAAACGATCGAACAGATTCTCCCAAAACTTGGATGGTTCCTCTTTACTGTTCTCGTATGTACCACGCAAAATTGCATTCCAAAACCGAATGGAAGTTCTCTCATTGATACGTCCATCTTAGCCAATTTTATTTCCGTTTCCCAGACTCCAATTGATCTGAAGGTGAAAGTCACCGGTCTTTCCGGGGGAACTCTCATTTTACAAAGTGACAACTCGGATTCTCTCTCCATTTCACAAAACGGAACGTTTCAGTTTTCGCAACAAAAGTCGAAATACTCCAACTATTCCGTCTCCGTATTGAGCCAGCCAAACGTAAATCCAAATCCGGCGATCAACTGCACCATAACCAATCCCACAGGGATTCTCGATCCATTCTTCGCCTTTGTAGAAGTGATCTGTGCCGTAAAAACCTATCCAGTTTCCGTCCAAGTCTATGGAATTTCCTCTTCCGTTGTAGGAAGTCTTCAAGTTCGAAGCGGTTCCGTGGATTTGCTTTCGATCACCGCAGACGGAACGTATGCTTTTTCCGGCGAAGTTCCCGATCAGTCCGGATATTCCGTACAAATCGTTTCAAGTCCACAAGATCACGTTTGCCAATTCGAAACTCCCCCACTTCCGACGGGACTCATCGCGGGTGCCCCCGTGATTCTCAACGTGAATTGTTTGAGCGTTATCAATTCGGTTCCCGTTTCTCAAACCGTACTTCGTCCTTCGGATACGATCGATCTTACTTTTTCAAAGAACGTGACGGGTTGCACTCTTGACGGAGTCAATACACCGGCGGGCAATTTAAAATTCTTACAAGCTCCGGCGAACTTTACGTTTACGGCTTCCAATAAGGTACGGGTCAATTCGGGCGGCGCTTGGCCTACGGGAACCGGATTGTATATCCGACTGAGCGGCTGTATCGATCCGGGAACCGGAAAGGCATACAACAAAGGAACACCGCTGGTTTTTACTTATACGGTCACCAACGAAGTAAAATACGTGACTCAATCCGGTTTACCCGCAGGCTTGTGTGATACGGTTGCCAATGCTTGCTCTTCGATTCGATACGCTGTGAGCAACTGTTCCGCAGTTCCTTGTTTTGTTTTGGTCGCAGGCGGAACGTATTCGATTTCGGATAACGCAACGGAAAGAATCGATCTCAAGGACGGAGTGAGTCTCCTGGGTGCATTTAACTCTACCTTCACACAAAGAAACTCAAATTCTTTTCCGAGCACCATCCAGGATATTTCTCCTTTTGGAAATTGTGGAGCGGGGGAAGGAACGACTTGTGCCGCGATCTTTATCGGACCACCACTCGCGACGTTGACCGCAAACATTTTCATAAATCAGTTTACGATCAAATCGAATCCGAACAATCCCTGGTCGACCGGAGTGCTTTTAAACGGAGTGAATACCGGCGCAAACCAGGCGATCATTGCGGGTAACGTGATTCAAGGTACCGATTCTGTCAGCGCTTACACCGTGGGAACCATCCGTTCGGGAATCGCTTCTTATACGATCAGTCCCAATCTCAATATTTCCAATAATTATATTCTCGGCGGATCCGGAAACAGCGCCTCCGCGGCGGTCTATATCAACAACAGTGTAGGAGTGATTTTCTCGAACTGGCTCAACGGGAATTCTCATGTAGGTTCCACTGCAGGAGATTTTTCCACGGGGATATTCGCAAAAAATCTGACGGTCGCTCAATCTTTGGCCATTTCGAATAACGTCATCAATTCGTTTCATTTGATCGGAACACCCGCCGTGACGGCCGCAAATACGTCCGGAATCAGAACTCTAAACGTAAACGCTACGAACTTTCACGTCATCCACAATACCATCTTCGGCGGAATCGGATCCACGGATTCTTTCGGAATCAGTTCACTCGGATTGGGAATCGAGCACAAGATCGCAAACAATCAGATCTTTGCCAACTCAAGTGCGACCAATTCCATTTGTTTGAACTTTACTCCGGTGCCGGGAGCGAGTGCGGAAGTAAAAGGGAATAACCTATTCAATTGTACGATTCTTGGAAAAACACCTTTGTTCAATTTTGGTCTTTCGTGTTTAGGAAATCCCGGTCCTCTCCGAAACGCGGCTTGTACGACCGATATTGCATCCGGAGTCAACGCGCAAAACTTTAGCGCGAACCCGTTTTTTTTACCGGCCACCGGACCGTTGAACTATTTCCAGTTAGGCGGAGGCTCCACACCTTCGGCTTGCACCTCGGTCTACGGAGGTTTGGATCCACTCTATGCGCCTTATTTGATTGTATATCAGAATGATAAGAATGGAACCGCAAGAACTTCGAACGTATCGCCTACCTTCCCCGTTCCTCTTGGTTCCTTCGGATATTCGATCGGAGCATATGAGTTCAACGGAGTTTGTCAGTAGGACTCAAGAACCTTGTCCGAACTTCGACGTTCGTTTCTTCTTAGAGTAAATTTTGTAATTCTTCCCAACGTTCGAGTTTGACGGGGAGAATCGAGTGGATCTCGCTGAGTCGATTTCCGGAGACGACGAGGTCCTCCGGTTTTCCGGTCCCGGATTGAAGAATCTTCGTCAATACCTGTTCTTCTTTTTCTAAGACGGCGATCTCCTCTTCTAAGGATTCCAATTCCTTTTTTTGCTGAAAGTTGAGTCCTTTTTTTGGAGACTTCGGCTTTTCCGGTTCCGATTCTTTCACTTCTCCGTCCTGATTTTTTTTGTCTTTCTGCTTAATTAAATAATTCTTATATTCCAAATATTCGGAATAGTTTCCCGGAAACTTCTCGATCACTCCGTTTCCCTGGAACACAAAAAGATAATCCACCGTTCGATCCATGAAGTAACGGTCGTGAGAGACAACCAGAATACAACCTCCGTATTCCGAAAGAAATTCCTCCAAGACGGAAAGGGTCCGTATGTCCAAGTCGTTTGTAGGTTCGTCAAGAATCAGAAAGTTCGGATTGGTCATCAGAATGGAAACGAGATAGAGTCTTCTTTTTTCTCCGCCGGATAAATTTTTGATAAAGTTCGCTTGGAGCCTTCCGTCAAAAAGAAAAAGTTCGAGCATGTCTGCGGCGCTCAAAATCGAACCGTCGCTCATCTTCACGGAAACCCCGCATTCTTTTTTGATATATTCGATCACTCGCATATCTCCGGAAAGTTCACGGGATACCTGATCGAAATAGCCGAAACTCGTATTCATTCCGATGCTAACGTCTCCGGAATCGGGAGTTTCTCTTCCGGTGATTAGATTGAGCAAAGTGGATTTACCGGCACCGTTCGGACCTACAACACCGATTCGTTCGCCGTTCTTAAACGTATAGGAAAACCCTTGGATCAAAGGAGACTTGTATGACTTCGTCAGATTTTTCAATTCAAGAATTTTTTTACCAAGTCTTCTGCCGGAAACCGAAAAATCCAAAACGATTTCTTTTCCCGTTTTTTTCCGGTTCATCACTTCGAGTGCGCGATCCGTTCTTCCTTTTTGTTTTGTTCCCCGCGCCTTCGGTTGTCTTCGCAACCATTCCAATTCCTTTTTGAGAAAACGTTTTTCTTTGTGTTCCGTTTTTTCTTTTATGATTTCAGCCTCGGCTTTTTTTTCGAGATAGAAACCGAAGTTACCCGGAAAAGAAAATAAATTTCCGTTTTCGAGTTCTATGATTCGATCGGTGACCTCTTCCAAAAAGTAACGATCGTGAGTCACAAGAAGAACCGCTTTTTTTGTTTCAGTCAGATAATCCTGAAGCCAGACGATCGTATCGACATCCAGGTGATTGGTAGGTTCGTCCAAAACGAGAAGATTCGATTCTTCCATGAGAGTTTGGACAAGCGCCACTTTCTTGAGCATTCCGCCGGAAAGAGAATTCATCTTCAAGGTAAGATCGGGAAGATCCAATTCCTTCAAAAGAGATCGGAACCAAGCCTCGAGTTCCCAAGCACCCAGTCGATCCATCTCCTGCATGATTCGTTCATATTCCCTTTCGACTTCGGGATCTCCGGATCCTAGTTTTTCACAAAGGTCTTCATAGGTGCGGATGGTAGTTAGGATCGGACTTTTGCTGGAAAAGATATGTTCTAAGATCGTATGTTCGGGTTGATAAACCGGCGATTGAGAAAGGACCGCGATCTGAAGAATTTTGTTTTTGAGAATTTGTCCCGAATCCGGAACATCCAATCCGGCGAGCATCTTGAGAAGAGTCGATTTTCCGGAACCGTTGATCCCGAGAATTCCGATCTTTTCCCCTTCGTTGATACCGAAACTGATTTGATTAAAAAGGACCTTATCACCGATCTCTTTGGATATCTTATCTACGGAAATTAAATTCATGGGACAGTTGCAGAGTCCCTATCGGAGCGCAAGAGGACAAGTGTTTTTAAACTTTAAACTGAACTTGAAACCTTGTTCCTTTTCCGTCGATCGGAGGTAAAAACATAGACTTACCCCGAAGTTGTCTGGAGAGAATTTCGACGAGTCTCAAACCGAGAGATTCCGATTTGGAAAGATCGAAGTTTTCCGGCATTCCCACTCCGTCGTCGCTGACTTCCAAAATGGATTCTCCGGCATCGGTTCTGAGTCTTACCGAAATCTTTCCCTGTTTCTCGTTTTGAAACGCGTATTTCAAAGAATTCGTGACGAGTTCGTTCACGATCAGTCCGAGGGGAATCGCGGTTTCGATCGAAACAAAATTCGGTTTTGAGGAAATTCTAAATTCGACCTTCTTCTCCTTCCCAAAAGAATGAAGAAGACTTACGAGAAGAGTGTTGAGATAATCATAAAAATCAATTTTTGTAATATTCTCGGATTGATAGAGTTCCTTATGGATCAAGGCCATGGATTGAATTCTACGTTCACATTCCCGAAGTATCTGAGAGATTTTTTCATTATCCGAATGTTCCGCTTGCAGACCCAAAAGGCTTGCGACCACTTGCAGATTGTTTTTAACACGATGATGAATCTCTTTCAACATCACTTCTTTTTCTTCGAGGGTTTTTTTGAGCTTTTCTTCCCCTCTTTTTCTTTCGGTGATATCACGGATGATCTGCGTCGCTCCGATCAAGTTGTGTGAAGAATCCCGGATGGAACTATAACTGATTTCCAAGATGGCTACGTCCTGAACAAAACCGCGCATGGTCCTCTCGGTCGTATAAACCTCTCCACGAAGGGCACGACTCCAGTTTTCAATGACCACACTTCTTTCCAAAGGATCCAAAATGAGATCGGGCAACAAATTTCCTTCCTCGATCTTCTTCCCGTAGAGTTTCCAAAAGTTCAATTCGAAAGAAGAATTAAAAGCGATCACGCGAAAGTTAATATCCACTGCACAGATAGAATCCTTCGTACCCTCGATCACTCCGAGCAATCGGTCCCGAGTGACTTGAAGTTTGGAACGCAACCTCTCCAATTCCAATTCGGCCCGTTTTCTGGAGTTGATATCCCTTACGATCACCTGAACATACTGACGTTCGTTTTCAAAAAAGGCAGTAGCGAGTACTTCCACAAAAAGTGTGGAGCCGTCTTTCCGAATAAATTCTTCTTCCAGAACTCCAACTCCGCTCCCTTCTCGGTTCATTTTGTGAATCCGTTCCTTTACGACATTCTGTGACCTTTGATGAACGAACTGAAGAACGGGCTTTCCCACAATTTCGTCTAACGAATCATACCCGAGCATTTTTACCAAGGCCGGATTCGCTCGGAGAATTTTCCCTTCTGAATGTACGGCGAGTCCGTCTCTTGAAAGATCGAAGAGGAGTCCGTAACGTTCTTCTGTAATAGGAATCGGTTCCATGACGGCAGGCTACTTCAGGCAAGTTACTTTTCGGAGCGAGAGAAGTCAATCAAACCCAAACGAGACATTACTCTCGTATTATCAAATGGAATGAAATCCTCCTCAAACTAAAAAAAGATAATATCGCATGGACAATTATGAAAAGCGGATTCCATCGGAAAGAAATGTACCCGCGATCAAACGGCATCGATTCTACACAATGTTTTTTGAATTGTGTAGAATCGAAGTATACTTATCATTTTTGCTTTTATTTTGCTTGTTTAGTGATCTAACTCAATAAATTATACTACTCTAATCTTTATTTATAGAACGCAAATGACTCCTTTCGGAACCAACTCTAACTTTCTCCTTCTCAATTCCAAGGGAGAAGCGATCACCTGGCATATCGACCCGAGCTGGGAAGAATTTTCGGCGAATTTAAAAAAAAGTAAGGTGCCTGGAGAATGGGATTGGGTTCGACCCGAAGAATGGAACGAGCTTTGGACGGAATCCGAAACAGCCGGAAATTCTGAAACCGTTCGGGAGTTGCAGTTTTATGGAAAAAAAGGAAAACGTTCTTCCGCACTTTTTCGAATTTTTCCCGTAGAAAACGGACATAAACTCCTGCTCCTGTCCCGAAAAACCGAATTCGCGGAAACGGAAACTCCTAGTATTTTTTCGAGCGACACTGAACTCAGGGCGATGATCTTTCAACGATCAGCTAACGCGATTTTTTTACTGGAGCCGGACTCCGATTCCGTGTTAGAAAACAATCAAACCGCCCTCCAGTATTTTTCCGCACAGTCTTCTTCCGATTTTCGAGGTCAACAGTTTACCTCTCTTCTCGCCGACGGTTTTTCCTTGCTGGACTACCAGTCGATGAGGAAACAGGTCCTGGACGGCCAACCGTACAATTGGGAAGTGGAGTTTAAAACCTTCGATCAAATTCAATTTTGGGGAAACGCATCCTTTCGCATTTTGGCTTCGAATCAAAACAGAATCATTTTGGTGCAAATCAAGGACATCACAGAAAAAATCAATTCTCGCAAATCCCTCGTAGAACAATCCGTCAAAATCGCTGAGCACGAAGCGAATTTAAATGCGGTCATTGAAAACTCGGATTCCATGATTTGGTCGATTAATAAGAATTATGAAATTATAATATACAATTCCTCCTTTGAAAAGGAAATCCAAAGACACTTTAAAAAGAAAATTTTTCCCGGTTTTAATATTTTCGAGGTCGGGATTTCGGATGAAGAATTACAGAAATGGAAAACGTTTTACGATCGTGCCTTCGCTGGGGAACGCTTTCAGGTAAACGGGACAAGGACCTTGGATTCGATAACGATTTTCACCGAAACTTCCTTTTATCCGATCAAAAATTCGTTCGGAGAAATCACAGGAGTCAGCGCAGTTTCGGTCGATATTACGGAAAAAAAATTAGCGGAAGAAAAGTTTAGGCTTTTATTCGAACATTCGAGTGAACCTCACGTATTATATGATGAATCTGGAATATTCGAATGTAATCCTGCGACCCTCAATATGCTCCGTTGCGAGGATAAAAATCTGATCTTAGGAAAACATCCTTCTTACTTTTCCGCGGAAAAACAAACTGACGAGAAACGAAGCGTCGAGAAAGCCAACGAAACGGAACTGATCGCCCAAAGAAGAGGCGTCTACACGTTCGAAAGAAACTACAAACGTTTTAACGGAGAAGAATTTCCTACCGAAATCACTCTTACCCCGATGAAGATGTTCCAAAGACCGGTATTTTTGGCCGTTTGGCACGAGATTACGGAGCGAAAAGTATATGAGGATTCTCTAAAACGTGCAAAAGAAACCGCGGAAGCCGCATCCAAGGCAAAGACGGATTTTTTAGCTATGATGAGTCATGAAATCAGAACACCGTTAAACGGAGTGATCGGAACCGTCAGTCTTTTGGAAGGAACGTCTCTCAACGTCGAACAAAAAGAATATTTGGATATCATTAAGTCCAGCGGACAAAATCTTCTTATTTTGTTAAACGACATTCTGGATCTATCCAGAATAGAATCCGGTCAGCTCAAGTTAGAGATGCAACCCGTTTCTCCCCAGAAGCTGAGCGAGGAAGTCTGTAATCTTTTCCGGCCTATGGCGGAAGAAAAAGGTCTGGTCGTGGAATACAAAATTTCTTCCTTGGTTCCGAACTGGATCATTTCCGATCCGTATCGACTCAGGCAAATTTTGATGAATCTCATAGGAAACTCGATCAAGTTTACCGAAAAGGGAAAAATCGTTCTCAACGTGGAAGCTGAAAAATTCCCGAACGAAAAAATGAGAATCATTTTTCGCTTAGAAGACACCGGTATCGGAATTCCGGAAGAAAAATTGGAACTTCTATTCAAAGCGTTCAGCCAAGTGGATTCCTCCACTACGAGAAAATACGGCGGCTCCGGACTCGGTTTGACCATCAGTAAAAAATTGGCGGAGTTGATGAAGGGGGAGATCATCGTCAAAAGCCAGGTTGACAAAGGTTCCGAATTTACTCTTTCCATCATCAGCGAAAAATTGGATTATAAAATTCCGGTCGGCGTCTTGGAATTACATTCTAAGAATTTGGCGAAGATCGCCGTCGTTTCCATCCAAGATTATGTTCTTAAGGAACAAATCAAAAAATTCTGCGAAAGAAACGGTTTTTTGGTCAAACTCGCAAGGAACGCTAAAGAAGTGATCCGCATTATCTCAGAAGAGGATCGAATCGGAATCTTTTTGACGGACCTCAATCTTCCGGATATGAATCTTCCCGAAATTCTAGACGAGCTCAAGAACAAAACGCCGAACATTAAATTGACGATCATCCTTCTTATGGAGAGCGAATTAAAAAATTCGTATCATTTAGTCACACAAGGTCTTTTCAATCGCCCCGGTTTTAAGATATTCATGATGTTTAAACCGATTCTTTTGGATGAACTGAGTAAAATTTTCGACAAAGCATTTCCCACCCGTATCGCAAAGTTGGAAGAAGAAAATGAAAAGGAGAAAAAACTTTCCGAAAGGATTCCCCTCAAAATTCTTCTCGTGGAAGACAACGTAATCAATCAGAAGATCGCGATTCGTCTTCTAAGCAAACTCGGATATACGGTGGACACCGCAAACAACGGTGTGGAGGCATTGTCCAGTTTGAAAAACCAATCCTATCAATTGATTTTTATGGACATTCAAATGCCGGAAATGGACGGTTTTGAAGCGACTCAACGGATCAGAAAGGATTTTACCGATCCGAATCCGATCATCGTTGCAATGACAGCTAACGCGATGGAAGGCGATAAGGAAAAATGTATCGAGGCCGGTATGGACGCGTATATCGCAAAACCGATTCAAGTTCAGGACATTGAGTCTACGATTTTACACCTATTTCAACCCTGAAGAAAGATCCGATTCTCCTTTAAGGAATTTCGAATAGATCCCTGCGGTTTCCGTCGGACGCTCCAGCATAGGGCTATGTCCGCAGTCCTTTAGAATGACTCGAGTTGAATTTTGAATTCCTTTGAGTAAGACGTCCGAGGAGCTAATATGAATGACACGATCCGTATCTCCCCAAACGATCAAGGTTCTTGCATGAATCGATTTCATTCTTTCTTCTAACACGGACAGATTCAAACGAAGATCCTTATAGATCTTCTCGTTGAACTCACGATTTCGAATCGACTTCTCCGCAAAATAACCTTTTAAGAAGGAAGGGATGGTCGGCGGCTTTACAAAAATAAAATTCAGAAGAAAGTCGAATTCCTTATCGTTGTTTGCAACGAGCGGATTTCTTCCTTTCGATAGATAAACCGAAAGTTCGCTCGGAATCGGAGACTTGACTCCCGCAGAATCCAAAAGTCCGAGTGTCAGAATCTTATCCGGATACGTCGCTGTATACACTCCTGAGATGGAACCGCCCATCGAATTTCCGATGATATGAAACTTACCCAACCCAAGCACTTTTGTGAAGTCGTCCAAACGAGAAACTTGTGTACGAATCGAATATTCGTCTTCGGTCTTTCGATCATTTTCTCCGAACCCGGGAAGATCGGGAATGACGACGTGATAGGAATTCGTAAGCGTTCTTACAAACCGTGTCCAATTGTCCTTATCACCACCAAAACCATGGACTAAGAGGATCGTCTCACCCTTCCCTCCTTCAAGATAGGTCCACTTGTAAGAGCCAACTTGAATTTCTTTTTTTTCCAAGTTCGATTGGAATCGCTCGTAGTAGAGAGCGGAAGAAACAAGGGCCGCCGAACAAGAATAAAACGAAGTGGAAACGATCAATAAAAGAAGAAAGGCAGTCGTAATGCGGTAGGAACGAAGTGCGGAAATTTTATTTTTCATTCTCATATTCCTGTTAGGCCGGATAGAAAAAACCGGATTCGATTTTCGAACCCGGTGCGCGACTTGAAATCAAATCGTAAATCTTTTTCGAAGTTCTCTTGCGTATGTCAAGTCTTGGGTCAACATTCTCAATCGTTTGGCTAAGAAATGCGAAATCGATTGGTAGAATTTCAAGGATGCTTTCGGGTCCTTTGAGAAAACGTCGTTGAGATGGTCATAAGGAATTCTTAAGAGTTCGGATCGTTCCATCGCTTCCACCGATGCGGAACGTTTTCCGGGATCCAAAAACGGAAGTTCACCGAAATGATCTCCGGTTGCGATCGTAGTCACGTTCACGTCGTCGCCCTTTTCCGTGGAAGTGAGAACCTTTAGGGTTCCATAGATGACCACAAAAAACGCTTTTGCTTCGTTGCCTTCGTGGAAGATGGCGTCGCCTTGTTCATAAACTTTGTATTCCGTCTTCTCGGCAATCGAACTCAATTCGTCTTCCGTAAAATTGGAAAATAGATAAATCTGTTTTAGAATTTCTTCTTTTGTATGTTGCATAGTATTTCCCGAAATGCGAGTGTAAATCTCAGTTTAAATAATGCAAGCAGGTTCCGAACGGCGAATCGTCATTACGGTGAAATTTCATTCTTTCCAGCCGGCAAAATACATTCTAAGATAAAAACCCTTTTCCGTGTTTAAGGATAAGTTTGCGTGCAGTTGTGACGAAAGCATATCGATGAGTTTAAGACCGAGCCCGTTCTGAATGTTTTGCGCCTGATTCAAATCAAAACCGGATCCAGTATCTTTGTATTCCAATTCCATGGTTTCGTTCGTTTTCAGAAGACGTAAAAATATTTCCCCATTTCCCTGATTTGTAAACGCGTATTTTAGAGAATTAGTAAGGAGTTCGTTGAGAATCAGACCGATCGGAATCGCACGATCGATCGACATAAAAAAAGATTCTTCGAGAGGGTGGATTTGAATCCTATCCGCTTGTCCGTATACGGAAAGAAGATTGGACGAGAGCGAAAAGTAATAACTTTTGAGATCCACTTTCGCAAGATCATCCGAACGATAGAGTTCCTCGTGAACGAGAGCCATCGATTTGACTCGTAATTCGCATTCCCTGAGAATCTTTTGCAGATAAGGATTTTCATTGAATTCGGAATGTAGACTCAAAAGACTCGAAACGATCTGAAGATTATTTTTCACACGATGATGAATCTCTTGCAACATGAGTTCCTTTTCCTTTAAGGAATCTTCCATCTTTTTCTGAATGAGTTTCCTCTCCCGAATGTCGCGAACGACCGCTAAAAGACGGCCTTGTTCCAATCGAACCGCGTTGACTTCGACGGGAATCAAACTTCCATCGGCACGTCGAATGATTCGTTCCCGTATGAGAGTCGTTCCTTCTTCAAAATTCAGTTGGAGAGGAAGTTCTTTGAGATTTTCTGAATCGATGATATCCCGAACGGTCATACGAAGCATCTCTGCTTTCGAGTAACCGGTGAGTTCCAAAGCCATTTGATTCGCCTCTTCGATCGCTCCGTCGGATCCGATCAGAACGATCCCGTCCGCCGCAAGTTCGATCAGGTTTCTATATTTTTTTTCGCTCAGAGCTCGCGCTTCCAAAGCTCGGTTTCGATCGGTCACGTCGTGTATGATGGAATAGAGATATGTTTTACCATTGAGAAAAATCGGACCGGAAAAAACTTCCACGTCCCTGTGAATCCCGGACTTCAAGCGGTGAACAAAATTAAAATACAATCGGTTCTCGGAACTCGCGAGTAACATTTCCGCTTTGATTTGTTCCGGGTTGAGAATATTGATATCGCTGATTTTGAGTTTTAGAAACTCGTCTCTGGAATATCCGTAAAACTCGAGGGCGGATTCGCTTACGTTGAAGATTCCACCGCTCTCGGGATCGAGGATGAGTTTGATCGCGAGATTCTTATGAAAGATCTGAAAGAATTGGTCTTCCATTCTTTGTTCCAATTTGGGTCGAAAGAATCGAAGCAGAAGGATGTCTTCGCTTAACAATTCTATCGCTCCTTCCCAAACCCGTTCTTCTCCCTTGGAATCGATAAGAACGATCTTTCCTTTCCAAGGAAAATTCCCGTGCGGAAGGGAACTCCAATTTTGGATCAGCTTGCCGGCATCGACGAGGTCTCGTTCTGAAATACCGAGGTTTTCCAAAATGTAAGAATCCGCGCTCAGAATCTCGCCATTCGTACGCAAAAGAAGATCCCACTGAACTTCCGCTTCCTCGCAGAAAGGAAACATGCCTTCGTCGATCCTCTTTTTCTGGCTTGAACTCATCGGACGGAATCTCTTACGGTGCTTCGCTTTCTATAATTCTACAATCGAAAATTCGATCAGCGAATTTGGAAGGAAGACGAAACGCTTCTATCCTCCTTTTTGGACGAAGAATTTTCTGTTCAAAACGGACGATTTTCGGGGGATTTTATTCTAATCGTTAGAAAAAAAGGATTTGCCCTTCCAGATCTTCGAATCGAACTTGCAAGAAGTTGAAAAGTATAGCGATTGCTACAGGAAATTTTATGGAATTTTTCGCCCAAAACAAAGAACTGCTCGGAATTCTGATGATGCCCCTTACCTACGGGTTTGTCGGTTGGTTTACGAACGTCGTCGCGCTCAAGATGACCTTCTATCCATTGGAATTTGTAGGAATTCCTCCCTATCTCGGCTGGCAGGGAATCGTCCCCAAAAAGTCTCAGAAGTTGGCCCTCAAATCGGTGAACATCATGACGGAACGTTTGATCAAGGTGGAGGACTTCTTTTCCAAAGTGGATCCGGACCAGCTCGAAAAGGAATTCCAACCGGTTTTGGATCAACTCATTCCCGAAGCCACTCGAGAAATCATTCATCATATCAACCCGGCGCTTCGGACCCGATTGGAAGGAGAAGAAGAATCGAAAATAATAGCCGAAGTTCAGAAAAAAAACGAACACACGGTTAAGAACATCATGCTCCAAGTAAAGGAGAACGTCTCAAGCGTATTCAACTTTAAGTCACTCGTTCTTCGCAAACTTACCGGACCAAACGTTAAACGAATCGTCGACATATTTCAGGAAGTGGGCGCGAAGGAATTCAAATTTATAGAACACTGCGGCTGGTATCTCGGCGGAGCGATGGGAATTCTGCAAGCCCTTGCGTGGAATCTTTTTCCGTATTGGTGGACCTTACCCATCCAAGGAGTCGTCGTCGGATACATCACAAACTGGGTCGCGCTCACCATGATCTTTCGTCCCTTGTATGAAAAAAAAATCGGACCGATCCGATACCAGGGACTTTTTCTCAAACGTCAAGAAGACGTTTCCAAAAAGTATTCCAACGTCTTTGCGACTCAAGTTTTGACCGCAAGAAACGTCTTAGAAGAAATCCTATACAAACGTGCCGCACGTTCTCTCGTGGAAACGATTCAATCGGAAACGGAAACCGCGGCGCAAAGGCTTCAACTAAACGGAACCTTGGATCAGGAAACCAGCAACGAAAACTCGGAGTTTGAAACTTCCAAAAAGGAAGTGATCGCAAAAGTATCCGATTCCCTTGCGAACAGTTCCACAAAACTCGAAACGTATATGGGAAGGGCGATGTCCATCGAAAACAATATGTTCAAAAGAATGAAAGACCTCCCTCCGGAGGAATTCGAACCGATCCTAAGATCCGCGTTTCAAGAAGACGAATACGTATTGATTCTCATCGGTTCGGTGTTAGGCGCGATCGTAGGTCTTTTTCAAGGCATTTACATGCTCTCAGTTTCCTAAAAAAAGAGGAAAGAATGAAGACGATCCGTTTGACTGAAGATTCTCCCGAACTCTTTCTCAAAAAAATGCAGAAGGCATTGAGTGGTAAAGAACTCGGATCCATCGTTAGTTTTTATCTCGAGGACCAAAAGCTTACGATCCGTTTCGCCGGTTTCGGGGAATCCAAAATCTGGTATTCGATACGCAGATCGGAAACCGGATGTTACGAAGCTGTCAAACTGAAAGAAAAGATCTCGTTCACTCATCTTGCATTTCGAAACGGAATAGAATCCGAATTAAGAAGCTTGATGGAACGATTCGGGGCAAAAATATCGGACGAATGAAGAATCGAACTCTCCCTTCGGATCCGAAAAATATTTCAAAACGATTACAAATACCGATCGGAGATTCTCTCGTCATCGCCGCGGAAGTCTACGGTCCGTATCCTCTTTGGAAAAATTCTCCGGCTCCGGTCCTTTGTATCCACGGTCTTACCGGCAATCTCAAAAACTTCGCTCCTCTCGCAAGAGATCTCGTAAAACAAGGATTAACCGTAATCACGTACGATCTTCGAGGAAGAGGTGAATCCTCCAAACCGAACGGAACGTATTCTCATGATCTTCACTCGGAAGACCTTCTTAAAATCATCGATTTTCTAAAGATCGATCGGGCCAATCTACTCGCACATTCCCTCGGTTGTTGGATCTCACTTGCCTTCGCAAAAAAGTATCCTTCGCGAACGGGGAAACTCTGTTTGATCGACGGTGGCGGACAACTTTCGATTCCGAGAAAAATTTCCAATCTACTTATGATCCAACAATCCTTACAAAGACTCGGTAAAACTTTTTCTTCCAAAGAAGAGTATCTAAATCTCGCGAAACAATCGCCGATTCTAAGTTCTTGGAACGAAGATGTTGAGAATTTTCTAATATACGAATTAGAGCCGATCCAAAACGGAAAGAACGTTTTCTACCAGTGTAATATCCCCGAAGAAGTCATCGATTCCGAATTGGTGCAGATGGGAGGCGCGAGATATCCGCAAAAAATTCTTACGAACTTTTTAAAAAATCCGATCCGTAGTATTCGAATCTTAAAAAAGAATCGGGTCATGCCCTACTCTCAAATTTCTGCGCCGACCCTGATCGTTCGGGCGGGGAAACCGAACTTTAAAAAAGGAGACGAACTACTTCCGGACTCTGCGATTCGGATCTTTCAAAAATTCTGGAAGGACGCAGTCGTTCTTACCTTACCGGATAAAAATCATTACGAAGCGATTCTTCTTCCGGATCTCAAACGAGATGAAACCATCGCCTGGTTTTTTTCGAAAAAATAACGAGTCAAAGATGGATCGTATTCTCTTCCTCTTTCTCGTTTTTTGCGATCCAGGGCGAAAATTTCAGGATCATAAAGACAAGAAGTAAAAAGAAAACGCCGGACAACCATCTATTTTTCGACGTATGATACAGAAGATTGGAAGTTCCGGGTTTTGCTATTTGGCCTTTTTTGTAGACAATTCCGGATTCTTCGGAAATGGTTTCGATTCCGATCACGTGAAGAATCGGAATTTTCTTTTCGAGATAAAATTTTAGAATCGAATCCGGCAAATCGGAAGATTCTTCCATTTCCCAAACGAGTCCTCTCGGAATCTTCTTCTTACCCAAACTCGTCCCCGTTGAAATAGTTCCCCCGCCGACATTGACATAGAGACGTACATTCGATTTTTCGTATATATGAATTCTCTGAATCAGAGAATCTTCGAAAGAAGAAACGGACAAAAATCGATACCCGTTTTTTTTGATCGAAGCCCGGATTTGTCTTACTCCGAACGTATCGATCCCGATTCCTTGATCGTCGATTCCTCCCGTTGAATACGCGTGCGCCCTTTGAAAGATCAAACCTTCTTGAAATAAAAAATTCTCCCATTCCGGCCAAAGAAATTCGGGAAGATTGGCGCCGTATTGCGATGAGGAAACGCTTCCGATGACGTTTACCCTTAAACCCATCGCGTCCGCCGCAGAGTAGAATGCGATATTCAATGCAGGGAAAGATCCGGAAATGCCCGCGGAGATCGCATCGTCTTTTTTTAATCCCGCTCGGAGGAACTGGTCCACAAACCAAATCGCAAAATCCGGATGAACCGAGGCTTGTTTGGAGGACAGTTTTCCGGAAGAACTCGTGACCGAAGAAAGTTCGACTCCAATCAAACCGGATAAGGACGGATCCAAGTTCGGGTCTATGTTCAAACCTTTTTGGATTCGTAAGGCCTTGATTTTCTGAAAACAACGATACGCGTTCTCACTCGCTTTCTGTTTGATTTCAAAATCCGATACCGTTTCCATAACCGGAAAAAATTCTATGATCCCCAAAAAAAAGAGGGAAACGAACGTAAGAATCAAGATCGAAAACGAAGACCTTCTTTGTAGGAACCAAACTTTCACCGAGGAAACGATTCTCCCAAAAGACAAAGAAGCAGGAGCCTCACCAAAGAACCGCATACGAACGTCGCCGAAATCGTATGAAAGAGACCTTGTTTTTCCGCGGAGATAGCGATCAATCCCGGGACGATATGTCCGATCCATCTAGATTCAAGATTTTGAATATATCCGAAAAACCACACTTCGATTTCCTGTAATCCCAAGGAAATGAGAATGGATAACAAAAGAAAAAACACGACCTTTCTTTGTCCGAAAGATAAGAAGGAAGTTTCGACGATCTTATAGATGCCGAGTGTGAGCAAACTACTCAGCAAAAGAAAGAATATCGTCCAGGGTTGTAAAAGGGAAAGTGCGAGGTAACCCGGAACGACCCAACCTCCCGGATAAAGTCCGGTCCTTTCCCAAAGAAAAAAACCGAGAAAAATTCCAAGACCGATAGAAAGGGTCAACACTTCCAATTTTCAACTCCTCTTTCCAAGAGCGAACACTGATTTTCAAGCCAAACCCGACCTTCTCCCTCGAAATTACCGGCTCCGATCCATATTCGCGAATTTTGAATATTCGAATTCCATTGTATATGATCCGATATTTTTTTCCGTTGTATTTTCCCAACTCCGGTGTAAGCGGAAGAAAACAATCGATAACCGGGTCCGAAAAAATAGATCGTATCCAAATCCGGAAGACCGGAAAAAAAACGAGCAAAGTCGACGGTTCTCACCGGCCTTTCCTTTTTGGAACTAAAAACCACGTGGAGCGTATCGGAAGGAAATCGATCACGGACCGATCTGAAAATTTTTTCCCAGGAAATGATATCGTTGGCGGCGAACGCAAACACAAACCGTTGTTTTGTCTCTTTGAGAGAAAATTCTTTCAAACGAAGTGCGCCCGGATCAGGGTTCGTCTTCGAAATTCCGCGGAGAATCACCGATTCTTCGATACCTAAAATCTCGGCGATCGTCACTGCGACTTCCAGGTTTTCGACATGTTCCGCATAACGCATCGTATTTGCAATTTTTTGAATGGAATCTTCCGAAATTTTTGGAACGCCGGCAACCGAAACCGTTTTTTTGTCCTGCGTAAACCGTTTCCAATCTACTTCCTTCAGGGAACGGCCGTAGACCAAGGTCCCGTTTTGCGGAATCGTCCGAGTAAATCCGTTCAAAAGCATCGTTTCTGAATCCGCGAATTCCCCGTGATCGGGTCGAACGTTCGTGATCACTGTATGGGTTGCCTGTAAGAGGAGTCGTTCCGAATCCTTCTGATAGTGTGGTTGCACCGCCATACATTCCACGACGATGGCCTGCGCTTTTTTTTTCGAAACAAAATTTAAAAAGGAGATCACTTCGGAAATGGAAACCTTATTCCGAAAAATTCTTTTTTCGCTTCGATCCGGAAACAAAAGATTAGGCTCCGATCCGGTCGTCTTTGCGAATACGTTCCATCCCGCTTCGGAAAGAATCGAATGGATCAAACGGGTCACGGAGGACTTTCCCCTGGTTCCGTTGACGTGGATTCGGATCGGGATCGAATCCAAGGACTTCTTGTGTTTCCATTTTTCTAAAACGAGGAACAAAACAAAAAGAGAAAAGAACATGGAAAGAATCAAAATCGAAAGGATCATGCAGGAGTCACGTTTTAGGTTCTAAAGAAATGAGAATCGCCGTGATGTCGTCCTGAATTTTTTGTCTTCCGAGGTGATCCATCAGAGCTTGAAGAATCGCGGGTATCGTTTCTTCCATCGCTTCCTTAAATTTTTCGGCAAGAATTCTCTGTACCGCGAGTTCGCCAAACTGTTGTTTATCGGAGTTGAACTCTTCGTAGATACCGTCCGTGAGTAAAAAAAGTCTGTCCCCATCCTGATAACTCAAGGAAAAAATTCCGTATGAGTTCGATGGATCCAAACCCAGAAGAGAACCGGTTCTATCCAAACCCATAACTAAATCCTCGGAAAGAAAGAATTGAGGCGGATGTCCTCCGGAAGAATATACGATCTTTTTTTGATTCGTATCGATATCCGCGAGAAAGCAGGAAAAAAACAGTCCAATGTTTCCGAAATTCTTACAATATTCGGAATTGAATTCGGTGAGAATTGTCCCTGGATCCGAATCTTTTTGCTTTAAGGATTCCAAAATTCCCTTGAGAGTCATCGTAAGAAGGGCGGCTTGAATCCCGTGACCGGTCGCGTCCGCTAAGAACACCCGTAGGACGCCGGGTTTGATTTCGAAAAGATCGTAGAGGTCTCCTCCCACTTCCATCATCGGAAGATAGGCAGAATGAACCTGTATCCCCGAAATCGAAGGAATATCGGAAAGAATTTCGGATTGAAGTCGTTTGGCGAGACTGAGTTCTTCCTTCATGGATTTATAATAACCAGCGAGCAGTCTGGATCGTTGTCTCACCTTTTCTTCGAGGCGTTCGAGTAATTCTTCTTTTTCTCGATCCATCCTTTTGAGAGTTTGATTGGCTCTTTTCAGCTCCATTAGAATTCTATGTTTTTCTGATATATCACGGATGATGATATGATATTGATAAGAATCCTCCGGCCCCGTGACCGAAACTGAGACCTCCGAAATCAAAATCGATTTGTCTTTTCGTATCAGTCGGATCGGTCCGAACGGCTTTCGTCTTTTTTTGTCGGGAAGTTTTGCGACGTTTTTGAGAATTCTATAAAAACGATTTCGAATCCGAAGCGGAAACTGATGTTCGATCGTCTTTCCCATCAATTCGGAAGCGAGATAACCGGACATATCCTCCGCCGCAGGATTGATTAAAAAAACGCGAAACTCTTTGTCTAAGGAAACGATCGCGTCGATCGCGGAATGAAATAAGAGTGAATAGCGTTCCTCGGGGTCGTAACTTTTCTGTTCGAAACTCGTGGAACCTGTCATAGCGTGTCGGAAGAGAGTCTATAAGAATGGAGTCCACCTTTTGTAAAGTCAAGAATCTTTCAGAAAGATTCAGGAAGATCCACGTAAAAGCGAGTCGAACCTTTTTCGGATTCAAAGGAAAGTTCTCCTCCCATTTCCCGTACCAGGTTGTAGGAAACGGTAAGACCAAGTCCTGTTCCTTTTCCGATCTCTTTGGTCGTATAGAATGGATCGAAGAGTTTATGTCTGTTTTCTTCCGGTATTCCCACCCCGGAATCTTCCACGATCGTTCGTATAAACTTTCTATTTCCTTTTTGGATGGGGATCCAAGAGACACGGAGAATTTTTTCCCGGGAAGAATCCGGATTACTTTCGATCGCGTCTTTTGCGTTGGTTAGAAGATTGAGATAAACTTGTCTGAGCCGTCCGGCGGAACAAACCGCGTAGACGGGAGTTTCTAAATCGGGAACTAAAGTTGCGATCCCCGACTTACGAAAGCTATTCTTCAAAAGTCCAAAGGTACAACAGAAAATAGAAGTGAGATCGTGAATTTTCGCTTCTTCTTTTTCCAGACGTGTGAAGGTAAGCATGTCTCGAACGATTTCGGAAATTCGATTGCTTTCTTGTAAGATGATTCCCGCGTATTTTCGAAGTGGGTTTCCCGTTTCGATTCCGTTAAAGACCATTTCTGCGTAGTTGATCACACCCATCAGAGGATTGTTGATTTCGTGAGCCACTCCGGCCGAAAGAGTTCCGATCGCTTCCAGTTTTTGTCTTTGAACCCAAGAATCACTTGGTTTTTCGAGACCGGTGCTGAAGCTTTCAGAAGAATTCTCTTGGGAAAGAGATCCTACAGAAGAATGAGACGGTTCCAAATACGCGAAGATTTGAAGTTCTTCCAGATCGAATGCAAAAGAAACGGAATATTCTTTTTGTGAACCGTCCTTTGCGAGAATTTCAATTTCGTAATTGGGATTGTTTTCTAAATCTTTGAGATCCGGCCAGAGAGAAAGATCCGAGAAATCCGGAATTTGATTCTGAAAGTCGCAAATCGAACCCCAATATTGACGATCTTCCAATTCTTCTTTGGAAAAACCGGAGGTTCTACAAAACGCTGAATTCGCCTTTTTGATCAAAAGGGATGGCTCTAAGATGCAGGCCGGAACCGGGGAAAGTTCAAAAAAGTTGTAGGACATCCGATTCTAAGCGTTCACAGTTTGGAAAAGCTCCTCCCTTCTATGAAAGATTAGAACCGGAAACAAGTTAGAATCTAACGTCAGAACCCGGTAAAATCTGTTTCAAAACGATAGAATGTTCAGTACACTTTTAGTAATTCTACTTCAAATACGAGAGTCGAGTTCGGAGGAATGGCGGCGCCGGCTCCTCTGGATCCGTAGCCCAACTCGGGAGGAATCGTAAGTTTGCGGATTCCGCCTTCTTTCATTCCTCTTACGCCGCGATCCCATCCTTTGATGACTTCGCCCGCGCCTAAGTTGAATGTGAACGGTGCTCGACGATCGCGAGAACTATCGAATTTTTTTCCGTTTGTGAGAGTTCCCACATAATGAACGGTTACGTTGGATCCGGAGAAGGCTTCCTTTCCGGTTCCGACACGAATGTCTTTGATGATCAGATCTTCCGCAAAAGCGGGTACAAACGATAGAATCAAAAAGCCAACAACAACACTCAAACGAATCAATTTCATTTTCCTCTCCCTCCGGTTCTTCTTACACCGGCTCCAGAAAATCCCCCTGCTTTCGCTTGGCTTCCGTGAACCTTACCCGAACCGGAAAGTCCTTTGAGGGATTGTTTTCTTTCGAACTCTTTTTTCAATTCTTCCGAATCGACTACCGCGATTTGTTTCCCAGCGATTTCTTTTTTATTCAACGCCGCGATTGCTTTTTCGCCGGCGGAATCTTCCATCTCGACGGATCCATAGGATAAAGAACGACCTGTGGTTTTGTCTTTTTTAATATTTACGTCCTGAACCGTTCCAAACTCCGAAAAAATCTTTTTTAACTCGTCTTCGGTAAGTTCCTGGGGCAAATTTCCTACTGATATCTTCATGATTTTTCCTTCTCGGGAATCAATTTGCAAAATCCAATTCTATTGAAAACCAAATTCCAGAATGAGAATACACAAAACTCTCGAGTTCTTCACAAGATTCCAAGAACCGAATTTCCGATTCGGAGCAAAATCGGGAACAAAAGTGAATCCTGCGTTTTTGTCTTGGAAGTAGATCGGAAACGAGAATCCTGGAAAGGAATGGCCGATTTTTTTCAACTCAATCCGGGCGAAATTCTTACCTTAGTCGAAAAGGCGGGCTATGAACCTTCCGGACATTGTATGGCGCTGAATAGTTTGGAGAACCGGGTCTTTGATCTTCGATTGGAAGACGGAACTCATATCATTTCAAAATTCTACAGGCCAGGGAGATGGACTCGGGAACAAATCTTGGAAGAACACCAATTTCTCTTGGATCTGAAAGAGGAAGAGATCCCTGTCTGCGCCCCACTTCCGTTTCCGGATGGAACGAGCCTGGCTTGTTTTCAGGATGAGATCTTTTATTCTTTTTGGCCTCGGGTCGGCGGTCGTTCTCCGGACGAATTGAGTTCGGAAAATCTAAGAATTCTCGGAAGGCTTTTGGGAAGAATCCACAACGTCGGTCAGTCCAAAACCTTAGAGCACAGAATCACCCTGAATTCAAACACCTATGGAACAACTCCCTTAGAACTTTTGACCCAAGGAGAATGGATTCCTTCGAATTGCAAAAAAGAATATCAGGAAACCGCCTTACGAATCTTCGATCTTTTCCAAGAAAAAATCGAATCGGTCCCGATTCTCCGAATTCACGGAGATTGTCATAAGGGAAATCTTCTGCACGGAAAAGAAGGTTGGTTTTTTGTGGACTTCGATGATTCCCTTTGTGGTCCGGCGGTTCAGGATTTTTGGATGCTTCTTTCCCGAGGACAAGAAGGAATCGAAGAAAGAGAACACCTCGTTGCCGGCTATCGAGAATTTCGTGATTTCGACGATCGTTGGTTTGAATTGATCGAAATACTCAGAGCGATGCGGTTTATCCACTATTCGGCTTGGATTTCCAACCGTTTTGAAACCGACCCTTCCTTTCCTACGGCATTCCCTCACTTTATCGGAAACGAATACTGGGAAAAAGAGACCCTCGAGCTGAAAGAACAATACAAACTCATCCAGGGTTCCTTAGGGGACAAACATTTCTTTTCCGTTACGGATTCTCAACCGAAAGAAGAAGAGCTCACCAACAAAGATTTTTTTTGGGACCTCGAAGATTAACCGATTGCTTTTGTAACCGAAAAGTAATAATCACAATTGGGTCAGGGACAAAATTTCAGTTGTCCGACTTCCCCTATAGAAAAGACTAAAAAAGAACTCGATATTCAAGATTTAATGCGAAAACTGTAGATTCTATCAAACAATAAACGGAAGCGTTTCATGGACTTTTTCCTCATCATCGTAATTCTAATGGCCATCCTCGGCGTCGGCGACCTCTTAGTCGGGGTTTCGAACGATGCCGTAAACTTCACAAACTCAGCCGTCGGTTCCAAGGCTTCTTCGAAAAGAATCATTCTCGTCGTCGCCGGAATCGGGATCATCTTGGGCGCACTTTCTTCCAGCGGAATGATGGAAGTTGCAAGAAAAGGAATCTTTCATCCCGGAGGTTTCGCGCTCCAAGACCTGATGTTCTTATTCCTTGCGGTCATGTTGACGGATATCGTACTCTTGGATCTCTACAACACCTTGGGACTTCCGACTTCTACGACCGTGTCTCTTGTGTTTGAACTCTTGGGAGCGGCTCTTGCCATCGCATTCCTAAAAACCGGAACCTTGAACGGAGCCTTCCAGATCATCAATTCGGAAAGCGCATTAAAGATCATCTTCGGGATCGTGACGAGCGTGATCGTGGCCTTCTTTTCCGGGATGATTTTACAATTCTTCTTTCGATTTATTTTCTCTTTCGATTTGAAACGATCGATGAAATACTTCGGTGGTCTTTTCGGAGGTCTTTCGGTTACGACCGTGATCTTTTTTACGCTCTTAACGGCGATGAAAGGATCCGCGCTGATCACCCCTGAGATGGGCAAATTTTTAAACGATAATTTTACGAATATCCTCCTGATCAGTTTCGCCGGGTTTTCCATCCTCTTTCAAGTTCTCGTATTATTTGAATGGAATATTCTAAAATTCCTCGTTTTGGTGGGAACCGGTTCTCTTGCGATGGCGTTTGCAAGCAACGACTTGGTGAATTTCATCGGAGTTCCACTCGCGAGTTTTACGACTTGGACTTTGATTCAACAAGGTGGAGATGCGAGCGCTCTGGCGACCGGTCTTGCGGGGAATGTGGCGACTCCGAGCTTTATTCTTCTGGGAGCGGCTTGTGTGATGCTTTTCCCTCTTTGGTTTTCCAGAAAGGCGGAATCGGTTACACAAACGGAAGTCACCTTGGGTTCTCAGGGAGAAACCTTAGAAGCATTTAACACAAGTTTGGTGGCACGCGTTTTTGTTCAGATCGCTCTTGGAATTTATCTTCCGATCAAGGCAATTCTACCGGCGCGATTAAGAAACTTTATAGGGAAACGTTTTGAAAATAGAAACACATTAGAAATCGTGAAAGTTCATGAAACGGAAGCATTCGACTTGCTTCGCGCTTCCGTGAACATCCAGATCGCGAGTGCTTTGATTCTGATCGGAACCCTTTACAAACTTCCTCTTTCCACTACATTCGTAACCTTCATGGTCGCGATGGGAACTTCTTTGACGGACGGCGCTTGGAACAAGGAGAATTCGGTCAATCGTGTGAGCGGAGTTCTCACCGTTGTGGGCGGCTGGTTTTTTACGGCGATCATCGCATCCAC
The DNA here is from genome assembly GCF_003545885.1 of Leptospira stimsonii. Lineage (NCBI taxonomy): Bacteria > Pseudomonadati > Spirochaetota > Leptospiria > Leptospirales > Leptospiraceae > Leptospira > Leptospira stimsonii. Next base: position 253,789 of record NZ_QHCT01000003.1, read on the forward strand.
TACGGCGGCGATCATCGGTTCTATTCTTTATCTATTCGGTTTTTCTTCGGTCTTCGTTCTTGTGATCGCCGCTGGTCTTTTGATCTTTCTTTTTGCAAGAATCCACAAAAAACGCCAAGACACCTACGACGAAAATCTTGAAAAACTCATCACTCTTAGAAAACACCCCGAGAGAGCGCTTTCCAGAACCATCTCTTCCATGCTCGCGAGCTTGAGTGTTGCAAGAAAGGCGCTCAACAATGCATGCGCAGGTTACGTAAACGGAAAGAAAAAGAACTTCAGACAAACTCAGAAACTTCTGAAAGACTTAAAGAAGATGAGAGAGAATTCTCTTTCCAGCTTTTTATCGATCGCCAACAAACATCTGGAAGAAGAGGACTTGGCTTCTATTCATCCGATTACAGATTCGATCAATCATTTGGATAGAATCACGGAAAGTATTTGGAATATTTTGAGAACTTCTTCGAACGGAATCAATTCTTTCCATGAAGTTTCCAAAGACGAAAAAGAAGAAGTGAAAGAGCTCAGAAAACAGGCGACCAACCTGATGGAACTCCTCGCGGATTCGGACAAGTTTCCTGATCTATTGGAAAAAGCGAGATCGGAGAAGAAAACAAAGAATCTCGAAAAGGCAAAACAAAACATCTACAAGAGCCAGATGAAACGGATCAAAAAGGGAGACAGCAAACTGAAATCCAGTGTATCTTACTTTGTGATTATCGACGAACTCATCGACATCAACGAGAATCTTCTTTCTCTTGCGGAACAATTGAGCGTCGCCATTCCTTGGGCGGAAAAGAAGAAGTTGGAATTACAAGGCAAATCCCTTCTCGCATCCAAAGTGGAAGAAAAGAAAAAGAAGAAGTAATATTCTTTTCGCATCGGCCTTCGACAATCCGCGGTTTTTTACAAACGGAAATCGCGAGTTGTCGGAAGCAAACTTTGTCCAAGTTTGGCAAAGCCTCCTCCAGAATTTTTCACGGGTAGAATTATTCTTTCAACCCAGCTTTATACATTGTTGCTCGCGTCTATCGACGATGACAAAGCCTACTCGATATGTATCCGTCCTTTCCAAGGGTGATCCAAACAGAGTGGCCGCAAAAAACCTCATAGAAAAATTTCCATTCAAAACGAAGCCATTTTTTCAATAATACACGAAGCGATAAATTAGAACATTTGAATTTTCTAATGCATGAGTTTTCAATTAAAAACAATTTTTTCTAAAACGAAACGCTATAATGAATTTATTTTTTTGCTAAAGAGAGTTTCTTTAGGAGACGTTATCTTGTGATCTTGTAATCCCGGAATTGATAGAAAGGAAAACAAGTTTCCGGATCTGCAAAATCCGTTTTTAAGAAATCCGCATTTCTACGATGTAAAGAGCGTGAGGCGAGGAAATGAATGACAGCAGAGGAGCAAAGGGGAATTTTCTGTCGGAGTTCCTACAAAAAAAGGTCAGTTTTCGGTTTGCAAAATTAGAATTTTGTGATATAGGCAAATTTCCCGAATTTTCCCGCCACCGCTCCCCTCCACCCAAAACTAGGGTGGGGCCGGCGAGTGTTTTACGGAAGATTCGTAGTTCCTACAGACTTTTCGGAGTTCCAATGATTACTCCGAAAAACAGCAACGCCCGAAAAGCACAAAATAGGCAAGCCGCAAGAAAGTACATTCACCTCGTCACTTCAAGAGGATCCACTGCCTCCTCCTCTTGTCGGAAGCATTTCGAGGAAAATGAAGAATTAAGCGATCTTAGATTCTTTTTTAAGAATCAATGTGGGCATCACACGATCGGAAATAACTTCTCCTGTGATGATTACTTCTTCAATGTCCTTTCGAGAAGGAATGTCAAACATCAAATCCAGCATGATATTTTCCACGATGGCCCTGAGTCCTCGGGCACCCGATTCTCTCTTGATCGCAAGTTCAGCGATCTTATCGATGGCGTCTTCCCGGAACGTAAGTTTTACATTCTCAAGTTCCAATAAACGAGTGTATTGTTTGAGAACGGAGTTTTTCGGTTCGCGGAAGATTTGTTTGAGCATATCCACGTCCAATTCTTGAAGCGTAGCCACGATCGGCAATCTTCCGATAAATTCCGGGATCAGACCAAACTTGATCAGGTCTTCCGGAATCACTTGCCCCATCAACGCATCCTTGCTATCCGACTGTGGTCTCGTCTCTTCGGATCCGAAACCGATCGTTTTCACGCCGGTTCTGGATTTGATGATATTCGGAAGATCCACAAATGCACCGCCAAGAATGAACAGAATATTCTTGGTATCGACTTGTAAGTATTCCTGATGAGGATGTTTTCTTCCACCCTGAGGTGGAACGTTGGCTACGGTTCCTTCGATGATCTTTAGAAGCGCTTGTTGGACACCTTCCCCGCTCACGTCTCTTGTGATCGAGGCGCTGTCCGACTTACGTGCGATCTTGTCGACCTCGTCGATGTAGATGATTCCGATCTCGGCCTTCTTGATATCGTTGTCTGCGTTCTGGATGAGTTTAAGAATGATGTTTTCTACGTCTTCTCCCACATAACCCGCTTCGGTCAAAGCAGTCGCGTCTACGATTGCAAACGGAACCTTGATGATTCTTGCAAGAGTTTGAGCGAGCAAGGTTTTCCCACTTCCTGTCGGACCAATCAGAAGAATATTCGATTTTTCGATTTCGATATCGGATTTCTTTTCTTTCAGATTAACGCGTTTGTAATGGTTGTAAACCGCTACGGAGAGGGCTTTCTTTGCGTGATCCTGTCCGATGACATACTGATCCAAAATCGCTTTGATATCAGCAGGACTGGGAACCTCGCTGAATACTTCGGTCTTCTCGTGCGTATGATCGTGATCTTCCGCGATAATTTCGTTACAAAGAGAAATACACTCGTCGCAGATGTAAACACCCGGGCCGGCGACTAAACGTTTTACCGCATCCTGTTCTTTTCCGCAAAAAGAGCAGAATAGTTTTTGTTTACCGTTGGTTCCCGGTGTTTTCTTCGCCAAGGGAATTTCTCCTTATTTTACTGGGGCCGCGACTTGCGCCGTTTTACTGCGATCGATATCAATTACGGTATCTAGGATTCCGTAATTCTTCGCCTCTTCCGCAGTCATATAAAAATTTCTTTCCGTGTCTTTCTGAATCTGTTCCACACTCTTTCCTGTGTGTTTGTGATAGATTGCGTTTAGAATTTCCTTCAACTTCAGAACTTCGCGAGCCTGGATTTCGATATCACTCGCCTGACCGGTCGCGCCACCCATCGGTTGGTGCATCATGATTCTGGAATTCGGAAGTGCGGAACGTTTTCCCGGTGCACCACCCGCCAAAAGAAGCGCGGCCATCGAGGAGGCCTGACCCAAACAAAGGGTTCTTACGTCGGGCTTGATGTATTGCATCGTATCATAAATCGCAAGACCGGAAGAAACATAACCTCCGGGAGAATTGAGATACAAATAAATATCTCTCTCCGGATTTTCCGCTTCCAGGAATAATAGCTGGGCAGTAATCACGTTTGCGTAATCGTCGTTGATTGCGTTTCCGAGAAAGATGATTCTATCTTTTAAAAGTCGGGAAAAAATGTCGTAAGAACGCTCTCCCCTGCTCGTTTGCTCGATCACATACGGAATTACACTCATGCTTTCTGTTCTTCCTTTTGGTTCAGATATTCTTTTACCTTGCCAATGCTCAATTTGTCAGTATATTTCTTTTCTACAAGATCAAAGAGGGTATCATCCACTTTTTTCGCGAAAAAATTCTCTCGATAATTATCCATGAGTTTTCCCTTTTCCAGCTCTTTTTTAAGATCGGACAGAGAAATCTGGTAACTTGACGCAAGTTTTTCCAGATCGGCGTCAAAATCTGAATCGGAATACACGATGTTCTCCGTCTGAGCGATCTTTTGACGTGTGAAAAAGTGCTTCAGGCGGGATTCTGCGAGATTTTTAAAGGATTCTTGTACTTCTTTCAGCTCTTTTTTGATCATCTCCGCGTATTTTTCCATCGTAATGTGCGGAAGGCGGAATTCGTGGATCATATTGTGGAAAACGTGCTCGGATTCTTCTTTTACGTAGGATTCCGGAAAGATATACTTAGAATCGTCGATGACTTCTTTGTAAATCTCTTCCATCTTCTTATTCTTCACGCCTTCTTCAAAACGTTCCTTGAGATTCTTACGAATCTTGTCTTTGAGGGCATTCAGTGATTCGGATCCGTCGAATTCCGAGGCAAGATCGTCGTCTACGGGAGGAAGAATGTTTGCATACTGCGCTTTTACGGTTACTGTATATTCGAAGGACTTCCCGGCGACTTCGTTCTGCGCGTAGTCCTCTGGGAATGCGTGGACGAAATCCTTACTTTCGCCCGTTTTCAAACCGTAGAGATTCTCATCAAACCCTTTGAGATTACTCTCGTGGCCTAAATGATAGTCGTTGGATGTATTGCTTGCATTTTTGGGTTCTTGACCGGATTCGCGAACTACATATTCCATATCAATAATGTCCCCGCTCACGGTGACTTGGCCCTCTTCTTTTAGTTGTTTTCGGGCCAATTGTTTACGAATGGTTTCGATTTCTTCCTGCACGTCGGCGTCCGAAACGACGACTTCGGGAAGTTTGATCTTGATCTTCTTATATTTACCGAGTGTGATTTCCGGATTGGTTTCATAGACAGCCGTCGCGATGAGAGTTTTTCCGGGTTGATAGTCTTGGATTTCGAATTTCGGAAATCGGACCATCGGGTGTTCTAATTTTGTGATGATGGAAGTCATTCCATCCACGATGAGTGTGTTGATCGCGTCACTCGCAACCGCGTCTCCGAGATGACGTTTCACCATCTGGAGAGGAGCCTTGCCTTGACGGAAGCCGGGAATTTTTACGTCTTTCTGTTTTTCCGCGTAGGTTTTTTCAAAAGCTTTCTCGATGTCGGAAGCTTCGAAAGTAAGTTTAATATCAACGGTAGCGTTAGAATTCTTTTTTGTTTTATATTCCATGATTCGAATAGGCCTGGAGGAGAAGAGTATAGAAGAAAAAGCGGGAAACGGGATTCGAACCCGCGACCCCCTCCTTGGCAAGGAGGTGCTCTACCACTGAGCTATTCCCGCGATTATTCAGGTAGATCCATGATTTTCGGCAAAAGTCCGGTGTAAACTCACTTTTTGGAGAATCATCTTTTCCTTAGAATTTTTTGAAAGAACGGCAAAAGATTTTTTGCAAGAATCCGATGTCCTTCCGCGGTGGGATGAATCCCGTCTTTCTGATTGAGTTTTTTATTTCCGGCGACCCCGTTCAGAAAAAACGGAACGAGAGGAAGGTTTTCCTCTTTTGCAATCTTTGGAAAAATAGATTCGAATTTTTTTCTATATTCTTTTCCGAGATTGGGGAAGGTTTTCATCCCGATGAGAAGAATTTTTGATTTCGGATTTTTCTTTCTCACTCGAGAAAGAATTTCTTTGAGATTTTTTTCGGTTTGATCCGGTGAAATTCCGCGCATGGAATCGTTCGCTCCGAGTTCGAGGACGAAGAGATCGAAGTTGTTCGAGAGTGCCCAATCCAAACGAGACAAACCGCCCGAGCTCGTGTCCCCGCTCATACCCGCGTTGATGGACTTTATCAAAATTCCTTGTTTGGAGAGTTCTTTTTCCAGGACTCCGGGAAAGGCTTCGTCCGAAGAAGGAAGGCCAAGACCGGCGGTCAGACTGTCTCCGAAAAAAAGAACTCGGATCGGCGAACCTTCCGGATCCGCGGAGAGAGAAGTAAAACACAAAGAACTTAGAATTATAAGTAAGAGTTTAAAACGAATCATAACAACGACCTTCCGGAGGAATTTGTTTTTACAGAATTCAACGTTCTGATATCCTGTCAAACTATGATCCGACGTTTCCTCTTTGTGTTCCTTCTTCTTTTGGCTTCCCTTACGGCGTTTTATTACATTCCTTCTTACCAACAGGAACTCCAAGCAGACGGCTGGGACGGATATTTAGAATCTCAAGCGAAAGCCATCGTCGACAAAATGACTCCTGAAGAATTGGCGGGCCAGGTCATTCACGTGGCGATCCCGGGTAAAACCTTGGATCAAACTGCGGAGAAAGAAATCGAGGAGATTCTTCCTGGTGGAATCATTCTCTTCGGGATGAATCTTGGGACAAAACAGGATATTCTTAAACTCAACTTCGAACTTCAGAAAAAAAGTTTGGAATCTTCAAAACTTCCTCTTCTCATTTCCGTAGATCAAGAAGGAGGAAGAGTACTTCGTGTAAAAGACGGAGTGACTCAGTTTCCCGGTGCTATGGCGCTCGGGCAAGCGAAGAACGCAGACTACGCATACAAGGTCGGTTTTGTCACTTCGTACCAACTTCGTAAGCTCGGTCTCAATTTTGTTTTCGCACCGGACCTAGACATCAACAACAATCCTGACAATCCCGTGATCAACACTCGTTCGCTGGGAAGTACGCCCGAGATGGTTTCGAAAGCCGGGACCGGTTACGAAAAAGGAGCGAGACTCGGAGGCGCGATTCCGACGATCAAACACTTTCCGGGACACGGGGATACGAACGTAGACAGCCACTTAGGACTTCCTAAGATCGAGAAGAATTTGGAAGAATTGGAAAAGATGGAACTCATTCCTTTCAAAGAATCGATTGAACAAGGCGCGGAAGTCGTGATGAGCGCACATATCCTCTATCCGAAATTGGATCCAAATCTTCCGGCGACTCTCTCTTCCAAAATTCTTACGGGAATCCTCAGAGAAAGAATGGGATTCAAAGGTGTGATCATCACCGATGCAATGGAGATGAATGCCATCTCCGTTCACTACAAAGACAGCGATCCGGGAGTTCTCGCTCTATTAGCTGGAGCTGATATTCTCCTGATGACGAGCTGGGGAAAAACCACACGAGATATGAGAGATCAGGTTTTGAACGCATATAAGAAAGGAACTTTTCAAAAAGGTGAAAGGGATCTTTTGAAAGAAGCCGCTTATAGACAAATTCTTCTCAAACTCAAACACGGAATCATCTACGAATTTTCGGCCAAAAAATCGAATCCGAAATCCTTATCTCCAATGGAAGAAAAGGAAATTTCATTCTTCCAGGATCAGATCGCGGAGAGAGAAAAAATCTTTTTGGAAATTTTTTCTCCTACTTTAAATACCGAAGTTTCGAGAGCCTCGATCGTTTCGTTTCCGGAGGCATTTGTTCCAAATTCCGTAAAACCGGAAGAAACGATTTTCGCAGTCAGAGGGAAAGAATTCGAGAGCGTTCTTGCCGAAAAAAATCTCGTTTCCTCGAACACGGGAAAAATCGCGAGCCTGATCAAAGAAAACAAATACAAGAGAATCGTTCTAACGTCCTTTAGCCAATTGGAACTCGACCTCGCTGGAGGGTTGGCAAAACGTTATCCGACACTGGAGATCGTCACTCTTCACTACGGAACTCCATTCTTAAAATTGAATACTCTTCCGAATCTGAAGATTCTTTTTTCCTTCTCCCCTACTTTAGAATCGAAGAAAGCTCTTCTTTATACCGTTGTGGAAAGAACCACTCCGGTTCCAGTCGTAGATTTGATCTTAAAGAATTCGAACGAGAAAACTGCGAAGAAAGAATAACGAGGAATCGTTTTTTTCGAGGACCTGGCCTTCGTACGATGAGACCTTGCTTGTCGGAGTTCCTACGGGACGTTGCCTGGAATTCTCCTTGCAAGAAAGGCTGATCCATGATAGAGAAAAACTCTCCCGTTTTTTCCACCGCCCACCCCTCCACCCAAGTTCAGGGTGGGGCGCGAAACGTTTCACGGTCGAATGTCGGAACTCCGACAAGAAAGCTTGTGGAGAAATTCTTCTTGGAAAAAGCGCAAATCCGTGATAGAGAAAAACTCTCCCGATTTTTCCACCGCCCACCCCTCCACCCAAGTTCAGGGTGGGGCGCGAAACGTTTCACGGTCAAACATCGGAACTCCGACAATTCCTCCAAATTCGAATTTTTCGCGACTCGTTAAATGAAAGAAAATAGAAACGAGTTGGCAAACCTGATTACAAAAACCGGAATCCCTGGGATTTACGTCCACTATCCATACTGTATTCAAAAATGTGAATATTGTGATTTTTTCTCCGTAGGAAACGGCAAGGCTTCCATTCCCGATGAGAGTGGACTTTTTTCGAGATACAAAGAAGAAATTCTTCGAAGAATTTCCGATCATCCCTCCATTGCGAATTTACAATTTGATACGATCTTCTTCGGTGGGGGAACCCCGAGTCGCGCGGATCTCAACCAAATTCGAGAGCTCATCCTTTTTTTAAAACAAAAGCTTAACTTCAGTTCACAGATCGAAATCACAATGGAGTGCAACCCGGAGGACATTACACCCGAATTTCTCATCTCTCTTTTCGAAACGGGTATCAACCGGATTTCGGTCGGAATTCAGAGTTTTCAACCCGAAAGACTTCGTTTCTTAGGAAGACATTACGATCCGGAACGTTACGGATCAATTTTAGAAACGGTAAAGAATTCCCCGATCGAAAATTTTTCAGCGGATCTGATCTACGGAATCCCAGGACAAACGATCGAAGAAATCCTGAAAGACATTGAACAAGTTTTATCCTTTGGAGGAAAACACATCAGTCTCTATGCGCTCACCGTGGAGAAAGGTACCGAATATTCAAGAAAGGTAATGGATTCCATTCTTCCCAGCCCGGAAGAAGAAATCCAGGAAGAGATCCTCAAACGGCTTCCCTCGCTCCTCTCCTCTTTTGGAATGTCCCAGTATGAAGTAAGTAATTTCTCAAAACCCGGATTTCAATCCAGACACAATCTGAAATATTGGACGATGGAGTATTATTTAGGAATCGGTCCCGGCGCACACGGTTTTCTTCCGAGCGGCAGGTATTCCAATCCGAGAAACGTGGAAGCTTATAAACGAAAGGAATTCTCCGTTGAATACAACGCACCGGACGTCTTTGAAGAATTGGTTCTTTCTCTCTTTCGTCTCTTTCAACCGATCGACATGAATTCTTTTTATAACCTGATCCCGCAAAAAAAAGAAGCGCTGAAAGAAGCGCTTCAGGCCTTGGAACGCGCGGACAAGGCAACCTTTCAAAATGGAATCTTTTCCTGGAAGCCCGAGTCCATCCTCTTCCTGGATTCTGAAATCTTAAAACTTGCTTCCTTATAAATCGGCTTCTTATTTGAAACCGAATGAACACAAACAAACCAAAACTCAATTCATCAAACAATACATTCAAAAATAATTGTATACAATTTTTAATATATACCGAAAACAAGAACCGTACAACGAAAAAGGAGAAGACGGAATGTTTTCGATCCAAACAACCGATTTGCCTTCAAAACAAAGACCAATTCCCTTTCACACAAATCTTTTTCAATTTTTCGTTTCTCAACTTTTATCGTATAAAGTTAGCAAGAGATACCAATGATGAACCAAATAAAAACACACCAATATGAAACATCCCTACCTTTTTCTCAGTTTGACGGGGACGGGAGATTGACCTTGGAAAAGGTGCAAACGATTTTAAACGATGCGAGAAAAGATGCGCTTCAGAGCATCGAGCTTGATCCTTTTTTTCCCGGCTCTCAAACGATCGAGCCCTTGATCCTCTGGTCGGAAAGTGATTTTAGGGAAGTCCCCTACTTTTCGGATTCCGTTCTGGTTCAAACAGAATTGCAAAATCTTACGGGTCCCCGTTATAAAATTTCACAGAGGTTGCTTCGGAAATCGGATTACAAAGTGATCTGCCATTCCAATTCTCTCTGTATTCTTTTCGATTCTCTGAAAAAGAAACCCTGGAAAAACAGAGTCTCACTCTTAGCCGGTTGAATTCCGAAAAACGAAACGCAACGTCGCCGAAAATACAACCTTCTACACGGCGAAGAAACGACTCGAACTACATTGATTAGAATCTATTCTAAAAAGGATTGGAAATTAAGAACCGATGCTTCTGTAACGAAGAGCGATTTGTCCCGTCCGCACAATCTCTTCGATTCCATACTTGGACATGATCTCAACGATCGCGTTCACCTTCCGGGAATTCCCCGAATATTCAATGGTCAAAGAAGAATGGGTCAGGTCGGCGATCTTCGCTTCAAAAACTTCGCAAACCGAAAGAATTTCCGTTCTTGTTGTCTCGGAAAGTTTTACGACCAAGAGCACCAATTCCCTGCTCACACAATCGTGATATGCCAAATCCTCGACTTCCAAAACGTCCGGAAGTTTGTAGAGTTGTCTCTTGACTTGATCCACAGTTGATTCGTCACCTTTGACAACGATGACCATACTGGAAACTTCTGGATTTACGGTGACTCCGACCGCGATCGAATCTATATTATAACTTCTGCGAGTGAATAAACCGGAAACATGACTCATGACTCCGGGATGATTGTTTACCAGAATTTTTAGAATGTGTTTCATACTTTTTTCAGTCCGGCGAGATCCTTAAATTCAATCATGTCCTTCTGGGATTTTCCAGCAGGGATCATCGGGAAAACCTTTTCCTCGGCAGGAATCATCACTTCCAGAAGGGCGGCCCCGTCGTCTTTGATAAAAAATTCGATCGCCTTGTCGATCTCCGACTTTTCGGAAATCTTCATTGCGGGAATCGAATAGGCTTCCGCAAGTTTTACGAAATCGGGATTGAAGTTCCATTCGGATTGGGAGAATCGTTCCTCGTAAAAGAGCTCCTGCCACTGCCGAACCATTCCCAAAAAGTTATTATTGAAGATAAGAATTTTGACTCCCAGTTTGTTCGCCGCGATCGTCGCTAACTCTTGAATGTTCATCTGAATCGAACCGTCTCCGGAAACACAGATCGTCATCTTATCCGGTCTTCCGAACTTGGCTCCGATCGCCGCGGGTAGTCCGTACCCCATCGTTCCAAGCCCACCGGAAGTAAGCCAGTTGTTCGGTTCGTCAAAAAGATAGTATTGAGCGGCCCACATCTGGTGTTGTCCCACGTCGGTGGAAACGATCGCCTTCCCTTGTGTCTTTTTGTAAAGACGATCCAAGAAGTCTTGCGGTTTGATCGTAGAACCGGAGTTGTCAAAATCCAAAGGATGATCTTTTTTCAAACCCTGAAGATAATTGGTCCAAGAAGAATGATCTTGTTTTTTCACCAGCGGAAGTATCGCTCGGATCGCATCTTTTAAGTCCCCGTGTAAAAGATAATCCACTGGAATTCGTTTATTAAATTCGGCCGTATCGATATCGATATGAGCGCGAACTGCCTTTTCGGCGAATTCTCCGATCTTTGCGACTCGGTCGTCAAAACGCGCACCCAAATTGAGAATATAATCACATTCTAATACTGCTTTGTTGGCCGCGGCGGTCCCGTGCATTCCCAACATTCCCACACTCAGAGCGTGTGTTCCGGGAAAAGCGCCTATTCCCATCAAAGTTGTGGTCACAGGAATTCCGGCCTTGGTGGCAAGTTCGAAAATTTCTTTGGACGCGTTTGCGTTGATCGCTCCTCCGCCCACATAGAGTAGAGGTTTTTTTGCCGAATTCAAAGCTTGCGCAAATTCTTCCAGGTTTCCCTTGACTTCGGGTTTTTTGTAGTGATGTGGTGCGATTTTTAGACGAGTCGCTTTTCTCACGTTAGTCAGCTCGGTCTGAACGTCCTTTGGAAAATCCAAAAGCACCGGACCTGGACGACCGCCTAACGCAATTAAGGTTGCTTCCTCGAAATGTCTGGCGATATCGTCCGCCGACTTCATGAGTGCGTTGTATTTTGTGATTGGAATCGTGATTCCGAAGATATCGGCTTCTTGAAACGCGTCGGTTCCGATCGTATTTGTGGCGACTTGCCCTGTGATCGCAAGAACGGGAACGGAATCCATCTTAGCGTCGGTTAGTCCCGTCACAAGGTTCGTAGCTCCCGGTCCGGATGTTGCAATGCACACACCGAGTTTTCCGGTCGCTCTTGCATAACCTTCCGCCATGTGAACTGCGCCTTGCTCGTGTCTTACTAAGATATGTTTGATCTTTTTACTCTTGTAGATCTCGTCATAAAAGGGTAGAATGGCTCCGCCAGGGTATCCAAAGACGATATCCACTCCGTATTCTTCCAGAAGTTCCACCATCAATCTGGCGCCTGTAATTCTTCCTGATTCTGCGGACATGGTCCCTCCCCTTACGTCCATAAAGATACTGGAAAGGCTACTGTCAAGAGGAACCGAATCCGGAGGGATTCATTCTATGTGCTCAGAATGTGAGTTTTATCGAGTTTCCTTCTTCAAAAAATATATCGAGCAAAGAAGGATTCATCCGTTGGTTTCCAATTTGTAAGAAGGGAGATCTTTGCCGATGAAAGTCTCCATTTAAAAAATGCTATGGAAACGAACACATTTGAGTATTCTTCTTCGCTCGTAAAAGAATACTCCGTTCGAAAAAGAATTTTGCGACGAACAAAGAGTTGTTGATCTCTCGACAAATCATTTGGAATGAACGGCAAAAAATTGACTGAACCGACCCGAACGAGTCGTTTTTTCGAAAAGACCGTTTCGCTTCCGATGTTCGGAACCGACTTCCAAGGAGATCGTTCTAAGAAAAATGAGGACAGAAATTTTTTTCCAAGATTGGATAGATAGAAAGGACTAATTTCCGACGCAAATTACTTTTTACTTTCGGTTTCTTGCAATCTGTTCTTATTTTCTTTACAGAATATTTGAGCCTCAAAAGAATATTCAATCAAAGTCGAACGTCCAAAAAAAATAATGCGAATTCAAAAATTGAAAGAGCGAAAACTTTAAAAAGAGAGAATCAAATGGAAAATCCTAATATTGAAAAAGAAGAAGAGGACAAACAATTCGCGATCATCAAGGGCCTTGCAAAAGAAGCCTATAAATTATTAGATTCTCATCAATTTCCGAAGGCGGAAGCCAAGCTCAAAGAGCTTTTGGAAAAAGATCCTCACAACACATACGGTCTCGTCGGAATGGGAGATCTCTTTTTTAAGAAAAAAGATTATAAGAATGCAATAGAATATTATCATAAATGTATACAAGAAGATCCTTCCAACAAGTTTTCCCTCATGGGACTTATGAATTGTTATCGGGAAATGAATCTTCTTTCTCGTGTGATCGAAGTCGCCGAAGATTACAGACATATCACGATCACGGACGCGTCCATCCTGAGTCGTGTCGCGGACGCACATCGCAAACTGAAGAACTTTAAAGAATCCGAAATCTATTATATGCAAGCCCTTCAGATCAATCCGAAGGATCAATACGTGATCGTAGGTTTGGGACATCTTTACTTCGCTTGTCAGAAATATAAGGACGCGATCCACTGGTGGGAGAAACTTCTTCTCATCCAACCGGACAATATCAAAATTCTTACCGAAATCGGAAACTCGTATCGCAAGATCAAAGACTACGACGAAGCGATTCAGTATTACCACAGAGCCGCGGAACTGGACCGTAAGAATTTTTTCGCGTTATACGGCCTTGCCGAAAGTTATCGAGGCAAAAAAGATTTCCACAAAGCGAATCAGTATTGGGAACGAATTTTAGAATTCGACCCGGACAACAAACTCATCATCAATCGTTATGCGGACAGTTTACGGGGAATGGGAGAATTCGACAAGGCCCTCGAATGTTTTAATCGGATTCTCGCGGAAGGAGAAGACTACTTCGCGTTGCTCGGGAAGGCTTCCTCTCTCAAACTGATCGGCAAACGGGACAAGGCCGAGGAAATCTATCTCGATCTTCATAAAAAATTTCCTATGGATCCAAGGCCTCTTCTTGAGTTATCCGATCTTTATGTGGAATTGGAAAAACCGACCGAAGCCGTTCGTCTGCTTGAGGATTTTCAGAAAAAACAACCTCTCAACGAAGAAGTCAAACTGAAGTTAGAAAGTATCCGAGGAGAATAAGATCTCCTCTTCCGGGAGGGAAATGATTTCCTCCCCTCTTTCTCCCACAAAAATTTCTTTACAATCCCAAACTCCATTCTTTCGTTCGAGGCGGATATGATGCCTGAATGAATTTCCTTTTTTGTCCGTGAGAATTCTCGGCACCTTTGCCGCATTGATCGCATGAGAAGAATTTTCGCTGATCTTCCAAGTTCTGTCCCGGCCTAAATCCTTGATTCTATGATGCATATGACCGGCAAGTATTAGAGAAATCGTTTCTCCTTTTTCTTTGACAAACTCGATAAAACGGCGCAGATCCGCGTCCCCCCAATCCCCACCTTTCTTTCTAAAATCACAACCCCAGATATCATCCCGTTTGGAGCCGTAACCTGCGGGCCCGTTGTGAGCTAAAACGATACATTCCATTCCTTGAATTTCCGGATAGAGAGATTTTAGTTTTTCAAAGGATTCGCTCATCGAAGAAACGCCGAATTCTTTTTTGAGGAAAGGAAGAAAGTTCAGATTTCCTCCCATAGAAAAAGGACGGGCTCCGATCAAGACGGTTTTTGAATCTAACTTCGTCGCGGAATAACCCACACAAATTGCGTCGCCCATTTGTCTTTTAAGACGAGTTAGACGAAATCGATGTCCGATACTTCCAAACCGTATCATCCATTTTGAATGTAAGATTTCTCCCAGCAACTGAACTACGTTCGTAGAATCGTGATTCCCGGGAATCCAATAGACTTTCTTTTTGAGCTCCGCGATTTTCCGAGTCACTTTTCTTCCCGAGAATGGAAGGTATCCTGGAAAGTCTCCCGTGAACAATAGGGCGTCATAATCGGATGTGTCAAAGTATTCGTTGTCGTGTCGATCCCAGAATCCGTGAATGTCGCCGATAAGTGCCAACTTGAGATTTTCCATCCGTATTTTAGATTCTCCTTGTATTCAAGAGTGTAAATCGGGAAATTTACCGAAAAGAAACAAAAACCCGCGCTCTTCGCGCGAAGGTTGGTATCGGGAACCGCCTCATGGATGAAATTACAAAGTCGATCCGCAAATTCACACTTCAGTTTATTCTCATTACCGAAGTAGTCGGTTACGTGATCACGGTTGGAACCGCGATCGTCTTTTTTCAAACGTTTCTGGAAATGGATCCGGAACAACTGAAATACGCAGTATACATCACGCTCGGGACCACGTTTTTTACCCTCATCTACACCGTATTCTCGGATCAAAGGAGACTAAAACCGATCCGCGATTATAGCCTGACGATTGAACAGGGAATCATCGATAAGGATACGGCTCTCAACGCTCAAAAAGCCGTCTTAAGACTTCCGATCGGACATTCGATTGAAATCGCATCGAGGATTTTTGTAAGCGGCTTGATCATCGTTCTTTTACTGGGCCGTTTTGCGACCTTGGACAAATCGAATTATTACAATCTATTTTCGATCATTCTTCTACTCGGGCTTTCCGTCGGAGTATATACCTTTCTGGTTTCGGAAAGGCTTACTTCCAAACTGATAGAATCGGGAGCCTTCAGTAATATCGATACCTCGAGTTTGGTAAGAATCAAACTCACCCGTTCCCTCACGATCACGTTTATCTTTATCGTAATCATTCTTGCGATCGGAGTTTCCAGTCTCGTTTTTAAACTCAATTACAACGCGATCCGAAAATCCTATTTCAATCAGATGATCAACGTGAACGAAACGCTTCATATTCTTACCGAAACGATTTTCGAAGAAGTGCAAGCGGACGCGGATCGACTTCGAAACGATTCAAACTTTCTCTTTTTTGTGGAAGGTGGAAGAGAAAAAGAAACTCAGAGAATTCTGGAAAGCCTTCTCGGAAAATCTTCAAAATACGAGTCGATTGCGATCATTCGTGCGGAAGGTGATAATTGGAAACTTCTTGTTGCAACTGGAACCCTCGCTACGAGCGGAACTTCCAAACTCTCCGACTACCAACTTCCATCCGAAAAAAGCCTCTCGGAAACTCTCAACGCAAATAAACTTTTTTTGAGTAAACCGATCGCCTCGACGGTTTCGGGAACTCCGGTTGTTTTGGCATTAGAACCCATTCCCGGTGAAAAATCGACTTATCTCGTCTTTGGATTGAGAATCGCGGATCTTACGAGCAAATTGATCGGTTCAATCCAAATCGGAAAGTCGGGTTATCCCGGTCTTCTCAACCACGGAGAGGTGATCATCAATCACGTTAATCCGTCGCTCAATCTCAAAAAACTGACGGACTTTCCATTCTACGAACAAGTGAAGGATTATAAGGATAACGTTCCCGTTCGATATCTGTTTAACGGAAAGTATAAGTATATGATTCTTCGTAAGAATTCGAAGTACGATTTTATCACCTTCGCTTCGATCGAAAACGAAGAAATCGCGGATGAAGCGATCGTTTCCGTTCTCGCGATGGCGGCCATATCGACGGTTGGAATGTTGTTCATCGGATTCTTAATCTACATCATTTTGAAAAAAAGACTACAACCTCTCGAAGAAAGTAAAAACGTTTTAGAAGCGATGGCGGAAGGAGATCTTACAAAAGGACTGAAGGTATTATCGATGGACGAGATCGGAGAAATGTCCATCTCCATCAATTCGTTTAACAAAAAGGTGAAAACCATCCTCGGCAAAATCATCGAGGCCTCGGGGAACCTCGCCTCGTCTTCCGATGAGATGTCCGGAGCCCTCAATTTTATTTCGGATAACGCGCAAAACCAAGCCGCCTCCTCCGAGGAAATTTCAGCCTCGATCGAGGAAATTTCCGCAGGGATGGACGGTGTCGAAACTCAGACCAGAGAACAGGTCGGTCTTTTAGACAGACTCGGTCTTGATATGAATAAATTCTCCAATTCCATTCATGAAACTTCCGTCAATCTCGAAAAGACGATGTCGGACGTGGAGAGGATTACGGAAGAAGCAAAAAAAGGCGGAAGCGCACTCGAACTTACGAATCAGTCGATCACAAAGATCAGCAGAAGTTCGGAAGATATCACAGGAGTCATCGAAATCATCAACACGATCTCGGAACAGATTCATTTACTCGCGCTCAACGCGGCGATTGAAGCGGCGAGAGCCGGCTCCGCTGGAAAGGGATTTGCGGTCGTCGCGGATGAAATTTCCAAACTCGCCGATAAAACGACGAACAGCATCAAGGACATCGAGGAAATCATCCAGGGAAATGAAGCTGAAATCGGAAACGGAATCAGAAATATCACCAACACGGTCACCGTCATTTCCGGTATTATCCAAGGCATTTCGGAAATCAATCGTCAGATGAAGATCGTAAATCAGTTTATGGAAGATCAACTCTCCAAAAACGATCAGATGAATCTCACGGCGAAGGAAGTAAAAGGAAGATCGGACGTGATTCAAGTCGCCGTAAGAGAACAAAAAATCGCGATCGAAGAAATTTCGAGAACGATTACGACGATCAACGATCTCAATCAATCTTCCGCGGCTTCTTCCGAAGAGTTGAGTTCAAGTTCGATCGGACTTGCAAGACTCGCAGAAGATCTGAAAAAGGAAGTCGAATTTTTCAAACTCTAAAGAGGAAGAAAGAGAGTCGCAGGGTCCGCAAAAACCCTTGATTTTTCCCCCCTTCCTTTTAGTTTGCACTTTATGGAATGGGAAAAGATACTCAGAGACTCCGTTAAAGACAATAAGATCAAGGAGTTGCATCTCAGAAAAGTCCCGACTCTCAAGACATGTGACGACTGGAGCAAGGTCAGAGAAATCGGACTGATTGATCATAAGACCAAATATGCGCACTACAAAGGCGGATTGGTAAAATACGGAGAGGCCTTATTCTTCGTAACAGACGAAAGACTTCAAGCGATCGCACCGTATCGTAAATGGGAATTCAAAAGTAAAATCAAAGTAGAAGAGTAATTTTCCCACTTTCTTTCCGAGCTTTCGAGCTCGGAAAACAAGTTTCTTTTTCCTTTCTTATTTCCTCAAAAAAAAATCAGCCTTTCGGATCCGTTCTCCTTGGAAGTTTCTCCAAAAGTCTTTTGAATTTTCCGAACTTCACTTTTGGAACTCAACATAGTTTCGATTTTGAAACATAGCAAAAGCCTATTCTAATTCTGGGTCGAAGATTTTTAAAATCGATTCCTCTCGAATAAAAAAGCGCGAGGCCATCGTTGTATTCGCTGGCCAATTCTCTTTTCTTCGCTTATGAATTCGAATTTCCCGATCAGAAACGTTCTCTGTTCTTTTGAAAAAACAGGTTCGGAAATGAATTTCGATCTCGAATCAAAATTCCACTGTTCGAATTCGAATATTGGGAAAGAAAAAGATCAATTCGGAAACGGATTTTGCGCCTAATGATAGTTAGATTGAATTGTCCGGTTTGAGATTCGATTCAAAAAATGGATCCCTCCGACTTGAATAAAATAAGAAAAAGTTCGAATCTTTACCTGCTGGTAATTGGCTAAAACGAGGAAACCGTTTAGAATCTATTCATCGGTATGAAAACGAAGGTCGACTCTCATCTACAATGACGGGAAAACTCATTGTATTCGGATTCGAAATGGCGGTTTGACAGGAAGGAGAAATTCTTAAATGGCTCCGAACGTCTTGGCGCCGTCTTCTTTCACACGAAGCGCATCAGAGAACGGACTTTTGAAAGTTTGAGATTGAGAAAGACGTTGTTTGAGCTTTTGAAAAAAAAGATGGGAATGGAAATTCAAATTTAAAACAGCGGGATCGAATGAACGAAACTATACAAAAAGTACGAATTTTTCAACTTCAAAATTCTTTCACATTCAAGGTTAGGACCATACTCTTCTTCCTTGTTATGTGCTTTACCTTATTTTGCAAAGGGGAATCATCGAGCGAAGATCCAACGAAAGCGATAGGAGCTCTTCTCGGAGGAACCGATCCGTCGATTTTCTCGGACTCACCGGTTCTTAACGATTTGACAGTAAATACCTTCATTACGAACGGAAACCAGCGAGTTTTTCAAATCGGTTTTTCCTTTAAAAACAACCCGAAATCATCCGTGAGTTCAAAAGCTTATATCGGACATCCGGAAGTCATGAAACTCAGCGCCGACGGTATAAGCGTCAAAGGTTATATGAAAGAGAATCTATCTCCCGATCCTTTGTCCCCGGACCGATTCACTTTCATTTTACCGAGCCAAACCCTATCCTACAAAATCATAGTGATCGCAGTGAACTCTTTTGGAAAAACGTCGAAGGAAATCATAACCTCCGTTTCGGTTCCCATAGCGATTCCGAATCCAGGACCTACACCCAACCCTAACAATCCGATTCCCCCAGAATGTGACGGTGCAATCGCCGCCCCAGCCACAATTGGAAATTGTGCTCAACATTGCGTCCAAGTAACCACGAACGGGACCGTTTTCGAATTTCAGGCGAAGGACACGACCGGATCCATAAACGATTATTTTTTTATAGACGTAGGTATAATCAGACCGACCGGAGTTGGCATCGCATACAATTTTCTTGAACTCGGACTCGATTTAGAAAACACCCAGGGTACGACGCCTGTCCTTGTGCCTGCAGGCACATATTTTAGTCCGAAGATCACTTATAATTTTCTGAACTATGATACCGCGTGTGTCGAAGTGAACTCGTATCGGGCGCTGGATGCAGGCGCAGGAAATTTCACGGACAGTTTTGTTTCGAAAAAAATACTTCTTCCTTAACTGCTCTCCTCCTCCAAGCCGATTCGAACTGTGTCCTGGTTCGAATCGGCATTTCTTTCGTTCTAATTAAAAAGTCTCTCCCTCTTGAAAACGTTTTCAGAAATTCACGATCAAGTTACGAAGGGCTGATTCTTCTTTGATTCGAACTCAAGGAAAGAAGAATCGTGTTCTCCGTCTTTCGACACGGAACAAAGGAGTTCCCACAGTTCTTTTCGCAGAAAAGTATTCTGAACTGTGAATTCTTTTTGGATCGGTGTCGAGCACTAGCGGGGAGTTCCCACAGTTCTTTTTTCAAAATAGCATTCTGAATTGTGAATTCCTCTTGGATCGCTGTCGAGCGCCAGTGGGGAGTTCCCACGATTCTTTTTTCAGAAAAGTATTATGAATTGTGAATTCTTCTTGGATCGCCGTGGAGCGTCAGCGGGGAGTTCCCACAGTTCTTTTTCAACAAAGCATTCTGAACCGTGAATTCTTCTTGGAACGTCGTCGAGCACCAGCGGGGAGTTCCCACATTCAATCCGTTTTAGGACAAGCGATTCTTCGAATACGAGGATTTAGAAACGATTCTTTTCGAAATGATTCAGGGGTCGGGAAACCGAGTCCTTTTGGGTCCGTAACAAAATGTAGAAATTCCTCGATTCCAAAAAAGAAAGAACGAAAGTTTTCAAACTTTGAAAAGAAAATAGACGGGAAGAATTTTTCGAAAAAGAGTTTTTTAACGGGTCAGGTTGACGATGAGATTCAATTTTTCGGAAACGGTGATCACGTCTTGCACTCGATTTTTATCCACGAGAACAGCGGTTGGTCCGATTTCGTCTAGGACGATCTTCTTCCCTTTGATCTGACCGAGCAAGAGTTCCATCGTATTTTGATCCTTGGTGCGAACCAAAACGCAGTCTTCCGTGATATCGACGACGGGAAGATTTCCACCCCAGTCTTCCAGTAAGAAGAGAAGGTTTTGTGCAAGATCGGCTTTGCTGGAAGTCTTTAAAAAATCGATAAATTCAGCCGGTTTGTATCCAAGAAGAATTCCCAATTGAAACGCTTCTTTGGTAAGAACAAAGGTATAAACCCGGTCGTAGTCCTTTAGCTCTGTAAAAGCCTTGAGAAGATGAAGCCCATGAATGGAAACACGATCCGGAAATGCGATGATCGTAAAGTCCGGGTTGATCGTAATTCCGCCCTTTTCGGTTTTGTGCGACAATTCTCCAGTCTGGAAAAAATATTCTCCCAATTTGGAAAGGGTAAGAAAACGATTCGGGTATTCGATTTCCAAAAGTCCGAATAAATGCAGATAAAAGATCGCACTCATTATTTCTTTACGGAGCTCCGCGAGATCGGATTGGAAATTTTTCGTCCGAAATCCGGGAGAAAGAATCATGTGTTCTCGAATGATATTGGAAAAGATCACGGAAAGATGAATACGTTTCGCCTTGATGATCAGGCTCACGCACTTATCCAGAATGAGTTTATCATAGAAAGGCATCTCGGTTGCGGTGAACACTTCCGCAGGAATGACACGTTTCATCCTTGCTTCGTTGACTTCGTGCACGACGAGTTTCATGATCTCAAAGATATCTTTTTCGATAAATCCGCTCACATCCCCTTTCAGAACGATATTCTCACCTTTGATATCTACGAGGTTCAAAAGTTTGAGAACGGGTAGAATGAGCTCCATCTGATAGATCTGGCTCTTTTCCGGAAAAATTCCGATATCGGGATTGAGGAGTTCCTGTTCGGTTCTCTTGTGATCGGCCTGTTTTACTTTTCCCGATTTTGCGAGTACGAGTCCCTTTCGACTGATATAAGAAATCAACTTTTTCGTATTGAGAAAGAAGTCGAGATCGTTGGCCGCGAGTTTTTCCGTCCTTTGTTTCGTTCCTTTTTTTACGGAAGGAAGAATCGGATGAGTTTGAACGTATTTTAGAATTTCATCCGGGATTGCAAAAACACGAACGAACTTCTCGTCCACGAAACAAACATCGACGACCATTCCCTTCGCAATCAGTGCCGGTACTACTTGTTCGTATTTTCCTCGGCTGGTTACGACGTAACTACGAATGTCTTCTGCTTCCGAAACGCCGCCGCTCAGATAGATTCTTACAAGAGTGTCTCTTTCCAGATCTCCTAAAGATTGGAGATTGAGGTCGATTCCTTCTTCGGATGTTGCGATCGAATAAAATTTCTTAATTGAATCGACTTGTTTCGGAGCTTTTACCGCCGACTTCCACTCGTCTGCGATTTCAGTCGTTTTCTTCCGATCCAGAACCTTTTCCAGGGAAATTTTGTATTTATCCCCTTTGAGATTTTGATCCAAAGGAACGAGATCGGCGATCTCTTCAAACGCATGATATTTATCTAAATTGTTTGTGAGTCTTTCCCGATTTTTTCTCTGATAAACGAGTTGATATTTACGGAGAAGATTGAGTTCCATCTCCACGTTGATCGGAGGAATGTTCACCTTGCGGGAAATTTCTCCCAAGGTCAGAACGTTTTTATTCTTAAGAATGCTTGTATAGATCGTAACCTGAAGTTGAGTGAGTTTCTCCAAAACACCTTTCAGATAAAATTCATCCTGAAAGATCTCGTAGAGATAGGCTACGTTTTTGTTTTTTTCTTTGTAGGGAAGTTTGGCTAGATTCCAGAGGGTGGCGACTTTCTTCAGGTCGTTGAGTTCAAGTTTATCGAGTTCCTGAAGTAATACTGAATCGCTACTCATAGAGAAGATACGCCCGCGGAGGTGTATTTTATGTAGCCATAATCAGAATTTGGCTTGGTTCGTAAACAAAAAAGCGATTTCCTCTCGCAAACAAACGCTCATTTTTTGGGCCACCTTTCTGTAGTTGTCTTTTGAAAGGAAGTTCAAAACCTTTGTGATTATGGCCGGATTTTTTGATTCCCTGAAAATGGGCATTGGCGGTGCCTCCCGTATCTTAAACAGCGGTTTTGTATTCTCTACAAAAACCCTTCTTCTCTTAAAGGATCTCGCCCTGGGTGGAGGTTCTTTAGAAACCTTTCCGATTCGACTCAGAGAAGCCTTCGAAGACCTCGGGGCGACTTACATCAAGTTAGGTCAATTCATCGCTTCGGCTCCGTCTTTGTTCCCGGAAGAGTTCGTGACCGAAATGCAGAAATGTCTGGATGGAATCCGACCCCTTCCCTATTCCACGATCGAAAAGATCATCCGAAAAGAACTCGGAGGTCAACTCACCGATCATTTTTACAGCGTAGAACCGATCCCGATCGCCTCGGCTTCGATCGCGCAGGTTCACGCCGCGGTCACAAAGGAAGGGCTCGACGTCGTCATCAAAGTACAAAGACCGGATATAGAATCTACGTTATCCGCCGATTTGAATCTAATCTACTTCGCTTCCGTTCTTTTTGAAAGATTCGCACCGGGATTAAGCAAATCCGGAATCTCGGACATGGTCGAACAGTTCCAGAGTTCTATATTAGAAGAAATTGATTTTCACAAGGAAGCGGACAACATAGAAGAATTCGAAAGAGAACTTCTTGCGATGGGAGAAACCAGAGCAAGGGTTCCGAAAGTTTACAGAGAACTCTCCACAAAAAAAATTCTTACCATGGAACGTTTTTACGGAGCTCCGATCACGGATGAAGAATCGATTCGAAGATATTCATCCGATCCGCAAAAAACTCTCACCGAAGCCCTTGAGATCTGGTTTTCGACTCTCGCAAGGAACGGTTTTTTTCACGCGGACGTACATGCAGGAAATCTAATGATTCTTCGGGACGGAACCGTAGGTTTTATAGACTTCGGAATCGTGGGAAGAATTTCGCCTCGGGTCTGGGAAGGTCTGATGATCTTCTTAGAGGGCTTGAGTCTCAATCGAACCGAAAAGATCGCAAAAGGTTTGATTCAAATGGATTCGACCGCGAAAGGCGTGGACGAAAAAAAACTTTCGAAAGATTTGGAAGCCGTTTTCTCTCGTATGACCGACATGGTGATGAAACTCCAGATGGGAGATTTAGAATCCCTCGACGATAAGAAGTTAAACGCGATTCTTTTCGAGTTCCGAGAAATATCCCTTAGAAACGGACTCAAGATTCCCAAAGAATTCGGACTTTTGATCAAGCAGATCTTATACTTCGACCGTTATGTAAAGACGATGGCTCCGGATATCGATCTCATCCGAGATAGAGAAAAATTCCTCATATGACCGTTTTATTAAACGAATTAAAAAAAGGGCAAGAAGCCTCCATCGTTTCTTTGATTCAAGAGCCCGGAAAAGAAGACCTTTTTCGAAACATCCTGGATATCGGCCTTCTCCCGGGAATCAAGGTTCTCGTTTTGGAAAGATACAAATCGCAAAAAAAAATCATCCTTCGTGCCGGCCAAGTGGAGATCGCGATTCGAGAAGGAGAAGCGGAATTGATCCGAATAGGAGACGTCAAAGATGGGTCACTCTAACGTGGACACGAATCCGAAAATTTCGAGAATCCTGATGGCGGGAAATCCGAACTGCGGGAAAACCACACTCTTCAATCGACTAACAGGGCTTAGACAAAAAACCGGAAACTATCACGGCGTAACCGTTGAAAAAGCGGAAGGACTTTTGGGACACGAAGAACATTCTCTCAAGGTATTGGATCTTCCGGGTGCGTTTAGCCTTGGAGCAAACGCAGAGGACAAACAAGTCACGAGTCGAGTTCTCATTAGCCATGAATTAGGAGACCGAATCCTTTTTGTGATGGACGCGTCCCTTGCGGAGCGTTCTCTTCAATTTTTACTTCAGATCTTAGAATTGAACGTCCCGGTTTTAGTGGCCGTTACGATGAAGGACGTCTTGGAAAAGAAAAGAGTTCGTCTGGATCTGGATGTTCTATCCCGTGAATTCGGAATTCTATTTCAATACGTGAATCCGAAAAAAGGAGAAGGAATCAAAGAACTCAAAGACCTTATGGTTTCTCCGGGTGCATTTCGACTTCCGATCAAAACCTTTCAATGGGACGACGAGCGCGAACGATTCATCCACCGTCTATTGAGATCCTTTTCTTCGGAGGATTCCAATTCCCTCAAGTTCGTTTTGGTAAACGCTCTCAAAGAACTCTCAGGAGAAACTTTGCAAAAATGTCTTCCCGGTCTTGCACTTCTTCCGGAAGAATCGCAAACTCTCATAAAAGAACAGCTCGTCGATTCCAAACTGAAATTTACTTACATAGAAGAGCTCACTCAAAAATCGATTTATATAAAAAAAATATTGGGTGCGGCCGTTTCTGGAACTTCGCTTAACAACGACGGCCTTCTTTCCAAAGTGGATCGGATTCTTCTCCATCCTCTTTGGGGAGTCCTTTCCTTTCTGGGAATCATGGCGCTCGTTTTCCAAGCCTTATTCACTTGGTCCGAAGTTCCGATGGACTGGATCGAATCCGGTGTTCAAAACGTAGGAGCTTTTGTAGGAGGTTATTTCTCGGAAGGACCTCTGCGTAGTCTCGTTCAGGAAGGAATTATCGGAGGAGTCGGAGCCGTTCTTGTATTCATTCCTCAAATCAGTCTTTTGTTTTTCTTTATAGGAATTTTGGAAGAGACCGGTTATATCGCAAGGGCTTCTTTTGTGATGGATCGTTTTATGAGCAAGTTCGGGCTTTCGGGGAAATCCTTTATTCCCCTTTTATCCTCCGCGGCTTGCGCGGTTCCGGCGATCATGGGAACGAGAACGATCGAAAACAAATCCGATCGAATCACTACGATCCTCGTTTCTCCGTTGATCACATGTTCGGCGCGTTATCCGGTTTATATCCTCGTTATCGGAGCCGTGTTCCCCGCGGGCGCGATCTGGGGAGTTTTCAGCATCCAGGCCCTCGCGCTCTTGAGTCTCTTTTTACTCGGAATGATCGCTTCGATGTTGGCCGCACTCGTTTTCAAAAAGACATTCTTTCGTTCCGATTCTTCCTATTTTCTTATGGAATTACCTGTGTACAACGCTCCCTCGTTGAAAAGTTTAGGAATTACCGTATTCAAAAAATTGAAAGCGTTTTTAAGCACCGCTGGAAAACTCATTTTGTTCATCTCCATTCTTCTTTGGTTTCTCGCAAACTATCCAAGAATCGAATCCGACAAGTTTCCCGGCGTGATCACCGAAGCCGAAGTGAAAAAAATTCAAATCAGAGAATCCTACGCAGGGAAGATGGGGAAATTCATGGAACCCGTTTTAAAACCGATCGGCTTTGATTGGAAAATGGGAATCGGAATCATCACTTCCTTTGCCGCAAGAGAGGTGATGGTTTCCACTCTTTCAATCATTTACGGAGTCGGCGGCGAAGAATCCGAAGACGACCTCAAAGAAGCGATTCGAAAAGACGTAGACGAACAAGGAAAACCGGTCTGGGGACTTCGAAACTCCGTAAGTTTGCTCCTATTCTTCGCATTCGCTTGTCAGTGTATGTCCACACTTGCGGTTGTTAAAAAAGAAACGAATTCCATGTTTTGGCCATTGTTTCTTTTCGGATACATGACAATATTAGCATATACTATTTCGTTTCTCGTTTTTCAGACCTGGAACCTATTTTCCTAATCGAATCGATGATCAAAAAAATTCCCGTAAATCTCAGGATTCTCTCGACCTATATCCTGGGTTTTCTAATTCTTTTTTTCGTCTACAGACTCTTTTTCTTAGGGGTTTTTTATTCTAAGATAGAATCCGCTACTTTTTTCGAAATCGCTCTGAGTTTTCTCGTGGGAGTTCGATTCGATCTTTCCGTTTGCGCGATGTTGCTCGGTCCCTTTTTTATTCTTTCGTCGATCCATCCTCTCAATCGATGGCGAATCTATAATCTATTTTGGGAAATCGGCCCCGTCGTAATTTTTTTCTGGGCGTCCGCCCACCTTATCGGAGACGTTCTCTACTTCGGAGAAACGAACAAGCACCTCGGCTACGAAGGATTTGTGTTTTTAGGACTCGATTTTTTTGTGATTCTCAAATCGTTCTTAGTCGGAAATCCGATTCTCGCAACAATTTCCTTGACCTTTCTGCTAATCGGTTTTCCGGTAACGGTCCTTTATTACATTCGTAAATCATACTATACTTATATTTTGAAAGCACGAAAAGCGGAATTAATTCAACTTCTTTACATCCCTCCTCTCCTGTTTCTGTTGGCCAGAGGCGGATTCCAGGCCAGACCGCTCCGAGCCAGCGATGCTCTCACTTCGAAAATCCACCTCGTAAACCAACTCGCACTCAACGGAATATTTACTTCGATTATGGATCTAAAAAATCAATCCATTCCTCCGAACTTACTCGTTCCGTATCCGAAGGCGATCGAAACCGTAAAAAACGAAATCGGATATTCCGGTGCAAAATTCATCTCGGACGAGTATCCGCTCCTTCGCGAGACGGAGGAGAAAATTTCCGGAAAACCGCCTAACATCGTTTTGATTCTTCTGGAAAGTTGGACCGGAAAATACGCGTTCTCGAACGGGAACTTTCGTCCCGAAGGAAAATTGGTCGCTCCTCATTTCGAAGAACTCGCAAAGGAAGGAATCTACTTTTCCTCCTTTTTTGCAAGCGGAGGAAGGACGACCAACGGACTTCTCTCCACGTTAACCGGAATTCCGGACGGTCCCGGACTGACCGTAGTCAGAAGTCCGCTCGTCCTCAGTCGTTTTGGAGGACTCGGAACCGTTCTAAAAACGATCGGTTATCGGACCCTATTTCTTCACGGTGGAGACGTGAGCTTTGACAATATGAACTTTCTTTTCTCTCATTGGGGATTCGATACCATTTTAGGTCAGGAATATTTCGACTCTCTCAAAAAATACAAACCCGGACCCTGGGGATACTATGACGGAGATTTGTTAAGCGAACTTCACGAAACCCTAATGCATCAGAAATCGCCTTTTCTTGCGGTGACACTTACTCTTACCACACACTATCCCTATCGTACACCGAACGAGAACGATCGTGTTTTTTCGAACACACTTGAGGAAGCGGACTACTTCAACGTCTATCACTACGCAGACGAAGCGATTCATTCCTTTTTTGAGAAGGTCAAGAAGGCACCTTACTTTAAAAATACGGTTTTTATCTTCGTGGGAGATCACGCGCACCATCGAAATCTGGACTACTACGAAGATAGAAATGTCCCTTTTTTGATCTACGCGCCGGGAAAAATCGCCCCGAAAATGGACTCGAGAATTTCTTCGCAACTTGACGTTATACCGACGATCCTTGGAATCGTGGGAAAGAAGGTGCAGTTCTCCGCGATGGGAAGGGATCTTTTAGACCCTCAGTTGAAGGGAGGAAACGCCTATTTTGCATTCGGGAATCTTTTCGGATGGATCGAGGGGAATTGGATCTTTTATAGTTTTACGGACAAGGTTCGAAATTCTTCCTTTTCCATAACTCCAAGAATCGGAGAAACGGAAGAATGTAAGAATGATCCGTTGAAGTGCGAATCTTATCATATCAAAGCAAAATCATTTTGGAACTTAAGTTATGAGCTGATGAGCCGAAATCTTATATATCCGCCAAAAAATTAAAAAACGAAGTAAACCATGAACTTTCAAAAAGAATTCTCAATCGCAAATAACGTGGACGTCGGAAACGAACATCCTCCCGTAATCGTCGCAGAAATCGGACTCAATCACAACAACGATGAAGAGATCGGCAAACAAACGATTGCCGCGGCGAAAAAAGCGGGAGCTCAAGCGGTAAAGTTCCAATCCTACGTAACGGAAGAATTCATAGACGTAAACAATCCTGACTCTAAGATCTTAGTCGATATATTCAAAAAATATGAACTTTCGGAATCGATGCATAGAAAATTCCAGAAAGCCGCCGAAAACGAGGGTCTTATCTTTTTTTCCACACCCCTCTGTGTGAGTTCCTTGCGACTCCTCGAGGCTTTAAAGGTTCCTGCGATCAAGATCGCGAGCGGAGACGTTACGAACAAAACTCTCCTAAAAGAGACGGCAAGAACGAAACTTCCGGTTATCCTATCTTCCGGCGCGGCGGATTTTTTCGAGGTCAACAGGGCCGTTTCTTTTTTGGAAGAGGAAGGGACAACGAAACTTTGTCTTTTACACTGTGTATCGCTCTACCCTACTCCGCCTGAAAAAGCGAACTTAAGAATCGTAGAAACGTTCCGTACTCTTTATCCGTTTCCGATCGGATTTTCGGATCATACTGCAGGAAATGTCGCGGCGACCGTCGCCGTTTCCCTTGGAGCGACGATGATCGAAAAACACTTCACACTCGATAAAAATTTGGACGGACCCGATCATGGAATTTCGGCGAACCCCGAAGAATTAAAAGCCGTTTGCGAAAACGCTCTTCTCGCTTGGAAAATGAGAGGGAATAGAGATAAAAAACCTTGGAAAGAGGAAGTAAACGGAAGATTCTTCGGAAGAAGAGCCCTATACGCGGATAAGGACGGAAACCCGATCGCACTCCGACCGGATCTGACACAAAGAAGCGCCGAATTTTTGGATTCTTGGGAAGTGGAAACGACCAAACACCTAAAAGGTCAAGTCGGAAAACCGTTTCATGTATAAGAATTTCATAATATTTAAAATGAAATTACGCTTAACAAAAATTCTATTCTTGATTCTTCTTTCGCAAGTGTCGATCGAGGCCGCCCCGAATTTCGGAAACTTCGGATCCGAAGTGGACTTTATCGATTTTGGGAGATGGACGACAGCGCCATTCAGTTATTCCGTCTCCTCCGCTTTTTCCGCCGAATACGGCGGTTTTAACCTTTTCGACTCCGATCCGCAAACGCACTGGTATTCCTCGAATCAACCGGGAAACGAATGGATCATCGTGGACTTCGGCTCTAAACGTCTCATCAACGGTCTTGAAATCACAGTTCCTCTTTTTCGAAAAGAAAGAGCGGTTAAAAGATATGAGATCCAGGTTTTGATCCGAGACGAATGGAGAACCATCCTTACGAATGAAAAAGTGGAACTGATCAACCTTCACAAACTTGAAAATCTTGACGCATCCGTTTTAAGAATTTATTTCCCAAATACGACCGAAAGAGGAGTTGTGATCAGCGATCTTAAACTTTTACTAAATCAGAGATTACTCAACGGAATCGAACCGAGACTACGTGGATATACGTTTCCGGTTTTAGGCGGACTCATTCCCGCACTCGACTTCCAACTTCCCAACGCTCCTCGAGTCTATCGAAACGGAGTACATAAGGGAATTGATATATACAAAAAGAAAGATGCGGATGGACAAATTCGAAATCTAAACTTTCAGGATGAGGCCGTCGCTCCGGGAGACGGGATCGTCGTTCGCGCGGATCATTCGTATTCTCCGATGACGTTAGCCGATTACGAATACCATACTTCTCAGTCTCACAAAGGTACGGTTACTTACGTAGAGAAAGATTTCGGCGGAAGACAGGTTTGGATCGACCACGGAAACGGAGTGATGACGAGCTTCAATCACCTCTCCTCCATCAAAAACAATCTGCGGGTGGGAAGCAAAATCAAACAAGGTGAAATCGTTGGAACCGTCGGCAATTCGGGGCTCATCGAAGAAGCGAAAGGTTCGATGGAGAATACGCACCTTCACTTCGAGATTTGGGTGGACGGAGAATTTTTCGGAAACGGAATTCCTCCGGCACAGGTTCGAAAACTTTTGCAGTATTTTTTCAAACGAAGCGGAGCGGATTGAAGAGAAGGGAATCGAAAATTCCACTCTTCTCAATCGTTTTAAAAATGACGATTGAAAGAACACGACCTCCTCTTCTCTTATCCTTTGCTCCGACCCTAATTTTTTAGAAACATTCGTTCTACATCGTTTATCCTAGAATCAGCACGGCCGTTTTTTTGCGTTCTGAGAAGTAGGATAGCAATTCCACTCTCCCTATCCTTCGGAAAATGGACGGTCGAAACAAAAGTGATTCTCCGTAATTTGCGGACCTTCCTTCGCAGAATCGAAGACTTGAAAACGTTCACTTTCGTCACAATGGAATGAAAAAGTGAATGATTCCCATTGTATCGTAGAAAGGCGGGAACTTGGAGAAAAAATTCGGGTTCAACGCCGCATTCGACAGGCATCAGCATTCTTTGGCTTTTCACTTATCTTCGACTTTTTTTCATCTTGTCAGGAAATGGAAACGAAAGATTCAAATCTTTAATCAAAAACCGGAGACGTTTTCTTTGCAGACTCCAACGGTTTGCAAAATTTTTAGAATCATTGCGGGATTGAGGACCGCGAAAGCGATCGATGCGGAGTCAAGAAATTGAAATTCGTACATTATAATATTCTTCTGGGAGACACAATTTCTTGACTGAAGCTGAGAGCGCGGTTATTCTCCGCCCAAGGCGGAGAATAATTCGCCCGAGCATAAGACTGAAGAATTCCATATTCGTCTTTCGTTCGTCTTACATTCAATTTTTAACGCCTACTAGGTTTTTCGGAATCCTTTTTCACTACACAAAGATTGAGTACACAAGCTTACATCTACAAACACATTCAAAATAACGAATACTCGCATTTCACTGCGCTTAACATTTGTGTACCAATCTAAAATTTTCTAAAAAATTTAGAAAAGGGATTGTACTTTCTTTCCGATATTTGATTATGTCCCGTATTGTAAATTCGGTGGAGATTCGCTATGCCAGAGCAATTGCAGAAAATCATTAATAACGTTCGAGAGTTTTTCACAACTCTGGACACGACCAAAAAACTCATCCTCGGAGGAGTTGCGTTAACCGTCATCGTAGCGATCGGGATTCTCTCTACGATCTCTCTGCAAAAGAACCGAGTCGTCCTCTTCAAAGATCTCACGAGTAAGGATTTCGCCGAGGTTACCAAAAAGCTGGATTCTCTCGGTTACCAATACGGAACTTCCGATACGAGCATCATCACCGTCGACCCCGAACAAAGACAAGAGATTGTCACAAAACTCGCTCAGGAAAATTTAATCCCCGCGGGAGTTCAAGGTTGGGAACTTTTCAACGTGGATAAATTCACCGAGACCCAGTTCGACAAGGACATCAAGAAATATCGAGCTCTCAAAGGGGCCATCGAACAATCCTTGATGACACTTCGCTCCGTTGACAAGGCATACGTCAACATCGCATTCCCCGAAGACGAACTCTTCTCCTCAAACGCTTCTCCAGTAAAAGCTTCCGTTATTCTTCACTACATTCCCGGCGTTGAATCTCTTTCCAGAAAGGAAGTAAAAGGGATCGTAAACTTGATCTCGAGAGCGGTTCCGAAGTTAAAGCCGGAAAACGTGAGCGTTGCCGACGCGGACGGTAAGATCATCAGCGATTTCGAAGAAGATCTCGAAAAGGAAAGGCTCGAACTCAGAATCGTTCAGGAAAAGTTAAGAATCGGCGAAGAACAAAGAATCCAAAGATTGATCGATATGAGAAACACACTTCGTTGGCTTCTCGGGGGCGAAGAAAGAGTCGACATTACACGTTTTGAATATAACTTAAACTGGGACAAAGAATCCTATAAAGACAACTCCGTTTCTCCGGTCGTCGCGATTCCCGATAACCCGAACACTCCCTACTCCGAATTAAAACTCGTGGACGGTTATTCTTTGAAAGTCTCTTCCAAAGAAACCAAAGAAGACTTCAAAGGAAGAGGATTTACTCCGGATGGTCCCGCCGGAACCGAGCCGAACATTCCTCCCGGATACAAGGATACGGACTATCAAAAATCCGAATATAGCAAATCCGAAAACGTCAATAACTACGAATTCAACAGAAGAGTTTCCGAAGTTCAAAAACAACCTTGGAAAGTCGAGAAGATCAACCTTTCCGTCGTGATCGACGGGATGTGGGAAAAGAAAGAAAAAGAAGACGGAACCGGATACGAAAGAAAATACATTCCGGTTTCGGACGACGAACTCAGACAAATTCGGAAGAACTTAGAAGCCGCGGTCGGTCTCGATAAAGCGAGAGGGGATCAGATTTCCGTAATCACGATTCCAAAAGACAGATCGGCTCAGTTCGCCGCGGAAGACGAAGAACTCCGCAAGCAGAAAGCGATCCGCCAAATGATCATCGCGTCTTTGATCATCATTCTTCTCCTCATCGTAAGCATCCTGGTTTACAGAGCGGTTAAGAAAGAAATCGCAAGAAGAAGAAGACTCAGAGAAGAAGAACTCGCGGCTCAACAGCAGATGATGAGAGAAGCGGCCCTCCGAGTCATGGACGAAGGTGGTGCGGAAGTGGAACTCTCTCTCGACGAAAAGTATCGAAGAGAACTCCTCGAAAACGCGATCAACCTCGCAAGGGAAAAACCGGAAGAAGTCGCACAGCTTCTCCGCACTTGGCTCTCTGAAGAGGAAGCAAGCTGATGAATTCCCTGTCGTCCAGACAAAATAGAGCGGGAAGTCTTCTCCGGATCTTGGGAGAACATCTCCCTCCGGAAGTCTACCGCCACTTAGGTCCGGAGACGACGGGGAAACTTCTCGAGACGTTTCACAAAACGGGAAAACCCGATTCCAAGGAAGAGAGAGAAATTCTCTCTTCTTTCTTAGGTTCTCTTTCCAAAATTCAGAGAGAGGAGAATATAGATCCCGAAAGTCTCAATCTGATTCGGGAACTGGAAGCTCTTCTCAAAGAAGAGAAAGAGGAAAGAGATCTCTTACAAGACCTCAAACAGAAAAGCGCGGAAGAAATTTCCAGAATCGTTTCGGGTGAGAATTCGGATCTGATCGCCTTGGTTCTTTGTTTCGGAAACCCGGACGCGTCCGCCGCGGTGTTAAACGACTTCCCCGAATCGAGAAAAGAAGAAATCCTCATCCAAATCCATGATCTCGACCTTTCCAGCGAGTATGAGAAGAATCGCCTGGAACGCTTTCTGAAGTTCAAATTAGAAGCGCTCGCTTTGGAAGAGAAGAGCCTTCCGACTCGAAACCAGAGAGGAAAAAAGGCCGCGGACCTTTTGGGAAGACTCAATCCCGGAGATTCTCAAAAAATCTTCGATCGAATCCGCGAGAAGAGGCCCGGTTTTGCCGAAAATATAATTGAACACTTCTTTCGGATGGAAGATCTGTTATTCTTAGAAAGAGAACCTTTGAATAGATTCTTTTCTTCTTTTCATCCGATCGTTCTCGCCTGTGCGCTCAAAGGCACGGAGACGGAAATTCAGCTCCGGATTCTTGAAAAATTAGAACCGGCTCTGAGCGCTTCGATTCGCCTGGAATCCGATTCCATGGGTCCGATCAGTCTCGCGGAAATGGAGACGGCTCAGAATGGAATTCTCGAAAGACTCCGGGAAGAGATCGAGGAAGGAAGTATCAAATTTTGGAGAGCTACGTAACCGATGGCCAAACTCGTCTTTAAACCGATTCAAATCGCTGACATCAAAGATCAGGTAGAATTAGCGATTCCTGATAAATACAAAAAATTTCACAGAGACGAGGACGCCGAAGAGTTCGAGGTAGACCAAGAAGGAAATATCATCGAACAATATCAGGGCCCTTCGATCGAAGAGATCGAAGCGGAACTGAGCCGTTATCGAGAAGAGAACGAAGAACAGGTTCGTAAACTTCTCGAAGACGCGAGAAAAAAATCGGAAGAGATCGAGGAAGAAGGACGCAAGCGCGCCTTCCAGATGATCCAAGATTCCAAAGAAAAAGTTAAATTAGAAGAAGATACCGGAAAAGCAAAAGCGGAACAGATTCTCGACCGTGCGAAGATGGAAGTCGAGAGAATGATCAAAGAAGCCGAGATGAAGGTCGCGGAGATCGAACACGAGGCTTACTTAAAAGGTTACGATGCCGGACGAGAAGTCGGTTTCAAAAAAGGTCAAGGTGAAGTTCGAAGACTCATCGACCGTTTGGGAACCATCGTCGGTAAGGCGATCGATATTCGAGAAGAAATCATTCAGGCGTCCGAGAAACAGATGGTCGAGATGATTTTGATCATCGCGCGAAAAGTGATCAAAGACGAGATCATTGAGAGAAAGGAAATCGTTCTCAACAATATTAGAGAAGCCTTAAAGAGAATCAAAGACAGAGACCGAGTGGATATTCGGGTCAACTTCGCGGACTTGGAACTCACGACAGCTCACAAAGACGAACTTATCAAACTTATGGAATCTCTTCGCAAGGTCAATATCTACGAAGATTCGCGTGTGGATCGTGGAGGTGTTATCATCGAGACGGACGTGGGAGCGATCGACGCGAGGATTTCAACTCAGCTCAAAGAAATCGAGGAAGCCATTCGAAATGCGGAGCCGATCTAAAAAGGGACTTTTTTTTGGGGAAAATTTCGAGGTCGTTTCTCCGTCTCCTTTTTCTGAATTTGTTTTTAACCAAGACATTCTTCTCCCTTCTTATCGATCTCCCGGGTTTTCCGGGAGATCTTTTCTTTTTTTGGGAGCTCCCACATGGTTCGGGAGTGAAATTTTTGATCCGTTTCAGTTCCAGCTTAGGAAAGTTTTTTTGAACTTTGAAACGAGTGTGAGATCCTACGTTTCGCGAAAAATCTCTCCACTCGAAGAAGGGAGATCTGTTCCCTTTCGTCTTGCCTCTTCCGATTGTGGGGGCTACGACAACTCTTCTGTGAAAAAGTCGGCGCCCCACCCTAAACCTGGGTGGAGGGGTGAGGGGGCGGGGAAAATTCCGAAATTTTTCTCTATCACAGAATTCTCATTTTTGCAAAGTTTTTTTACTCACCTACCTCTTGTAGGAACTCCTACAAACTTGGTTCCAAAGCGAAAACTTGCATGTGACGGAAGCCGAGATTTCGCAAAAAGGATTCTCCAAAAGAGAATTCAAAGAGTAAGGTTGAATTCGAATCTTCGTCGGAATTCCGACAAAGGTAAAATTCAAAGATTTAAATTTACGAAACTCGCTTTTTGTGCTAAGGAAAACTCGTTCGTTTTTTTCCCGCCAGCCCACCTCCACCACCCAATCAGGGAGGGGCGATCCGATTTCACGGAGGACCGTCGTATGTACGACAAAGGCCTTTCTCAAGAGAGGCTCATCTATCTCACTCGTTCTCTCCTCTTCATTAGAGACATAATTCTTTTATTTTCGCATAGATACTTGACTTTCCGACAAATCCTGGATACCAAGAGATAATTCCGAAGACCTCCTATGATTGAAAAGAAATTTCACGAGAAAATAGACGTCATGTCCAAATATTTCCTGATTATGGATCGGACGGAAACGATCCGGAAATCCGGCAAAGTCATTCGTGTTTCTGGAAACGTCATCTATTCAGAAGGTCCTCCGGATTCTAAAATTGGCGAACTCATGGATGTCCAAAAGAGCGGAAAAGAAGGATATCTCCAATGCGAGATCGTCGGGTTCGAGGGACACGTCTACACTCTTATGCCCCTCGGCCCCGTGGAAGGAATCTATCCAGAAGCCTTTGTCTTTTCCTCAGGACGCAAACTCTCCATTCCAGTCGGGAAAGAACTCCTAGGTCGGGTCCTCAACGGTGTAGGAAGACCCATCGATAAAAAAGGTCATATTATCACAAAGGAAGAGCGCCCTCCGGACGCCGAAGTCCCGAATCCACTGGACCGTCCGATCATCCGAGACATCCTCATGACCGGGGTTCGCGCAATCGATGGAATTCTTACCATAGGAAGAGGACAGAGAGTTGGAATTTTCTCCGGCTCGGGAGTTGGTAAATCCAGCCTCTTAGGAATGATCGCGCGCTATACGGATGCGGACGTAAACGTAATCGCCCTCGTCGGAGAGCGCGGACGAGAAGTAAACGAATTCATAGAATTAGATTTAGGAAAAGAAGGACTCCAAAAATCCGTCGTCCTCGCGGCGACCTCCGATTCTCCCAAGATGGAACAAGTCAACTGCGCCCTCCTCGCTACCGCTATCGCGGAATACTTTCGAGATCAGGGAAAACACGTAAACCTCATGATGGATTCCTTGACAAGATTCGCGCAAGCCAACCGAGAAATTTCCGCTTCGAATCATGAACCTCCGATCACGAGAGGTTTTAGCTCCTCCGTCTTTTCTAAACTCGCCAAGCTCGTGGAACGTTCCGGAACATCCAAATCCGGCGGAACCATCACCGGTTTTTACACAGTCTTAACCGAAGCGGATGAAATGGAAGATCCAGTTGCAGACGCTGTTCGAGGATATATCGACGGACATATTATCCTCAGCAGAAAGCTCGCGGAAAGAAATCATTATCCTGCAGTCGATATCCCGGCTTCGCTCTCGCGCGTCATGGCAAGAATCGCACCGGAAGATCAAAACCTAAGAGCAGGAATGATTCGAGAACTCATCAGCGTCTATAATTCCGCTGAAGAATTGATCCGCCTGAACGCCTATGTATCCGGTTCCGATCCAAGAGTCGATATGGCGATCCGAAAGAAGGATAAGATCGATCGTTATCTGAAACAAAAGATCCATGAAAGAAGCACTTTCTCGCAAGCAGTCAAAGGCCTAAAAGAAATTTTAGAAGAAGAACAAGAAGACGAGGAATTCTAATCCCTTGAAACGTTTTGAATTCAGCCTGGAACCAGTTCTCAATCTTAGAAAGAAGAAGGAAGACGAAAAACTCAAAGCGTTTTCCCTAGTTGCAGGCGAAATCAACCAGATTCGAAACGAGATCCTGGAGAATGAAAAGCAGATCGACCTTCTCACGGGAGAATCCTATTCTCTCCACGGAGCCTCTCTGAGAGACTACCAACTGCACCAAGGTTATATCCGCTCTCTTATTACCCAAAACGAAAATTTAGAATCGGATATCGATAAGAAAAAACCGGAACTCGATTCGAAAAGATCCGAATTGATCCTCGCGCAGAAAGATCGAAAGATATTAGAAATCTTAAAAGACAATCAATATAAACAATATCGAAAACTTTATTTTAAAAAAGAGAAATTCGAACTCGAAGAACATTATAATCAGCTAAAATCCATCCAATGGAGAGAAATCCGTGAATCCACTCAATCTGAACCGCCTCCGAGAATCTTTACATTCGATACGGGAACAAACGCAGAAAGCGCAAACGACGACGCAGGGCTCTCAGAGCTTAAAAAACTCTACGAGCGATTCAAAAAGTGAATCGATCTTTCAAAAGATCTTGAATGCGACTTCCGGAAATTCTTCCGTACCTCCGGATTCTATGCTTAGCCTTCAGAAGAAAATCACCGATTTTCAATTGAAGGCGGAAGAATTGGAAAATAAAATCAGCAGGAATCGGATCGACCTAAAGGTTTAATATGGCATCGTTAAGCGACAAAGCAAGAGCCACCTATCTGGTGCTTCTCATCTTCTTTCTCTTAGGAATCGGTTTTTTCGTTTTTGATTACTTTCAGATCATAAATGCCTCCGATATTTTTCCCTTTTTGAGAAAGGAACCTGGCCTCGTGAATCAGGACAACGAGTCCCCTTCCGAACTTCAAAAGCTGGAATTTACGAAGGCTCAAGAAAGATTTGCGGAAGAATTGGACGAGCTTGAAAAACGAAAGGCCGAACTCCTCGCGGAAAAAGGGCGACTGGAAGCGGAGATGGAAAAACTCGAAGAGATGAGAAAAGGTCTTATCACAAAAGAGAAAGACATGAAATCTTCAGAAGCGGAAAAAAATAGCCGCCAGAAATTGGTAAAAGTGCTCGCCGATAAAGTCGGGAATATGCCTCCTGATTCCGCAGTAGGGATGCTCTTAAACTGGCCTGATGGAGATATCATAGACGTTTTTATTCAGATGGACAAGGACGCTGAAGACGAAGGGAGACCTACCATTACCACCTATCTTTTGACCCTCTTCCCTGCGGATAGAAGAGCGATGATCACTAACAAATGGCTCAGTCGATCAGGTGGAATCAAAACACCCGGAATTCCGGACGACGCAGTCGAAGCAAATCCATAACGGAGAAAAAGATGAAACAATATTATAAATTCCTAACTCTTTTTTGCGCTTTTTTCTTTCTGGTTCCACTTTCTATTTCAGGAAAGAAAAAAAACGGCCCTCCTCCGAAAGTAAGCGGTTACGAACTTGTTTCCAATCCTTCGGCGGCCTTTGGAAAGACCATTCAGATCGCCGGAACCGTCTCGGAAATTCTTTATAAAGGAAACTCGATTCGTTTTGTAGTTTATTTTTCAGGAAAACCGGTCGCGTTAGATTCGGATGCCCCTTCCTTGATTTCAAATGTGCAAGTGGGAAGCTCCGTTTCCGTTTGCGGATTCTACCTCAAGGATAGAGAACTCAAAGCGAATGGAGTCGCGACGAC
Source organism: Leptospira stimsonii (assembly GCF_003545885.1). Taxonomy (NCBI): domain Bacteria; kingdom Pseudomonadati; phylum Spirochaetota; class Leptospiria; order Leptospirales; family Leptospiraceae; genus Leptospira; species Leptospira stimsonii. The sequence goes on from NZ_QHCT01000003.1 coordinate 292,487, forward strand.
GATGCCTTTTATTCTAGTCGACTCTCCAGATTGCAGATAACGTAGAAATAAAAAAACGGTTTTTGCAAAAATCGGAATGTTAGAAAATATTCCGCTCGACCGCCCCGACTGACAGGCCTTACCCGAGAAAGACCTGGAAATCAGGGAAAGAATTCGTTAAGAATTTTCTCTTCTTCCTTTAGAAAGGAACCTTCGTGTTTTTCGATTTCGTGAAGTCTACTTTCCAAAATTGAAAATTTCAATTCCTTACCTTTGGAGAAAATAAAAACATCGTATTTCACCTCGGGGATTCGATGTTCATTGGAAGAACAAGTCGTGATATGCCGATAGGGAATTCCGATTTGGAAAGAATTTCTTGCTTCACGAAATTCCTTCGCGAGATTTTCCAGAAAAGGATATGGATCTAAGTTCGTTTTTTTTTCCGCCAACTTCTTCGATTCCAAAAACAGATTCGGAATTTTCTTTAAACGTTTTAAAAGTTCTTTCGAGTCATTTTTAATCATTTTTCTCTCACCAAAAGATACGGAAGTTTGGAAAAAAAGAAGGGAACTTGCGAAAAAAATTAATATACGGCGGATCATAAATTCGATTGGGATAAAACTCAAAAAAGAATTTCAGTCCGAAATAAAATATGCTCATCCGATAAAAAACCTCCCCCTGTCGGAACTCCGACCCCGCCGAAAAAGCGCGTGGGCCCCACCCTGATCTTGGGTGGAGGGGTGAGGTGGCGGGAAAAATTCGCAAAATCTGCCATATCGGAAAATGAAAAATCTTCAAGAAAAAAAGACGTTCCCCGTTTTGTAGGAACTCCTACATGAACGTAAAAAAGAAATTGACCCGATTCTCATTTCGATTTCGAAAATACGATTTCTTCCAATTCCTTGAGAGCCGTTTCCAAATCGTCGTTCACGATCTTAAAATCGAATTCGTCTTGGCGACGCAATTCTTCTTTTCCATTACGAATTCTCTTCAAGATGTTTTCTTCCGAGTCGGTCCCACGACCTCTCAATCGTTTCTCCCACTCTTCTTCATTCGGTGGAAGAATAAAGATAGTCACGATTTTCGAAGGTAGTTTTTCTTTGATGATCTTCGCGCCTTGGACGTCAATATCCATGATCACCGAAGCTCCTTTTTGAAACGCGTCTTCGATAAATTTTAGAGGCGTTCCGTAATACTGGTCATGGACGATAGCGTATTCTAAGAAAGCGGATTCAGAGATTCCCTTTTCAAATTCTTCTCTGGAGAGAAAATGATACGTTACTCCTTCCTTATCCCCGGGACGAGGGGAACGAGTGGTGCAGGAAATGGAAAACAAAATTTCCGGATGGTTCTCACGAAGTTTCTGTATCAGGGTCGACTTCCCTCCTCCGGCGACGGAAGAGAGAACAAAAAGTTTAGGAGAATTCAGTCTAGTTCTTCCTCTTCGGATGCGATGGAATTGTCTCGGGACTCGATTCTTCTTGTAAGAGATTCTACTCTTAAATTGGAAAGAATCAGATGATTGCTGTCCGTCACGATAATCGAACGGGTCTTTTTACCTTGAGTCGCGTCGATCAAACTGTTGTTCGTCTTTGCCTCATTTCGAATCCTTTTTGCCGAAGCAGAATCCGAATGAATGATGCTTACGATCTTAGAAACCAGAACGATATTCCCGAATCCTACGTTCAATACGCTAAACTGGGACATCAGAACCTCCTATTTCTATCTAACCTGAATCTTTCTATGATATCCACTTCTCCAAGCGCCAAATCCAGTGCGTCGGAAATTTCTTCATGGGAATATTTTCTTTTTAAAAGGAAAACAACTTTCTCGATTTTTGTGGAGTCTTCTCCCACTTCCAATAATGCGGCTTCAGCGGAAATCTTCGCCGAATCAGGCTTAGGCGGTTTGTAACCGGTCACGTTCTCCTGAAGAATTCTTCCGAAATCCGATTCTTTCGATTTTAGATTATCTTTGAAGTTTGCTATTCCGCCTAACGCACTCGGATTTTCTTCTACGGGTGAAAAAGGATCCTCATCCAACGAAATATCGAGGGTCGTGTTTCTTGTTCCGGGGAAGTAATCGTTCGCCTCGGATTCTTTTTGGGCTACGGCTTTGATTTCTTGGATCCCAAAAAATTTTCTCACTCCCTTGCCGATCGTCTCCAATACCAAATTCGACGTGGAACCGGGAACAACTTCTTCCTGCGTTTTTGCCTGTGCAGTTTCTTTTTTGATGGGCTGAATCTTAGGAGCAGACTTTTGGGAATACGGATTGGTTTGGGACAACGGGGATCTTTGTTGTTTCGGAGTTTCGAACTCTTCCTCTTCCTTGATGAGTTCCAAATTCTCCTTATAGATATTTCCGATACCTTTTTGAACGAAACCGGAGACGCTCGCATTCAGGTTTTTTTCATATGGTTTTGATACATCTTGAAACGGTAAGCTCATCGAAAAAGAAGAATCATTCTTCAAAGTGGAGGTTTCATTTTGAATCGTATTGAGGATCCCCGGGGTGGTAGCTTGCTCGATTCTTTTTACCAGTTCTTCCACTTTCAACGTCATTTCTTTAAAGGTTAATATTCTCGATCCGATCAGATCCACTTGTCTCATCGATTCCGTTTCCAGTTCGTCCACGAAATCTCGAATCTCCTCGTTGATCTTCTTTAACATGTGTGTCCGGATTCTTTCCGTGACTTTGGATGTAATCGTATAATACAGCACCACCGAAATGACGGCGTTGATCGCTAAAACTGCAAAAAGCTCCATATCTTTTCCCCCGGAACCGTCTCCAACAACATTCCCACGGAAATAAGATTAAGCGAAGAATTCGATTCTACCTCGGTTGGCAGGTGCGTTAGTCGCCTTTTCACCGCCCGCAGAGTATGTGACCAATTCTGACTGACCTTCCGATGCGGGTTTGTATGTTTTGAGTTTGTCCCGGATCTGGTCGATTTTCTGATTGCGAGCGGAGACCATTCTTTCCCTGGATTCCGGAGAAAGGGAGAACACGTCGGTGTACAGCTCGACCGCGTATTTTCTGGTATCATTGTACTCTTTTACGACCCGAGCCGTTTCGGAGATCGTATGGGGCATGGTAAACGGGTTTTCCACCTGTTGTCTCCGAATCATGTCCGGAGCCTGTCCATAGCCTAAAAGAGTATCACTGAGGCGCATCCTATGGTTTAATTACCACGGTTTCGTTTTTTTCTCCAGTCTTTTTTATTGTCCGGATCGGGATCTTCGTAAGGCACCTGACGGATCATCCCGTTCTCTTCGACAAACGTCTTATTCTTGATCTCATTTCGTGTTTTAAAATCCGAATTCCGGATCTTCATCGTAACTCCACCATAGAGGACTTTTTCGATGCTGATCTTACCGTGGGAAGATTTCTCTTCCATATAGTTCTTGAGATTGCTGATCTCTGTCTCAAATTCCTTGATCCTAGAATCCAGTTTTTCCACGGCTTTCTGCATTTTCACCAATTGGTTCTGATGGTCTTCCGTAAACGAGGCCGGATCGGATTCCTTTCTTGCCTGCAGGGTCTTGAGACTCTTAAATACCTGTTCGTGTTTGGACTGGCTCTCGTGCATCTTCGCTTCGTAGTCCGCGATTTGTTTGAGCACTTTCGGATCGATTCCGACCACGAGTTCGGTCGCAGGGTTTGCGGAAGAGCCGATACTTCTCGCACCGATGAGTTCGGAGGCACGCACCGTTCCACCCACGATTTGCCCACGTTTTCCATTGCAGAGAATCTTTCCTCCGGCGCTTACAAACGAATGAAGAATTCCTTCCTGAACCAGAACGTCCTTTTCCGTGATTACGGTCGCACTCTGAATAAACTTAGCGATGACGTTTCCACCTGTGGATTCGATATGGGCTTCTTCCCTTCCGGAAATACCCTGACGAATGATAATGTCTCCATCGGCTTCCACTCTTGCCTTCTGAACCGTTCCGTAGATTTCGATATTACCGGCGGCTTTCACGGAATAATTATCTTCCACGTTACCCGTAATTACGATCGAACCTAAGAACGTGACGTTCCCCGTTTTGATACCGACGTCCCCGTTCACTCTGTAGACCGTTTCGACGGATAATCTTCCGGTGGCGAAAACTACCTGACCGTTGACTTCCGCGGTAAGTTTACTTCTGTCCTCGGAAAGAATCGTCCCCTTTCCTTGTTTGAGATCCGTGTCGATTCCATCCTTCGCGGGAAGGAGCTCGTTAAAAAGAGTTCGTCCGTATTTCCCTTTTTCGGCGGGAATTTTTTCAGCAAGAAGCTGACCGACGACGACGTTCTCGATCAGATCGAGATCCTTGAAATCCACTCTTCCGGTTTCGTCTTCCCGAAAAGAAACGTTTTTACTCGTCCGGACGTGATAGATGATCTGAGCGTTTTTGCCGTTGATCGGATAATCTCCTTCCGCGGCGAGAAACGGTTGATTGAAATATTCTTCTTCGAGTTTTTTTTGAATCTCTTCTTCTTTGAATCCGTATTTGACTCCGGCGTTTTTGAGATGATTGACGACATCCTTCACGTCCAAATCCCTTCCGCCCGGTCTTGGAGGAAGAATCGTGACTTTCGCCTTCATCTTATCGGGAGTGATATCCAAGATCATCTTGGCTTCCATTCCCTGTCTCGGTTTTTGTTCCGAGATCATCACCGCCTCACCTTTAGATTCCTTCACGAGTTTACGGACGAGTTTTTCGTCTTCTACGGAAACACCTTTTAGAGAAAGTTTTTTCGTAACCTCGTCCATTTCAACGTGACGACCTTCGCCTAACGGTGGAAAAACGGTGAGATAAACTCCGTTTCTGAAAATTTGGACGAGTGATCTTCCGTCCTTGTCCTTCGGTTGGATGAATTCTTTGAGATCCTTGGAAACGAGTTTTCCGGAACCACCGGTCAGCTTTTTGTCGAGTTCGGTGAGCTCGTCTAAGAAATTATCCTCCGGAAGAATGGAAACGCGGATATGCCAGGGCTCGTGACCGAAAAGTTTTTTCTTTCCGCGTTTGAGAACGACGTAATCCAACTCGTGAATTTGTTTTTTGAGATGTTTAGCGGCGAGTCGGAGAGAGTTTTCAAGCGTGTCCCCGTAGACTTCCACCTGCTCTTTCTGGATTCGATCCAGTTCCCGGCCTTGGTCTTCTAAAAATGGAATCAGGGAACCCATATAGATTTGTATCCTGGTAAATAAATTCTTTACTTACGAGTGATGACTGATTTCACTTTTCCGAGTTTGCTTCTCAAACGAGAAACCGCTCTTGTATGAAGTTGGGAAATCCTGGATTCGGTTACTTCCAGAACTTCTCCGATTTCTTTCAAAGTGAGATCTTCATAATAGTACAATACGATGACTTTCTTTTCCTTTTCAGGGAGAGTTTTGATTGCTTCTACGATTACGTTTTTGATTTCTTCTTTTTCGATGATCGTATCCGGATTCATATTCATCGGTGATTCGAGGGTTTCCATAAAAGAAACTTCGTCGTTCTCATCTCCGAGAAACCAGATATCGTTCAAAGAAACGAGAGAAGTGCCGCTGATCTTGGTTAGAAGAGTGTTGTATTCTTCCATCGAAATGCCCAGCTCTTTTGCGATGGCTTCGTCGTCCACCTGCTGGCCTTCTTTGTTTTCCAACATTCCGATAATCTGTTCGAGTTGTTTTGCTTTTTGTCGGATGGATCTCGGAATCCAATCGATCGATCGAAGTTCGTCAAAGATACTTCCTCGAATTCGAGTCATCGCATAGGTCTTGAATTTGATCAAACGATCCGGATCGAATTTTTCGATCGCATCTAAGAGTCCGAAAACTCCGTACGAAACGAGATCGTCGAACTCGACGTTTTGCGGCATTCCGATCGCGATTCTACCCGCAACGTGTTTGACTAAGGGAGAATATTTTTCTACGAGGTAAGCTCGGATGTCCTGATCTTTGGTATCCCGATAGGATTTCCATAGTTCCGTCTCATCCTGCTGGTTATATTTATCATACTTTTTGGACATAAGCTCGGATCTGGAAAAACCTTGACCTTCATTCTAAAGTGTCGAGCTTCTCAGAAAATTGCAATAGCATTTTTTGAGGCAAAAACAGGGAAATCAAGCAGTTTTTTGTCTCATTGCGATTCTGAGCCGTTTTGTACAATATTTAGGAAAGAAATTGTTACTTTTCTCCCATGTCGTCTTTCGCAAGCATCGTTCGAATCGCTTCGGCCATCAGTTTCGGTTCGTTTTTGATCGCTATATTTTCGACCATGATATGATCTCCAAAGTTGCCGTTTTTCTGACGTTTTGGAGTCGCGGAAGCAAAGACTTCGGAAGAAGAAGGACCGTCCGCGGAAGCCGTAGCAAACTCGGAATCCCCGGCTTGACTTGAATAATCCCGAAATCCTGAGCCTCCGGATCCTTCGTCACCGGAAGAAGAAGCAGAGGAAAATTCTCCCGTAAGATTGGAGAGGAAATCTAAGAATTCAGGAACTTTCATTTCCAGAATCGCATGTACACCAAAACCGAAAACGGCAAAGGCAAGCGTGGAAAGAATGGAGACTAAAATAATATGACCGACTTGGTTCCCTGCCAGAAATCCGCAGATCGGGCTAACGATGAGCGCGATGACGGCAAAAACCGCGATGAATAAAACCTGGAGATTCAAGGACTATTCTTCGTCGTCCTTGAGTTCTTTTTCTCGGACGTCCATAAAGTTGAAGAACTTTTTGAAAAAGCCGCTGATTCCGGCGTCTTCCAAGGGTTCCATTTCCTGATTCAAAAGAGAATACGTTATGCGATTCAGACAGGCCGCGGCTTTACTTTTCGGAGAATTGATGATATACGGCTTTTGTTCCCGAATACTCTTCTCCACTTCCTCGTCCTGAAAGATAAATCCGAGGTTTTCCACTTTGACTTCCAAAAATTGTCCGCTGATATCGATCACTCGGTCGGCGACTTTTTTTCCTTCGATCGCGCTTCTCACCCGGTTCACGACCATCTTTAGATTCTTATCTCGGCTTTGAGATACGATCGCTTTGATGAGTCCGTAAGAATCGGTGATCGCAGTCGGTTCCGGCGTTGTCACGACGATGACGTCGTCCGCAGGAAGCGTAAGCCCGATTACGTTTGAACTGATTCCGGCACCGGTATCGATGATCATAATATCATAATTATCTAATTCGGAAAAACCTTTGATCAGAGTGTTTCTCTGGGTATCGTTTAGGTTCGCAAGTTGGGAATAACCCGAAGCCCCGGCGATGATATCCACACCCTCCGGAGTCTGGATTACGATATCCTTGAGGCTCTTATGGCCTTTTACGACGTGATAAAGATTGTATTTGGGAATGATCCCTAAGATAACGTTTACGTTTGCAAGACCTAAGTCACCGTCGAATACGAGGACCTTCTGACCCGCCCGTGCCATAGAGATAGCAAGGTTCACGGAGATGGTGCTCTTTCCAACTCCTCCCTTCCCCGAAGCGATCGCAATGATCTTAGTCGTGGGCTTTCTGGATGATAGAACTTTTAGACTCGTGTTCCCCTCGGTGAGT